>NZ_JBFLVD010000014.1:0-303323 GCF_040750395.1 Scandinavium sp. UTDF21-P1B
GAACTGCCAGGCATCAAATTAAGTGTGCTGATATGGCTCAGTTGGTAGAGCGCACCCTTGGTAAGGGTGAGGTCCCCAGTTCGACTCTGGGTATCAGCACCAGTTTTAACGGTGAAGTTCGGCAGATAACAGAATTTGTCTGGCGGCAGTAGCGCGGTGGTCCCACCTGACCCCATGCCGAACTCAGAAGTGAAACGCCGTAGCGCCGATGGTAGTGTGGGGTCTCCCCATGCGAGAGTAGGGAACTGCCAGACATCAATTAAGCAAAAAGCCCAGTCTTATGACTGGGCTTTTTGCTTTTCTGCATTCTGGAATCCAGATGTGAAGCCGGGCGTAGGCCCGGTAAGCAAAGTCGCCACCGGGCAAAAGCACGGAAGGATTAGTGTATGACCTGTGAAAGAAATGCTCTCGTGCGCTCAGATTCAGGATTCGCGAAGAACTGATCCGGCGGGGCCTGCTCAACGATCTCACCGCGATCCATAAAGATAACCCTGTCAGCAACGGTTCTGGCAAAGCCCATTTCATGGGTTACGCAGAGCATGGTCATACCCGACTGCGCCAGGCCAATCATAGTGTCGAGCACTTCTTTAACCATTTCCGGGTCGAGTGCCGATGTCGGCTCGTCAAACAGCATAATTTTGGGTTTCATGCACAGCGAACGGGCAATTGCGACGCGCTGTTGCTGCCCACCAGAAATCTGCCCGGGGAATTTATGTGCGTGTTCGGCGATACGTACGCGTTCCAGATAGTGCATTGCCAGCGCTTCGGCTTCCTTCTTCGGCATCTTGCGAACCCAAATTGGCGCCAGGGTGCAGTTTTGCAGTACGGTCAGGTGCGGGAACAAATTGAAGTGCTGGAATACCATCCCGACTTCCTGACGAACGCGTTCGATATTGCGAATATCTTCGTTCAGTTCAATGCCATCAACCACAATTCGTCCCTGCTGATGCTCTTCCAGGTGGTTGATACAGCGAATCGTTGTTGATTTTCCCGAACCGGATGGGCCGCATAATACGATGCGCTCCCCTTGTTTCACGTTCAGATTGATATCCTTCAAAACATGAAACTGCCCGTACCATTTATTGACGTTTTCCAGCGTAATCATCGCATCCGCCGGTTGTAATAATGTTTGGCTCATAGTGTCCTCAGTGCGGCGTACGCCCGGTGTTGAAGCGCTTTTCCAGGTGCTGGCTGTAGCGCGACATGCTAAAACAGAAGATCCAGTAGATCAGTGCAGCGAAAACGTAGCCCTCGGTCGACATCCCGAGCCAGGCCGGATCAACGGTGGCTTGCTGAACGCTGCTGAAGAGATCAAACAGACCGATGATGATCACCAGACTGGTGTCTTTAAAGAGCGCGATAATGGTATTGACTAACCCCGGGATCACCAGCTTCAGCGCCTGAGGCAGAATGACCAGAGCCTGGGTTTTCCAGTATCCCAGCGCCAGCGAGCTGGCTGCTTCGTACTGCCCTTTCGGCAGAGCCTGCAAACCTCCACGAACCACTTCCGCAACATAGGCAGACTGGAACAGCACCACCCCGACCAGCGCGCGGATCAGTTTGTCGATACTTGTGCCTTCAGACATAAACAGTGGCAGCATGACCGACGACATAAACAGCACGGTAATGAGCGGCACGCCGCGCCAGAATTCAATAAAGATCACCGACAGGATCCGCACGATGGGCATAGTTGAGCGTCGGCCAAGCGCCAGCAGAATGCCAAGCGGTAACGCGCCAGCGATGCCCACGGAAGCGATAATCAGCGTCAGCGTCAGGCCACCCCACTGGCGAGTTTCCACACGCTCAAGGCCGAAAAAGCCGCCATACAGCAGGAACCAGACGACGATGGGATAGATGACGACCCAGCCGGCGATGTAACGGCCACGGCGCGGCATGGCGCTCCAGAACATAGGCACAATGGATATCAGCCCGATAATCAATGCGGTATTGATCCGCCAACGCTGATCGTGCGGGTACAGGCCATACATAAACTGCCCGAAGCGTTGATGGATGAACACCCAGCACGCACCGGCTTTGGTGCAGTCCGCACGCGTCGTTCCCACCCAGTTTGCCTGAAGAAACGCCCAGTTCATCAGCGGTGGGATCAGCTCCCACATCAGCCATAACGCAAAAATTGTCAGCAGGCTGTTTGACCAGCTGGAGAATAAATTCTTGCGTATCCACGTCAGCGGCTGATTGCGCTTCGCTCCCGCCGGGCGCGGGGAGTGAGACAGAAGTGCTTTTGTCATCATCGTTCCTTAGCGCTCAATTAATGCCATACGGCGGTTATAGATGTTCATCAGCAGCGAAATACTCAGGCTGATAATGAGATAAACGGACATGGTGATCGCGATGGTTTCGATGGCCTGACCGGTCTGATTCAGCACCGTACCGGCAAACAGCGACACCATATCGGGATAGCCAATGGCCGCCGCCAGGGAGGAGTTTTTGACAATATTCAGATACTGGCTGGTCAGCGGTGGGATCACCACGCGCAGCGCCTGCGGAATGATGACCTGGCGAAGCGTGACCGGATTAGGTAACCCCAGCGAGCGAGCGGCTTCATGCTGGCCGTGCGGTACCGCCTGGATACCAGAGCGAATGATCTCGGCGATAAACGCGGAGGTGTAGACAGAAAGCGCCAGCGTTAAGGCTGCCAGTTCCGGAATCAACGCCATGCCGCCGCGGAAGTTAAACCCGCGCAGAACCGGAACGTCCCAGTGCAGCGCCGCGCCAAAACACCAGTGAGCCAGAAGCGGCAAGGCAATGATGAGCCCAAGCGCAGTTGGCCATGTGCGGCGCAGCTGTCCGGTCTTTATCTGATGGGTTCTGTTGTAGCGATACAAGCCAATGGATATTAACAGCGCAATCGCCACCGCCCCGACAAACGCAAAAAGACCCTCTCCCCATTGCGGGGCTGGAATATAAAGCCCACGGTTGCTGAGAAAAGCCAGATCGAAGGCGCTAACTGCCTGACGAGGCCCGGGCAAATTGCGCAATACGGCGAAGTACCAGAAGAAGATTTGCAGCAGCGGCGGGATATTACGAAACGTCTCAATATAGACCGTCGACAGCTTGCGCAGCAGCCAGTTATCTGACAGCCTCGCCAGCCCAAGGAAGAACCCAAGGAACGAGGCGAAAACGATACATAAAGCCGATACCAGCAGCGTATTGAGCAAACCGACCAGGAACACCCGGCCATAGGTATCGCCCTGCTGATAATCGATTAAGTGTTGAACGATGCCAAAACCTGCGCTTCGGTCGAGAAAAGCGAAGCCGGAGGTAATGCCACGGTTATCCAGGTTAGTGATGGTGTTGTGTATCAAATAGATAGCAATAGCGGCAACGGCCACTACCGCAAGGATTTGAAACAGCCAGGCGCGAACCGTGGGGTTGGAAAAGGAGAGTGATCCTTTTACGGTCAGGCGGCGTTGCGACATAGGAAAACCTCAATGACCAGAACGTCAGGTTGGGCACCGCAGGCCGCGGTGCCCGTCACAGCATAAAACTTAGCGAACCGGTGGAGCGTACTGGATCCCGCCGTTATTCCAGAGGTTGTTCTGTCCACGCTTGATCTTCAGCGCGCTGTCAGCCCCGACGTTACGGTCAAATATTTCAGCGTAGTTTCCTACCTGCTTGACGATGTTGTACGCCCACTTGTTGTCCAGCTTCAGGTCTTTACCGAAGTCGCCTTCTTTACCCAGCAGATGTGACATATCCGGTGTGGAAGGATTGGCAAACTTCTCGTCGACGTTCTTCGAGTTGATGCCCATCTCTTCGGCGTTCAGCATGGCAAACAGCGTCCAGCGTACGACAGAGAACCACTCATCATCGCCACGACGTACCACCGGGCCCAGCGGTTCTTTCGAAATCACTTCCGGCAGAACGATCCAGTCCGTTGGTTTACTCAATTTGATGCGCAGCGCGTACAGCTGAGACTGATCGGATGCCAGGGTATCGCAGCGTCCGGATTCCAGCGCTTTAGCGGATTCGTCAGAGCGGTCGAAGGTGACCGGCGTGTATTTCATGTTATTGGCTTTGAAGTAATCGGCGACGTTCAGCTCGGTATCGGTCCCGGCCTGAATACATACCGTTGCCCCGTCGAGCTCTTTCGCGCTTTTCAGCCCGGCTTTGTCATGAGTCAGGAAGCCGATGCCGTCGTAATAGGTGACGCCGGTGAATGAGAGGCCCATACCCGCGTCACGGGAAGAGGTCCATGTGGTATTGCGGGATAACACATCCACTTCGCCAGACTGTAATGCGGTGAAACGTTCTTTTGCGGTCAGCGGGGTATATTTTACCTTGCTGGCATCGCCAAATACCGCTGCGGCCACGCCACGGCAGACGTCCACATCAATACCGGTAAATTTGCCGTCGGCGTCCGCATAGGAGAAGCCCGGTAATCCGTCACTGATCCCACACTGCACAAAGCCTTTCTTTTTAACGGCTTCGAAAGTGGTACCGGCATGTGCCTGATTTGAGAGTGCAAACAGTACGCCCGCCGCTGTGAGGCTGGCGATCATCATCTTTTTCATAAAGCATCCTGTGTGGCGAAAATTTATCGTTATAGAGACGTCCGGGAGAACGTCGAAACCTGTCTGTGGCCATGGCCATTTCCTGTAAAGCAAAGGGAATGCCAGAATTGCAACCGCCTGATTTTGGGTGTCGGGGAAGCAATAAAGTGAGTGTAGACAGGAAAGAAAAAAATAAGCGCCCCGCAATGGTGCAAAATTACAACCTGCGCCACAAAACAGAGCGAAAAAGTTTCCGAATTGAGAGAAAAAAAGGAAATGATTTCGTGAGTTAATATTGGTGTGAGAAGGAATAATAATAAGATGTGAAATTGCTCACGGGATAATGCGCAAATCATCACACTTAATTATGAGTCTGTGCGTTAAAACACGAAACAGAGTTAATGAAGATCGGAAATGAGGCGGATTTTTTACTTATTGAAAAAGGTCTGCACCAGCATGAAGCAAAAGCGCGGGAGGCCCCGCGCTTTAGTATTATTTCGTCAGAGCGACAATGCCCAGCGTCAGGCCCGCAAGTGCGGCTGCGCCGCCGGCGATAGCGCCAGCTGTTTCCCAGTTATCCTGCGTGGTGCCTTTCATGCAGGTGTTGGTATGAACCAGCCGCCCCTGATCGTCATAAACCGGCACACAAGGTGAGTCGTGTGCGCAGCCTGCCAGAAGCGCGGTCAGCAATGCAACTGAAATCAATCTTTTCATGATATTACCTCTGTTTAACCGCAATGGTAATGAAACGAATACCTTGCGGAATAGCGCTAATTTTACCACTGCGAATGATTACGTCGGGAGGCGCAAATAATCTCAAATTATGAGTTATGTAAACATCATGGAGGATTTGGCGAAGATATCGCTAATTATGCAGAAAATATGCAGGATAAAATCTGGAGATTAAGCGAAATGAGTAGGCACTTTATCCAGAGAAAATAAAAAGGCGCAGTTAGCACCTTTTTATCTTATCAATCATTTCGTTCCACTGAATGACGTTGGAGGGCAGCGAAGAACAGCGCTGCCATGCGCCTTGACGTCATGGTGAGTGCTTCTGCAAAACCTTATTTCAACGCGCTGTGGGATTGCTGGTGGCGATCGAGTAGCTTATCGCCGACGTCGTGGCCAAATGCATCGTTAACGGCCTTAAAGCCATCGAGATCCATAAACATCAGCGCAAAAGGGCTGGTCTCCCTGTCGGCTTTACTGATGGCCTGACTCAGGCGATCTTCAAACAGCACCCGGTTTGGCTGGCGGGTTAATGTGTCCTGTAACGCCAGCTCTTTATTGGCTTCAGCAAGCGACGAGGCCAGCTGCGCTATTACCACGGAGAGGGAGACCCAGCGATAATCCCAGGTGATGGGTGCGGAGACTGCCATTGATGCTATGCCCGTGTAGTGCATTAAAACCACGCCGGAGCCCATCACCAGGGCACCCGGTAGCAGACGGCGCAAACGAAGGCGAGCGACGCTGGCCAGCCAGAGCGCAAAAAAGGGAAGAGGCAATCGCGATGATCATCGACAGCGTGGTCAAGCCAGGGCTGTAGCGAATGCTTATCGCACTGTCCATTGCCAGCATACCAATGAAGTGCTTCGCCCAGACGCCAATACCCATGGCGACACCGCCACCGCTTAGCCAGGCCTGCTTTCCCTGACTCGTCCTGCCACGTTGAGTGCGGTCCAGGCAGCGAGAATAGCAATGACAAAGGAGATCGCGACCAGAGTCGGGTCGTAATGGCCAGTCTGCATGGTGTCGTCAGTTCGTTCAGGGGAGGATGAGAGCTGTGACATTACCATCGCCACGAAGGGACTCAAAGTGATTTAAATCCCTTGTTTTCACGCGGCATACCGGCGCGTTTACCGATGTTAGCGACAGACAATTAATCCAGGTCGGAACAGTTAACCAGCTTCAGGGGATTGACGGAATTCATATTGCGGCATTTCTCGCTTTCGGTGGAGATAAGCTCAATCCACTGCATGAGTAGCCCCTCAAACAGGAACATGAACAACGCGAAAAGGACCAGCCATCCGCACTTACGAAGCATAACCGCACCTGGAAAAAGAAGGAGAGAATGGCAGGCAATATACACGAAAAGTACGGAGGGGGAAGAGGAGGAAACTCGTGAATTTAAGGTAATAAAAAAGGCGCTTCCCCATGCCGAAGAGCGCCTTTTAAAACAGCAAGTTAACTGATTAGTATCAGTTCATGCCGTATTTTTTCAGTTTCTTACGCAGAGTTCCGCGGTTGATACCCATCATCAGGGCAGCGCGGGTCTGGTTACCACGGGTGTATTGCATCACCATGTCCAACAGGGGCTGTTCTACTTCAGCCAGTACCAGCTCATACAGGTCATTCACATCCTGACCGTTCAGTTGAGCAAAATAGTTCTTCAGTGCCTGTTTAACCGAGTCACGCAGGGGTTTTTGAGTTACCTGGTCCTGAGAGTTAACGGTGGAAACGGTCAGTACGTCAGAATTTACGCGTTGTTCGAACATAGTTCTGTCAGCTCTTTATTTCATTACGCAAGATTTTCGAAGTATGCCTCCAACGCCTCCAGCTGTTCGCTGGCATCCTCTATGGCGTTGAATGTGCGCCGAAACTGGTCATTTGGAGCGTGCTCCTGGAGATACCAGGATACGTGTTTACGCGCAATTCGGTACCCTTTTGCCTGACCGTAAAAGTCATGCAATTCCCGAACATGCGAACAAAGCAAGCGCTTAACCTCTGCCAGTGGCAGCGGGGCAAGCAGCTCCCCAGTGTCCAGATAATGCTGGATTTCCCGAAAGATCCAAGGTCTTCCCTGAGCGGCACGTCCTATCATCAGAGCATCAGCTCCCGTATAGTCGAGCACAGCTCTGGCTTTAAGCGGGTCAGTAATGTCACCATTCGCGATAACCGGAATGGAAACTTTCTGCTTAACTGCCCGAATACTGTCGTATTCAGCGTCGCCGTTGAACAAACAGGCGCGAGTGCGTCCATGAATGGTCAGGGCCTGAATGCCACAATCTTCGGCCAGTTGGGCAATTTCTACACAGTTACGGTGTTCCGGCGACCAACCCGTGCGAATCTTCAACGTAACGGGAACGTCCACTGCGCTGACAACCGCCGTCAGGATTGACTTCACCTGGTCGGGGTATTGCAGAAGGGCTGAACCCGCAAGCTTGCGATTCACCTTTTTGGCCGGGCAACCCATATTAATATCAATAATTTGGGCGCCACTTTCCACGTTGATACGCGCGGCGTCTGCCATCTCTTCAGGCACGCTTCCGGCAATTTGCACGGTGCGAATACCGGGTTCATCAATGTGCACCATCCGTAAACGAGACTTGTCGCTCTCCCACACCTGCGGGTTGGAGGACATCATCTCGGAAACGGTTAACCCTGCTCCCATCTCGTAGCACAGCGTCCTGAATGGCCTGTCGGTAATACCTGCCATAGGGGCTGCGATCAGGCGATTTCTGAGCTGGTGGTGTCCGATGCGCATGAGTTAAGAAATGACCATACTGTGACTGCAAGGCGGCGTATATTACGCATTTTTTGCATGAGATGAAAGGCCAAACTTTGAGCAATCCTCTGTTGTAGATCAAGGAATCGCCACTCATGAGGATGGGGTAGATTTTAACGGCAATTAAATCATTGCGTTAGATGTTTCCGATTTCTTTTTAAACAGTCGAAAAATTGCATAACTTATCGTTTTTTCCTGCCAGAAACGGAGCAGAAAAGAGATAACCTGCCGTTTTTATCAGCAGATTATCCCGAATATTGCGGGCTGGATCTCATTTCAGCAGAAGATGAGAAACGCCTTTTTGGCACTTATTCAATCACAACACGACCGTGCGCAGGTTGAACCGGACGATTATTATCGTGATGCATTGTATGGGTAAATTTCGCCAGCTGCGCGGCTGACAGCGTCAGAGGATGCTTAAATACCAGCCAGGTGACGCCTTCAGAGCACGGTGGCGTGGTTAGCGATCCGCTAAAGCGCCAGTAAGTTCTGTCTTCCGGAATCAGCTTGTTGATATTCAGCGATGATTTTACCGGTGAACTGTTTTCTGCCTGCTGCGGCATCACGCTCCAGAGCTTATCCAGCTCGGCGTTAGCAGCACCGACATCAAACATCACTGCGACCACTGCAATCTCACCTGCGGCATTCTTGTGCACTAAATGCATCTCCATGGCGGCGTGTTTACCGTGCATCGTATTCTCAGAAGGGGCGTGGAAGTGGAATTGTTGCAGCAGGTAGCTGTGACCATCCAGAGTGATGCTGTCGGTGGCTTTCGGATCAACCGTTGCCTGAATGGTGTGTCCGTTGTTTAGCACCACATCCGGGCCTTTGCCGTAGTGAATATCCAGAGGTTGCAGATGCGCGTTGAGGGTTTTGTCGATATCGATTGGCGACTGATTCATGCCTTTCTGGCAGGTTTTGAATTCGTCGCTCAGTTGGCTCCAGTGCTCCGGTGATTCGTTGCCTTCGTAACTCCAGTGAGAAGCGAATGCAGCGAGCGGCATGATGGATAAGGCCAGCAGAGCGGCCTTGCCTGTAAAGTCTTTCATGGTATTCGTCCGGTGAATTATTTGTTAATTAGCCCGTAGCTCTGTGAGCTACGCGGCGATTTAACACCCGGATTTTGGTAAGGGTGAAGCGGAAAATGCGTAGCTGCCTCAGCTACGCATATATTTCGGAACTATCGCCGGGCCCCGGTGATACGGCACCACTCTTCCTTCTCGACCACCGGGTCGAGTGCGAACAGCGAGGTATAGGCTTCACAGACGCTGTCGGCCTGGCTGGCAAGGATGCCGGAAAGGCCCAGCAGGCCGCCCTCAACGGGCAGGACGCTGATTAACGGTGCCAGCTCACGTAATGGGCCTGCGAGGATATTCGCAACCACCACGTCGGCTTTCATGGCTTCTGGCTGATCCTGCGGCAGGTACAGCTCCAGGCGATCGGAGACGCCGTTGCGCTCTGCGTTATCGCGGCTGGCCTGAATGGCCTGCGGATCGATATCGATCCCAATGGCTTTCGCTGCACCAAGCTTCAGCGCCGCGATGGCGAGGATCCCGGATCCGCAGCCGAAGTCGATCACGGTTTTACCGTCAAGATCGAGTCCATCCAGCCATTGCAGGCACAGTGATGTCGTCGGATGGGTGCCGGTGCCGAACGCCAGGCCCGGATCGAGCATCACGTTGACCGCATTTTCATCCGGCACTTCGCGCCAGCTTGGGCAGATCCACAGACGCTTACCGAACTGCATCGGATGGAAGTTATCCATCCATTCACGCTCCCAGTCTTTGTCTTCCAGCTGTTCGATCTTATGAACAAAGCCTGCGCCAAGCAGCGGATGATGTTCGAGGATGGCGACCACTTCCTTCATATCGGTTTCGGCATCGAAGAGGCCAATAACATCCGTATCGCCCCACAGGCGGGTTTCGCCCGGCAGAGGTTCAAACACGGGCGTATCATGCGTGTCCTGGAAAGTGATGGACACGGAGCCCGCTTCCATCAGCGCATCGCTCAGTTCCTCAGCGTTCGCGCCGGTGGTGTTCAGTTTCAGTTGGATCCAAGGCATGGCAAAACTCTTTATTTATCAGTAGAAATTACGGTCGCTTGTGGCGAGGACTGACCGAAACGGTTCCCCACGACAAACGCCAGCAGGCTTAGCAGTAACGAAGGCACAATCGGATGGAAGCCCAGGTACTGAATTTTCAGAGTAGCGAGCACGGCGTACAGCACGCCGCCGACAATCATCGCGCTCAGCGCGCCTGCCGCGTTGGCCCGCTCCCAATAGAGGCCCAGCACCAGCGGCCACAGGAAGACCGCTTCAAGTCCGCCGAATGCCAGCAGGTTCAGCCAGATGATCATCTCCGGCGGTCGCCAGGCGGCCAGCAGCAGCAGCGCCCCAAGTACCAGCGTAATCACCGCGGACATCCGCTTCAGGCGCTTTTCGTTAGCCACCTGTTCCGGATGCAGGTTCAGATACAGATCTTTGATGATCGTAGCGGAACTCTGCAACAGCTGCGCGTTGATCGTCGACATAATGGCGGCCATCGGCGCGGCAAGGAAGATCCCGGCGGCAAACGGCGGCAGTACTTTCACCATCAGGGTCGGGATCACTAAATCGGGTACGCTCAGGTCCGGGATCACGGCGCGTCCCAGCGCACCTGCCAGATGCATTCCCAGCATCAGAATGGCAACCACGATCGTGCCGAGAATAATGCCGCGATGCACCGCTTTACTGTCTTTGTAGGAAATGCAGCGCACCGCAGTGTGCGGCAGGCCGATAACGCCAAAACAGACCAGCACCCAGAAAGAGGTCATAAAGGTCGGGGACAGGATGTCGTCTGCGCCCTGCGGCGTCACGAGCTTCGGGTCTATCTGCTCCAGCGTTTGCACGGCGTGGCTGAGCCCGCCTGCGGCATGCACAATACCGACGAGCAGTACGATCGTACCGATCAGCATCACCAGCCCCTGCATGGCGTCATTCAGGACGCTGGCGCGGAAGCCACCAAAGGCGGTGTAGAGCGCGATACTAATGCCGAAAATCAGCAAACCGGTTTCGTAGGGAATGCCTGCGGCGGTTTCCAGCAGTCGCGCGCCGCCGATGAACTGCACTGTCATGGCGCCGATAAATGCGACCAGCAGGCTGAGGCTCGCCAGCCACACCAGCAGGCGGCTCCGATAGCGGGCAAACAGCATATCGTTCAGCGTCACCGCGTTGTAGCGACGGGCAAGAATGGCGAATTTTTTCCCCAGTACGCCAAGCGACAGCCATACGGCAGGGAGCTGAATCATCGCCAGCAATACCCAGCCCAGCCCGTATTTGTAGGCGGCACCCGGTCCGCCGATAAACGAACTGGCGCTGATATAGGTTGCGGTCAACGTCATCGCCAGGACAAACCCGCCCATCGAGCGGCTGCCGAGAAAATATTCGTTGAGGAAGGTACCGGTAGTGCGTTTGCGCATTGCATAGACCGACAGGCCAAATACTACAAACAGGTAGGCAATAAGCGGCAGGATCACCTCAGCTTGCATCGTTATCCTCCAGCGGAATATCGCGATAGATAAACTTCACCATCGCCCAGCACAGCAGAATAAAGACCAGCGGGATCAGCAGACAGGCCATTTCAAACCAGTGCGGCAAACCGGTAAAGCCCTGCATTGAATTTGGTATGTAAGCACTCGCCAACCATGCAGCGAGATAGAGGAGAGTGAGCCACAATGCCCAGCGGGCTTCTTTGTGGGCCTGAACAAAACGCGCGTCCATAAGGCTCCCGGGGTCAATGGAAAGCGGGGATTGTACCTTAAGGGGCTGGCAAGGGGAGAGAAAAAGAAAAAGGCCGGAAGATCCGGCCTTTTGCGCTGTACGGAAAATTACTTCTCGTACATACCGAGTTTTTTCTCCAGATAGTGGATGTTGGTACCACCATGCTGGAAGTTCTCGTCGCTCATAATACGCATCTGCAGATCAACGTTGGTTTTGATGCCGTCGATGATCAGCTCCTGCAGGGCGTTCTTCATGCGAGAGATCGCCACGTCACGGGTTTCCCCGTAGCAAATGAGTTTGCCAATCATTGAGTCATAGTACGGCGGCACGGTATAGCCAGCGTAGATATGAGATTCCCAACGCACGCCGAAACCGCCTGGTGCGTGGAAGCGCGTGATTTTACCCGGGCTTGGCAGGAAGGTGTTCGGGTCTTCGGCGTTGATACGGCATTCCACCGCATGGCCGCGAACCTGCACTTCCTCTTGCTTGATAGACAGCGGCTGACCGGCAGCGATACGCAGCTGCTCTTTGATCAGATCCACGCCGGTGATCATCTCGGTAACCGGATGTTCAACCTGGATACGGGTGTTCATCTCGATGAAATAGAACTCGCCGTTTTCGAACAGGAACTCGAAGGTACCTGCCCCGCGGTAGCCGATATCCACACAGGCTTTGGCGCAACGTTCGCCGATGTAGCGACGCAGTTCCGGGGTAATGCCCGGCGCTGGTGCCTCTTCGACAACTTTCTGGTGACGACGCTGCATGGAGCAGTCACGTTCAGCCAGATAGATTGCGTTGCCCTGGCCGTCGGCCAATACCTGGATCTCGATGTGACGAGGATTTTCCAGGTATTTTTCCATGTACACCATGTCGTTGCTGAAAGCCGCTTTCGCTTCCGCTTTAGTCATGGAGATGGACTGAGCCAGCTCAGCGTCGCTGCGCACAACGCGCATACCGCGACCGCCGCCGCCGCCTGAGGCTTTGATGATAACCGGGTAGCCGATGCGTTTGGCGTGGGCGCGGTTAGCGTCCATGTCATCGCCCAGCGGGCCATCGGAGCCAGGCACGGTCGGAACGCCTGCTTTTTTCATCGCGGTGATGGCAGACACTTTGTCACCCATCAGGCGAATGGTGTCAGCTTTCGGGCCGATGAAGATAAAGCCGGAACGTTCAACCTGCTCAGCAAAGTTGGCGTTTTCGGACAGGAAGCCGTAACCCGGATGGATAGCCACCGCGCCGGTGATTTCAGCGGCGCTGATGATAGCCGGGATATTCAGGTAGCTTTTTACGGACGGAGCCGGGCCGATACAGACTGTCTCATCCGCCAGCAGTACGTGTTTTAAATCGCGATCCGCGGTGGAGTGCACGGCGACGGTCTTGATGCCCAGTTCTTTACAGGCACGAAGAATACGCAGTGCAATTTCGCCACGGTTAGCAATGACAATTTTATCCAGCATGTTCGCCTCGTTACTCGATGACGACCAGCGGCTCGTCAAATTCTACCGGTTGACCACTTTCGATCAGAATAGCCTTAACGGTACCCGCTTTGTCGGCTTCGATCTGGTTCATCATTTTCATTGCTTCAACGATGCAAAGGGTGTCACCCACGTTGACCTTCTGGCCCACTTCGATGAACGCTTTTGCGTCCGGGCTTGGGGTGCGGTAGAAGGTACCAACCATTGGGGAGCGTACGATGTGACCACTGATTTCGGCCTTAGCTGCTGGCGCTTCAGCCGCGGCGGCTGCCGGCGCTGCCGCTGGTGCAACCTGTGGCTGCATCATTGGTGCTGCGTAGGCCTGCTGCATGACCGGGAAGCCCGCGTTTGGCGCGGAACGGCTGATGCGTACAGACTCTTCGCCTTCAGAAATTTCCAGTTCGGAGATGCCTGATTCTTCAACCAGCTCGATCAGTTTTTTAATCTTACGAATATCCATGAGTGGGTTCCGTACTCTTTGTTTAGTGTGATTGTGACAGGCGTTTGACCGCCGTCTGTAAAGCGTATGAATAGCCGTCAGCGCCTAATCCGCAGATGACGCCGGCAGCGATATCAGAGAGATATGAGTGATGGCGGAACGGCTCGCGGGCGTGCACGTTGCTCAGATGAATCTCGATAAACGGGATACTGACCGCCAATAGCGCATCGCGAATCGCCACGCTGGTGTGCGTGAATGCGGCCGGATTGATCAGGATATAGTCAATCTTGTCTTTAGCCTGATGAATACGGTCGATAATCGCGTACTCCGCGTTAGATTGCAGATGGTCTAAAGCTACATTCAGAGCGTCGGCCTCTGCGGTTAAACGGTTAACAATTTCCGCTAACGTCAGGGTGCCGTACTTCTCTGGCTCACGGGTGCCGAGCATATTCAGGTTCGGTCCGTTTAAAAGCAAAATGCGTAACTTGTCGGCCATTGTGCTGCTATCTCCTGCAATTCTCCGGTAAAAAACAAAATATACCTTCGATGCGCGCTTGTCACCTTTTCAGAAGCCAAAAACCCCCGTCAGGCAAACCAAAGTCGCACATTATAACGATTTCGTAGCATTTGGCAGCTAAATACTGGTCTTATCAGGGAAGATTATCAACCTCAATTGCGAAAAAGCCTGCTGTAGCGCGGACGTTCTGCGGGAAACTGCACATTATCGGGAATTAACGCCACCACTGGCGGAACTTCTTATATCGCCATGCTAAAAGCGCTAAAGCCGCCAGAGCGTACAGGATCGGTTGCGGGGAGAGGATCTTCACCGACCACAGATAGTGAATCGGGGCGAGGATAGCCACCAGATAAACGAAGTTGTGTAATTTTTGCCAGCGCGGCCCCAGTTTTCGCTGTGCTTTCTGGAAAGAGGTTGCCGCCAGCGCCAGTAAAATCAGCCAGCTCACCAGCCCAAGCGTCAAATAGGGACGGCTCACCACTTCCTGGCCTAACAGACCCAGGTTGTTAATGCCAAGCTCCAGCAGCGCATAGCTGGTGAGATGCAGCGTTGCCCAGGCAAAACACCATAACCCCAGCAGGCGGCGGGTGCGTATCAATAAAGGCTGTTTAGCGTAGCGCGTAAGCGGGGAAACCAGCAAGGTTGCCAGCAGTAATTTCAGAGCCATCCGACCGGTAAAGTGCTGAATATCCTTAGCAGGATCGGCGCTGAAATAGCCCTGAGAACCTGCCCAGAACAGCCAGACAAACGGCAAAAACGCCGCCAGATGTAAAATGACCTTAAGCCAGGTGACCTGTTTTGCCGTTAATCGCACTCAGAAATTCTCCCGTAAATTAAGCCCGCGATAGAGCGAGGCGACCTGATCCGCATAGCCGTTGAACAGCAGCGTCGGCTGGCGCTTAACGTCCAGTACGCCACCGGAGCCGATAAAACGTTCAGTAGCCTGCGACCAGCGTGGGTGATCGACATGAGGGTTCACGTTGGCGAAAAATCCGTATTCATCCGGCGCCGCCAGATTCCAGGTGCAGGGCGGACGTTCACGGGTCAGCTTAATGCTGACAATCGATTTGATCCCTTTGAAGCCATATTTCCACGGTACGGTCAGGCGAATCGGTGCGCCGTTTTGCGGCGGCAGAGCTTTACCGTAAACGCCGGTGGTAAGCAGCGTCAGAGGGTGCATTGCTTCATCTAAGCGCAGGCCTTCTACATAAGGGTAGGCAAGACCGCCACCGATAAAGCGGTCTTTCTGGCCGGGCATCTGCTCCGGCGCATAGATAGTTTTAAAGGCAACGTATTTTGCGTTGCTGGTGGGTTCAACCAGCGCCAACAGCTTATGCAGCGGAAAGCCAATCCACGGCACTACCATTGACCAGGCCTCCACGCAGCGCATGCGATAAATGCGCTGTTCAAGCGGGAAACGTTTGGTGAGATCGTCGTGATCGAGCGTCAGCGGTTTTGCCACTTCACCATCGATGGTCAGCGTCCAGGGATCGGTTTTCAGGCTTCCGGCGTTTGCCGCCGGGTCGGCTTTATCCAGCCCGAACTCATAATAGTTGTTGTAGCGGGTGACTTTATCTTCCGGGGTGAGCGTCAGTGTGTTTTGCCACTCAGCGGGTTTTGAGAAATCCAGCGCTTTACCGGACGGCGCGGGCGGCCTGTCGTTCCCCTTAAACCAGCTAAGCAAATCAGCCTGCGCGCTGGGTGCGAGCGTCAGTGCAGCCGTGCTGATGCCTAACATTTTCAGCACCTGGCGGCGCTGGAGCATAAAAACGGATTCTGCCGTGACGTCCGCTTCCGTGAGTTTTTTTGCCTTCATTATTGCCTCCATCATGCCTTTTCCTAAGCATGACGGAGGCGGTGAATTAACGCGAATATGTCACGAAAATTTGAAGATTAAGCCACTTTCACCAGCGTGCGGCCCTGAACCTGATTGTTCATGATCTTCTGCGCATACTCTGGCGCCTGGTCGAGAGTTATCTCGGTGGCGCTCTGACTATAGAAGGAAGAAGGCAGGTCCTGAACCAGACGTCGCCAGGCTTCTGCGCGGCGCTCCGCCGGCGTCATTACGGAGTCGACGCCCTGCAAACGAACGTTACGCAGAATAAATGGCATCACGGTGGTAGGCAGTGCAAAGCCGCCCGCCAGACCGCAGGCCGCCACGCAGCCGCCGTAGTTCATCTGGGCCAGCACCTTCGCCAGCACTTTATCGCCAACGGTATCGACCGCACCGGCCCAAAGCTGTTTTTCCAGCGGACGGGTTTCTGCAAACTCGTTGCGTCCCAGAATACGGCTGGCACCCAGGCTGCGCAGATAGTCATGCGTGCTTTCACGTCCGGACACGGCGACGACCTGATAACCCAGCTTGTGCAGCAGCGCGATGGCGGCACTGCCCACGCCGCCGCTGGCGCCGGTGACGATAATTTCACCGTCCTGTGGACGAATGCCTGCATCTTCAAGCGCCATCACGCACAGCATGGCGGTGAAGCCCGCAGTACCGACGATCATCGCCTGACGTGCATCCATTCCTTCAGGCTGAGCAACCAGCCAGTCGCCTTTCACGCGGGCACGCTGTGCGAGTCCGCCCCAGTGGTTTTCGCCCACGCCCCAGCCGGTCAGCAGCACCTGCTGGCCCGCGTGAAAGCGCGGGTCTTCGCTGTTGCGCACCGTGCCGGCGAAATCAATCCCTGGCACCATTGGGAAATTACGAATAATTTTGCCTGTGCCCGTGATGGCGAGCGCGTCTTTATAGTTGAGGCTCGACCACTGGATGTCGACCGTAACATCGCCCTGCGGCAGCTGGTTTTCCTCGATATTCTGTACCGAGGCGAGTGTTTTACCGTCGTGCTGTTCTAAGATTAACGCCTGCATACTCGTTCCTCATTGGCTCAATGATTGGAAAAAATTTTTCGATGACTATACTCGCTAGCTGAAACATGTATCCGATTTACCGCAATAAATTGCCAGATTCACTAACTCTGGTAGTATGCATGCTCCTTTCGGCGTGCTAGTTAGTGCTTACTAATTTTGCGTGTCACCGTGGGTGTCCGGTCAACGCCGGGCTGATTTTCATCAACGGAGTTAATACAGGGATGCGATTAACGACGAAATTTTCAGCTTTTGTGACGTTGCTGACGGGCCTGACTATCCTCGTCACCCTCATTGGTTGCTCGCTGAGCTTCTACAACGGTTTTCATGAGAAAGTGGACTACCGTGCCAGTGCGGTAGCAACGGTTATTGATTCTCGCCTCGTCAACACTTCTTTTAATCAACTCGACAGCCAGTTAGATGAAATTCTGGTGCCGGTTGATATCGTGCGTATTGACTTTATCGTGAACGATAAAGTGATTTTCAGCCATTCCCGTAATGACAGCTATCGCCCGGTCGGGAGCAGCTATCAGTACCGAGTACTGAACGTGGATTCCGTAAAGCATCCGGGGATGACGATTCACCTCGTCTATCAGGATCCGATGGTGAACTATTTCCACTCCCTGGTGACCACTGCGCCGTTGACTATCGCCATTGCCTTTATGATCCTCATTATATTCTTTTCCGTCCGCTGGCTGCGTAATCAGCTGGCGGGCCAGGAGCTGCTCGAGCTGCGCTCCACGAGGATCCTGAACGGCGAGCGCGGCCATCAGGTTCGCGGTTCTGTGCATGAGTGGCCAGCCAGAACCAGTAGCGCACTTGATACGCTCTTGTCCGAAATTCAGTTTGCCAGCGAACAGCGCAGCCGTCTGGATACGCTGATCCGGTCTTATGCCGCCCAGGACACCAAAACCGGGCTTAGCAACCGCATGTTTTTCGATAACCAGCTTGCAACGCTGCTGGACGATCAGGAAAAAGTGGGCTCGCACGGTATCGTGATGCTGATTCGCCTGCCGGAATTCGATCTGGTGCGGGATCAGTGGGGACGCGCCGCGGCAGAAGAGCATTTCTTCATGATAATCAATATGCTGTCGACATTTATGCTGCGCTATCCTGGCGCGCTGCTTGCGCGTTATCACCGCAGCGATTTTGCCGTGCTGTTGCCACACCGGACCCTGAAAGAAGCCGACAGCATCGCCGGGCTGCTGCTGAAAGCTCTGGACGCTTTGCCCTCGACCAAAATCCTCGATCAGGAAGATATGATGCATATCGGCATCTGCACCTGGCGAAGCGGTCAGTCGACGGAGCAGGTGATGGAACACGCCGATGCGGCGGTGCGTAATGCGGTCCTTCAGGGTAGCAACAGCTGGGCGGTGTATGACGATTCGCTGCCGGAGAAAGGACGCGGCAACGTGCGCTGGCGGACGCTGATCGAACAGATGCTCAGCCGCGGTGGCCCGCGTTTCTACCAAAAGCCGGCCGTTCATTACGATGGGCGCGTGCATCACCGCGAACTCATGTGCCGCATCTATGACGGCAAAGAAGAGGTGATTGCCGCTGAATATATGCCGATGGTGCTGGAATTCGGCCTGGCGGAAGAGTATGACCGGCTACAAATTACCCGTTTATTGCCTTTCCTGTCATTCTGGCCTGAGGAAAATCTGGCTTTGCAGGTGACGGTTGAGTCGCTCATTCGCCCCCGATTCCAGCGCTGGCTGCGCGATACGTTGATGCAGTGCGAAAAATCGCAGCGAAAACGGATTATTTTTGAACTTGCAGAGGCGGATGTCTGTCAACATATCAGCCGTTTACAGCCCGTAATGCGTTTAATCAACGCGTTGGGGGTCAGAGTTGTGGTGATTCAGGCAGGGCTGACGCTGGTCAGTACCAGCTGGATCAAAGAACTGTCGGTGGAGCTCGTCAAGCTGCATCCGGGTCTGGTCCGTAACATTGAGAAACGCAGTGAAAATCAGCTGCTGGTGCAAAGTCTCGTCGAAGCCTGCAAAGGTACCCCGACGCAGGTCTTCGCAACCGGGCTGCGCAGCCGCAGCGAGTGGCAAGTATTGAGAGAGTGTGGCGTGTTGGGTGGACAGGGTGATTTTTTTGCTTCATCACAACCACTTGACACTAGCGTAAAAAAATATTCGCAAAGATACTCTGTTTGATCTGCCGTTTGCCGTGTTTTCACGTAGAATAACGCGCGCTGTTTCTTCGCGGGCAAAGTTTGGTGCCCGCCGACAGGCGAGACAGAACAAGCCAGTGATCGTCCTTTGACAGGTTGCAATGCAGGCGAGGAGTGCTGCGGTCCTGACGGTGTCAGGTCGAAATTGTAACAAAGGAAACGAACTGCACTAATTTTCACCGTTGCAGATGATTTTTGCGCCTTGTCGCTGCTGCGTGTGGTTGGTAAAGTAAGCGGATTTTGTTTCCGCCCCAGCTTTCAGGATTATCCCTTAGTATGTTGAAAAAATTTCGTGGCATGTTTTCCAATGACCTGTCCATTGACCTGGGTACCGCGAATACCCTGATTTACGTAAAAGGACAAGGCATCGTACTGAATGAGCCTTCCGTTGTCGCCATTCGCCAGGATCGTGCCGGTTCACCGAAAAGTGTGGCGGCCGTCGGTCATGAAGCTAAGCAGATGCTCGGCCGTACGCCGGGCAATATCGCCGCTATCCGTCCAATGAAAGACGGCGTCATCGCCGACTTCTTCGTGACTGAAAAAATGCTGCAGCACTTCATCAAACAGGTTCACAGCAACAGCTTTATGCGCCCGAGCCCGCGCGTTCTGGTGTGTGTGCCGGTTGGCGCAACTCAGGTTGAGCGTCGTGCAATTCGTGAATCCGCACAGGGCGCTGGCGCTCGTGAAGTGTTCCTGATTGAAGAGCCAATGGCGGCGGCAATCGGTGCAGGCCTGCCTGTTTCTGAAGCGACCGGTTCTATGGTTGTGGATATCGGTGGTGGTACTACCGAAGTTGCGGTTATCTCCCTGAACGGCGTGGTTTACTCCTCTTCCGTGCGTATTGGCGGCGACCGTTTCGACGAAGCTATCATTAACTACGTGCGCCGTAATTACGGTTCACTGATCGGTGAAGCAACCGCAGAACGCATCAAACACGAAATCGGCTCCGCTTATCCGGGCGATGAAGTACGTGAAATCGAAGTGCGCGGCCGTAACCTCGCAGAAGGTGTTCCACGTGGTTTCACCCTGAATTCCAACGAAATCCTCGAAGCGCTGCAGGAACCGCTGACTGGCATCGTGAGCGCGGTGATGGTTGCCCTGGAGCAGTGCCCGCCGGAGCTGGCATCCGATATTTCCGAGCGCGGTATGGTTCTGACCGGTGGTGGTGCGCTGCTGCGTAACCTCGACCGCCTGTTAATGGAAGAGACAGGAATTCCTGTCGTAGTTGCAGAAGATCCACTGACCTGTGTTGCTCGTGGCGGCGGCAAGGCGCTGGAAATGATCGACATGCACGGCGGCGACTTGTTCAGCGAAGAGTAATCAGCCAGAAGTCTGGGGTGGCAGCTTGCCACCCCTTGATTTCACTGACGCGAGAATACGCATAGCCTATGAAGCCCATTTTTAGCCGTGGCCCGTCGCTACAGATTCGCCTTATCCTGGCGGTGCTGGTGGCGCTTGGCGTCATTATTGCCGACAGCCGCCTCGGTACGTTCAGCCAGATTCGAACGTACATGGATACCGCCGTCAGCCCTTTCTATTTTGTTTCTAACGGTCCTCGTGAACTACTCGACAGTATTTCGCAAACCCTGGCTTCCCGCGATCAGCTTGAGCTGGAAAACCGTGCCCTGCGTCAGGAGCTGTTGTTAAAAAACAGCGACTTGCTGATGATGGGGCAATACAAGCAGGAAAACGCCCGTCTGCGCGAGCTGCTCGGTTCGCCGCTGCGTCAGGATGAGCAGAAGATGGTGACTCAGGTTATCTCCACGGTAAACGATCCTTACAGCGATCAGGTGGTTATCGACAAGGGTAGCGTTAACGGCGTTTATGAAGGCCAGCCGGTTATCAGCGACAAAGGCGTTGTCGGTCAGGTCGTTGCCGTGGCGAAACTGACCAGCCGCGTGCTGCTGATTTGCGATGCTACTCATGCGCTCCCCATTCAGGTATTGCGTAACGACATTCGCGTGATCGCCGCCGGTAATGGCTGTACGGACGACTTGCAGCTGGAGCATCTGCCTGCGAATACCGATATTCGCGTGGGTGATGTGCTGGTGACGTCCGGTTTGGGTGGCCGTTTCCCTGAAGGTTACCCGGTTGCCGTTGTCTCTTCCGTTAAGCTGGATACGCAGCGTGCGTATACGGTAATTCAGGCTCGTCCTACCGCCGGGCTTCAGCGTCTGCGCTATCTGCTGCTGTTATGGGGTGCCGATCGTAACGGCGCGAACCCGATGACGCCGGAAGAAGTGCATCGCGTTGCCAATGAACGTCTGATGCAGATGATGCCGCAGGTGTTGCCTGCCGCCGATTCTATGGGGCCACCGGCACCTGTGCCGCCTCCGGCTACCGGGATCGCTCAGCCTGCTCCGGCCGCGACGCCTCCAGCGCCAGCGTCGGGAGGACAGTAGTGGCAAGTTATCGAAGTCAGGGACGCTGGGTTATCTGGCTCTCGTTTCTGATAGCCCTTCTCTTACAGGTCATGCCCTGGCCGGATAATCTGTTGGTTTACCGGCCAAACTGGGTTCTGTTGATCCTGCTTTACTGGATCCTTGCTCTGCCGCATCGTGTGAATGTGGGCACAGGTTTCATTATGGGTGCCATACTGGATCTGATTAGCGGTTCCACGCTCGGCGTTCGCGCGCTGTCTCTCAGTATTATCGCTTACCTGGTGGCGCTGAAATATCAGCTGTTCCGCAATCTGGCGCTCTGGCAACAGGCGCTGGTGGTGATGCTGCTGTCGCTGGCGGTGGATATCGTTGTTTTCTGGGCGGAGTTTTTAGTGATCAACGTCTCTTTCCGACCGGAAGTGTTCTGGAGTAGCGTGGTTAACGGTGTACTCTGGCCCTGGCTGTTCCTGCTGATGCGCAAAGTGCGCCAGCAATTCGCTGTACAATAAAGGTTTCTATGACAATGCTTTATCTTGCTTCCGGCTCCCCGCGTCGTCAGGAGTTGTTAACTCAGTTAGGTGTCAGCTTTGACCGGCTGGTGCCGGGCATTGAGGAGCAGCGTCAGCCGCATGAAGGCGCGCAGCAGTACGTGGCGCGCCTGGCGCGGGAAAAAGCTCAGGCAGGCGTTTTGCTTGCTGCACAGGACTTACCGGTGCTCGGTGCCGATACCATCGTGGTGCTGAACGGTGAAGTGCTGGAGAAACCTCGCGATGCGGAACATGCGGCAGCGATGCTGCGACAGCTCTCAGGGCAAACGCATCAGGTGATGACCGCGGTCGCATTGGCCGATCGCCATCAGACGATCGACTGTCTGGTGACCACCGAAGTGACGTTCAGAATGTTATCAGACGACGATATCCAGGGGTATGTCGCCAGCGGCGAGCCCATGGATAAAGCAGGTGCATACGGTATTCAGGGGCTGGGTGGCTGTTTTGTCAGGAAGATTCATGGCAGCTATCACGCCGTAGTCGGCTTACCGCTGGTGGAAACGTATGAGTTGCTGAGCAATTTTAACTCACTGCGTGAGAAAAGGGATAAACATGACGGCTGAATTATTAGTGAACGTAACGCCTTCCGAAACCCGGGTGGCGTACATTGATGGCGGCATTCTTCAGGAAATTCATATAGAGCGTGAAGCGCGACGCGGAATCGTAGGCAATATCTACAAAGGTCGTGTCAGTCGTGTACTCCCCGGGATGCAGGCGGCATTTGTAGATATTGGCCTGGATAAAGCCGCGTTTCTTCATGCTTCAGACATCATGCCCCACACCGAATGCGTGGCCGGCGAAGAGCAGAAGCAGTTCACCGTCCGTGACATCTCTGAGCTGGTGCGTCAGGGCCAGGATCTGATGGTGCAGGTGGTGAAAGACCCGCTTGGCACCAAAGGCGCGCGCCTGACCACAGACATCACCCTGCCTTCACGCTATCTCGTGTTTATGCCCGGCGCTTCCCATGTGGGTGTTTCTCAGCGTATCGAAAGCGAAGCCGAACGCGAGCGCCTGAAAAACGTGGTGACCGAATACTGCGATGAGCAGGGCGGCTTTATCATCCGTACCGCCGCTGAAGGCGTTTGTGAAGAAGATTTAGCGTCAGATGCGGCCTACCTGAAGCGCGTCTGGACCAAAGTCATGGAGCGTAAGAAACGCCCACAGACTCGCTATCAGATGTACGGCGAACTCGCGCTGGCACAGCGCGTACTGCGTGACTTTGCCGATGCGCATCTCGATAAAATTCGCGTCGACTCCCGTCTCACCTTCGAAGCGCTGGTGGAGTTTACCGCCGAGTATATGCCGGAGATGACCAGCAAGCTCGAGCACTACAGCGGCCGCCAGCCCATTTTCGATCTTTTTGACGTCGAAAATGAAATCCAGCGCGCCCTGGAGCGTAAGGTCGAGCTGAAATCCGGCGGCTATCTGGTTATCGATCAGACCGAAGCGATGACCACCGTTGATATCAACACCGGCGCTTTTGTTGGCCACCGCAACCTCGACGACACCATTTTCAACACCAACATCGAAGCGACTCAGGCGATTGCGCGCCAGCTGCGCCTGCGTAATCTCGGCGGCATTATTATTATCGATTTCATCGACATGAGTAATGAAGACCATCGCCGTCGCGTGCTGCACTCCCTGGAGCAGGCATTGAGCAAAGATCGGGTGAAAACCAGCATCAACGGCTTCTCGCAGCTGGGCCTGGTGGAAATGACCCGCAAGCGCACGCGAGAAAGCGTCGAGCACGTACTCTGCCACGAATGCCCTACCTGCCACGGCCGCGGCACGGTGAAAACGGTCGAAACGGTGTGCTATGAAATCATGCGAGAAATTGTACGCGTGCATCACGCATATGACTCCGACCGTTTCCTGGTCTATGCTTCAGCCGCCGTCGCCGAAACGCTGAAAGGGGAAGAGTCCCACGCGCTGGCCGAGGTCGAAATCTTTGTCGGCAAACAGGTCAAAGTCCAGATTGAACCGCTCTACAATCAGGAGCAATTCGACGTGGTAATGATGTAGTTTTGCTGGCTGCAACAAGGAGAGATGCGTGAGGCGTTTGCCTGGAATCCTGCTGATCACGGTGGCAACAGTTGTTGTTATCCTCGCGCTACTGGTCAGTGGCCTGCGTCTCGTTTTGCCGCATCTGGACAAATGGCGCCCGCAGCTGCTGGAAAAAATCGCCGAGTCGACGGGGCATCCTGTTGACGCGTCACAGATCAAAGCCAGCTGGGAAAACTTCGGCCCGACGCTTGAGGTTCGCGACATTAACGCCGGGCTGAATCATGATGGGCATCTCTCCGTGAAACGAGTGACGCTCGCCCTCGACGTCTGGCAAAGTCTTCTCCATTTCCGCTGGCAGTTTCGCGAGCTGACCTTCTGGCAGCTGCAAATTCGCACCAACGTTCCTCTGCAGCGAAATGACAACAGCGATCCGCTGAAAACCGATCGTATTGGCGATCTGTTCCTGCGTCAGTTCGATCAGTTCACGCTTCGCGACAGTCATCTCAGCTTCCTGACGCTCTCCGGCCAGCGCGCCGAACTCGCTATTCCGCAGTTGACCTGGCTGAACGGTAAAAATCGCCATCGTGCGGAAGGGGAACTTAGCCTCTCCAGCCTCACCGGGCAGCACGGCGTCATGAAAGTGCGCATGGATCTGCGCGACGAGAACGGTTTACTCAATGAAGGCCGGCTCTGGGTGCAGGCGGATGACATCGACGTCAAGCCGTGGCTTGGACGCTGGATGGAAGATAATATCGCGCTGACGTCTGCCCGTTTCAGCCTTGAAGGCTGGATAGATCTCGATAAAGGCGACGTCGCCAGCGGTGATGTCTGGCTGAAAAAAGGCGGTGCCAGCTGGAAAGGCGACACGCAAACTCACGATCTGTCTGTAGATAATCTGACGGCGCATATCTCGCGTGCCAATGAGGGCTGGGCGTTCCATATTCCGGATACTCGCATTGCCATTGACGGTAAGCGCTGGCCGCAGGGCGCGCTGGCGTTGGCCTGGATCCCAGGTCAGGACGTTGGCGGTAAAGATAACGTGCGCAGCGATGAGCTACGGGTCCGTGCCAGCAACCTTGAACTCAGTGGGCTTTCCGGCCTGTTGCCGATCGCGGAGAAGCTCTCGCCGTCCCTCGGCGAAATCTGGGAAACGACCCAGCCTGCCGGTCAAATTGACGCGCTGGCGCTGGATATCCCTTTGCAGGCTACCGAGAAAACCCGTTTTCAGGCGGCCTGGAGCAACCTTGCCTGGAAACAGTGGAAGTTATTACCCGGTGCTGAACATTTTTCTGGCCAGGCAGAAGGGAGCGTTGAAAATGGCGCGCTGAACGTCAGCATGGAAAACGCCAAAATGCCTTATGAGACGGTGTTCCGTGCGCCGCTTGAGATAGCGAAAGGCACGGCAAATCTCTCATGGGTGAAAAACGAAAAAGGATTCATGCTGGACGGCCGCGATATCGACGTACAGGCCACCGGCGTGCATGCCAACGGCGGCTTCCGCTGGCTGCAGCCTGAGGGCGACGTTCCCTGGCTTGGCATTCTGGCGGGTATCAGCACCGACGATGGTGGCCAGGCCTGGCGCTACTTCCCGGAAAATCTGATGGGCAAAGAGCTGGTTGACTATCTCAGCTCTGCTATCAAAGGCGGCCAGGCGGATAACGCTACGCTGGTGTACGGCGGTAACCCGCATCTTTTCCCGTATAAGCACAACGAAGGGCAGTTTCAGGTCTGGGTACCGCTGCACAACGCCACCTTTGCCTTCCAGCCGGACTGGCCTGCGCTCACCAACCTCAATATCGATCTCAACTTCCTGAATGACGGGCTGTTTATGCAGGCCGATAAGGTCGCGCTGGGCGGTGTGACGGCGCACAACCTCAATGCTGCGATCCCGGACTACTCGAAAGAGAAGCTGATTATTGATTCGCAGATTGCCGGGCCGGGCAAGGCCGTCGGGCCGTACTTTGACGAATCGCCGTTGAAAGATTCGCTGGGAGCGACGCTTGAAGAGCTACAGCTCGATGGCGATGTGAATGCTCGCTTACATCTCGACATTCCGCTCAACGGCAAGCAGGTACTGGCGAAGGGCGACGTGCGCCTGAATAACAACAGCCTGTTTATCAAGCCGCTCGACAGCACCCTGAAGAATCTGAGCGGCGGCTTTAGCTTTGAGAATGGCGGCCTGAAAAGCGGGCCGCTGACCGCGAACTGGTTTAATCAGCCGCTGAACGTCAACTTCTCCACCACCGAAGGGCCAAAAGCCTATCAGGTAGCGGTGAACATGGACGCGAACTGGCAGCCAACCCGTACGGGAATGCTGCCGAAACAGCTCAACGATGCCATCAGCGGCAGCGTGCCGTGGCAGGGTAAAGTCGGCATTGAGCTGCCCTACAAAGGTGGGACTAGCTACAAGGTCGATATCACGGGTGATCTGAAGAATGTAAGCAGTCGCTTACCTGCACCGGCCGATAAAAAACCGGGCGAGCCGCTTCCGGTGAAGCTAACGGCGGCAGGCGACCTGAATCATTTCGATCTGACGGGCAACGTGGGTGCGAAAGATCACCTTAACAGCCGCTGGTTGCTGAACAAAAAGCTGACGCTCGATCGAGCCATTTGGGCCTCTGACAGCCGCAGCGTGCCGCCTTTGCCGGATGCGTCGGGGGTGGAACTCAACTTACCGCCAATGGACGGTGCGCAATGGCTGGCCCTGTTCCGCCAGGGTGCCGTTGACAGCGTGGGTGGAGCCGCAGCCTTCCCGGAACGCATAACGCTGCGCACGCCGGCGTTAACCATGGCAGGCCAGCGCTGGAACAATCTCAGTATTATTTCGCAGCCTACTCTGAACGGCACCAGCGTGGAAGCGCAGGGGCGTGAAATAAACGCGACGCTTGCGCTGCGCGATAATGCGCCGTGGCTGGCGAATATTCGCTATCTCTATTACAACCCGTCCTCAACGACAACCACCGGTGAAGCCGTTGGCAGCAACCTCTATACAAAAGATCGGGTCGATTTCCAGAACTGGCCGGACGTGCAGCTGCGCTGCGCCGAATGCTGGCTTTGGGGGCAAAAATACGGACGCATTGACGGTGATTTTGCCGTGAAGGGCAACACGCTGTCGCTCTCCAACGGCCTGCTGGACACCGGCTTTGGCCGCCTGACGATGGACGGTGAGTGGGTAAATGCCCCGGGTCGCGAACGCACGTCGCTGAAAGGCAAACTGCGCGGCAGCAAAGTAGACGCCGCGCTCGGCTATTTTGGTATTGCCACGCCGGTTCGCGACTCCTCGTTCGACATAGATTACGATCTTCACTGGCGAGACGAACCATGGACGCCGGATGTGGCCTCGCTGAACGGCATTCTGAAAGCACGTCTGGGCAAGGGAGAATTTACCGACCTCAGCACCGGTCATGCGGGCCAGCTATTGCGCCTGCTGAGCGTGGATTCGCTGCTGCGTAAGCTGCGCTTTGACTTCAGCGACACCTTCAGCGAAGGCTTCTGGTTCGACTCTATTCGCAGCACCTCGTGGATCAAAGATGGTACGCTGCACACCGATGACACGCTGGTGGATGGCCTGGAAGCCGATATCGCGATGAAAGGTTCCGTTAACCTGGTGCGACGTGAGCTGGATATGGAAGCGGTAGTGGCACCGGAGATTTCTGCCACCGTCGGCGTTGCAACGGCATTTGCCGTTAACCCAATCATTGGGGCCGCCGTGTTTGCGGCCAGCAAGGTGCTGGGGCCGCTGTGGAGCAAAGTGTCGATTCTGCGTTACCGCATCACCGGGCCAATCGATCAACCTCAAATCAATGAAGTGCTGCGCCAGGCGCGCGGCGATAAAAAGCAATGATTTGACGGACGTTACAATTTACCTCACTCTCAATAGAGAAAACTGATTTTCCGCGAACTTCGCGGCCACCAACGAGTAGCAAAACGATGAGTCTGAACCTGGTAAGTGAACATCTGCTGTCGGCAAACGGCCTGAATCATCAGGATCTGTTTGCCATACTTGGCCAACTTGCCGAGCGCCGCCTCGACTACGGCGACCTCTATTTCCAGTCGAGCTATCACGAATCCTGGGTGTTAGAAGACAGCATCATCAAAGACGGTTCGTACAATATCGATCAGGGCGTCGGCGTGCGTGCCGTCAGCGGTGAAAAGACCGGCTTTGCCTATGCCGATCAGATTAGCCTGCTGGCGCTGGAGCAAAGCGCACAGGCTGCCCGCACCATCGTGCGTGAAAGCGGCGATGGCAAAGTGCATACGCTTGGCGAAAAAGCCCATTCCCCGCTCTACACCAGCCTTGACCCGCTGCAGAGCATGAGCCGTGAAGAGAAGCTCGATATTCTTCGCCGCGTAGATAAAGCTGCGCGCGCCGCCGACAAGCGCGTGCAGGAAGTGTCCGCCAGCCTGACGGGCGTGTATGAGCTGATTCTGGTCGCGGCGACGGACGGCACATTAGCGGCGGACGTTCGCCCGCTGGTGCGTCTTTCCGTCAGCGTGCTGGTGGAGGACGATGGCAAACGCGAACGCGGATCCAGCGGCGGCGGCGGTCGTTTCGGCTATGACTACTTCCTTGAGAACGTAGACGGCGAAGTGCGTGCCGACGCCTGGGCGAAAGAAGCGGTGCGCATGGCAATGGTTAACCTCAACGCCGTGGCGGCCCCGGCTGGCACAATGCCAGTGGTATTAGGTGCGGGCTGGCCTGGCGTACTGCTCCACGAAGCGGTAGGTCACGGTCTGGAAGGCGACTTCAACCGCCGCGGCACGTCGGTATTCAGCGGCCAGATGGGGCAGCTTGTCGCCTCTGAACTGTGTACCGTTGTGGATGATGGCACCATGGTCGATCGCCGCGGTTCCGTCTCTATCGACGACGAAGGCACACCGGGCCAGTACAACGTGCTGATCGAAAATGGCGTGCTGAAGGGCTACATGCAGGACAAACTCAACGCGCGCCTGATGGGCGTGAAGCCAACGGGCAACGGCCGTCGCGAATCTTACGCGCATCTGCCTATGCCGCGCATGACCAACACTTATATGCTCGACGGAAAATCCACGCCGCAGGAAATCATCGAGTCAGTTGACTACGGTATTTACGCGCCAAACTTTGGCGGCGGCCAGGTGGATATCACCTCCGGTAAATTTGTCTTCTCAACTTCAGAGGCTTATCTGATTGAGAAAGGCAAAGTCACCAAAGCGGTGAAAGGCGCCACGCTGATTGGCTCAGGTATTGAAGCTATGCAGCAGATCTCGATGGTCGGTAACGATCTGAAGCTGGATAACGGCGTCGGCGTGTGCGGTAAGGAAGGTCAAAGCCTGCCGGTTGGCGTTGGCCAGCCGACGCTGAAGGTCGACAATCTGACCGTGGGTGGCACCGCATAACATCCCGTGCCCGGCGGCGCTATGTTTGCCGGGCCAACAACTCCCTGCAGGCCCGCGCAAACGAAGTGCCGCCGGGCATTTTTGACGGAGACCGTAAATGAAGGTCGCTCGCCATCAGCAGATCCTCACGCTTCTTTCGCAAACCCTCAGCCTCACTACGGACGAACTGTCTGATGCACTCCGCGTCAGCAAAGAAACGGTGCGTCGCGATCTCAGCGAGCTCCAGCAGCAGGGCAAAATTCAGCGCAGCCACGGGCGTGCCCGGGCCATTCATCGCCATGCGCAGGGCAACGAAGCCCCTTTCCATACGCGGCTGAAAAGCCATTATGCTCACAAGTCAGATATTGCCCGCCATGCGCTGGCCTGGATTGAGGGCGGGATGACGATCGCGCTGGATGCCAGTTCCACCTGCTGGTTTTTGGCCCGCCAGCTGCCCGACATGCCGCTGACGGTGTTCACCAACAGCCATCCGGTATGCATGGAGCTCGGCAAGCGCGAGTACGTTCGGCTTATCAGCTCCGGCGGTGAGCTGCAGCGTCAGTTCGGCTATTACATCAATCCGTCGCTGGTCTCTCAGCTCAAAACGCTGGAAATCGATCTGTTTATCTTTTCCTGCGAAGGCGTCGATCGCCATGGCGTGATGTGGGATCCGGGCGGACATAACGCGAGTTACAAGTCGCTGTTACTGAAGCGGGCGTCGCAGTCATTACTGTTGATGGATAAGAGCAAGTTTAACCGTTCGAGTGAAGTGCGCATCGGGCCGCTCAGTGACGTCACCCATTTGATATCCGATGCGCAACCCGAACAGATGCCTTAGTTTTTCGCACGTCCGTTAATGCCCTGGAACTGCCTTGAAACATCAACGAAATAGTCGGTCAGATAGTTGATACACACCTGCACCTTAAGCGGCAGTTTGTCTTTTTCGGTATATACCGCATACACCGGGCGCGGATCGGACTGGTAGCGCGGCAGCAGGATCTCCAGCTCGCCCTGGTTGATCTCGTTGATCACCCACATCAGTGGCACAAAGGCGATCCCGGCTCCGGCTGTGAGCCAGCGGTTGAGCGTCATCGGATCGTTGGTGACGAATCGCCCTTGTGGAATGAGCTTTGTTGACAGCCCTTCCGGGGCGATCAGCTCAAATTCATTGTGGGGGCGGATGCTGTACTCCAGCCACGAATGGCTCGCCAGATCGGCGGGTTTTTCCGGTGTGCCTGCCTGCTGCAGGTAGCTTTTGGCGGCACAAAGCACCATCGGCATTGAACCCAGACGGCGTGAGAACAGCCCGGAATCCTGCAGTGCGCCAACGCGGATCACCAAATCCAGACCATCGGCAATGAGGTCGGGGGCCGGGATACCCGTAACCAAATTAACCGACAAATCCGGGTACTCTTTAAGCATTCTGGAGGTGATCCCGGCGAGGACATTTTGTGCCATAGTTGAAGAACAGCCTACCCGCAGCGTACCGATGGGCGTGTTGTTAAAGGCATAAAGCTGCTCGTGAACGTCCTGGGCTTCAAACAGCATTCGCCGACAGCCCTGATAGTAAATTTTGCCAGCTTCCGTCAGGCCAATGCTGCGGGTGCTGCGGTTCAGCAGCTTAACCTGCAGTTCGTCTTCCAGCTTTGAGACGGTCTGGCTGATCGATGAGACGCTCATTTCGAGCTGTCTTGCCGCTGCCGTAAAGGAACCCAGCTCCACGACTTTGGCGAACACCGACATGCGTTTTAATCGTTCCATTGTTCACTCTGAGTTAAAGGTGATTTAGATCACATAATATAGATCACGCGATAACAGTTACGTTAATATACTGTTAGCTGAATAATTAAAGCATCGCTGCTCTCACCTGCATTCTCTTATTCAAGGTCAACATGAGTCTGTTTCCCGTCATCGTGATTTTCGGTCTTTCATTCCCGCCGATCTTCGTCGAGCTACTATTGTCGCTGGCCATTTTCTGGCTGCTGCGCCGGGTGCTGGTCCCTACCGGGATCTATGACTTCGTCTGGCATCCCGCGCTGTTTAACACGGCGCTTTATTGCTGTTTGTTCTATCTGATATCGCGCTTGTTCGTTTGAGGTCGTTGTGAAAACACTAACAAGAAAAATATCCCGAACCGCCATTACCCTCATTCTGGTCGTGCTGGCCTTTATCGCTATCTTCCGCGCGTGGGTGTATTACACCGAATCACCGTGGACGCGAGATGCTCGTTTCAGCGCCGACGTCGTGGCAATTGCACCCGATGTGGCCGGGCTTATCACCGATGTGAAGGTCAAGGATAACCAACTGGTCAGCAAAAACCAGGTGTTGTTCACCATCGACCAGCCGCGTTATCAGAAAGCCCTCGAAGAAGCCGATGCTGACGTTGCCTATTATCAGGCGCTGGCCTCTGAGAAACGCCGTGAAGCAGGGCGACGTAATCAACTGGGCGTTCAGGCGATGTCCCGCGAAGAGATTGACCAGGCCAACAACCTTTTACAGACCGTCGAGCATCAGCTAGCCAAGGCGCAAGCGACACGCGACCTGGCGCGCCTTGATCTCGATCGTACCGTCATTCGCGCTCCGGCGGACGGCTGGGTGACAAACCTCAACGTCTACAGCGGGGAATTTATCACTCGTGGGTCGACAGCCGTCGCGCTGGTGAAAAAAGAGAGTTTCTATGTGGTGGCCTACATGGAAGAAACCAAGCTCGAAGGCGTACGCCCGGGCTACCGTGCGGAAATCACCCCGCTTGGCAGCACCAAAGTGATCAAAGGCACCGTCGACAGCGTCGCCGCAGGGGTCACCAACGCCAGCAGCAGCAGCGATGCTAAAGGCATGGCGACCATTGATTCCAACCTGGAATGGGTTCGCCTGGCGCAGCGTGTGCCTGTCCGCATTCGCCTCGACCAGCAGCAGGGCAATTTGTGGCCTGCGGGCACGACGGCAACGGTGATCATCACGGGTGCGAAAGACAGGGACACGCAGAAGGCCTCCTTCTTCCAGAAGCTGGGTATGCGCCTGCGTGAGTTCGGTTAATCGCGATGGGTATTTTCTCTATCGCCGATCGGCATCTGCGTTTTGCCATCAAGCTGGTCTGCGCGATTGTGCTGGCGCTGTTTGTCGGCTTTCACTTCCAGCTTGAGACCCCGCGCTGGGCGGTGCTGACCGCCGCCATCGTTGCTGCGGGCCCGGCGTTTGCTGCCGGTGGTGAGCCATACTCCGGCGCTATTCGCTATCGCGGCATGCTGCGTATTTGCGGGACGTTCATCGGCTGTATCGCGGCGCTGGCAATCATCATCGGCATGATCCGCGCGCCGCTTCTGATGGTGCTGGTCTGCTGCCTGTGGGCCGGTTTTTGTACCTGGGTCTCCTCGCTGGTTAAGGTTGAAAACTCCTACGCCTGGGGCCTGGCGGGCTACACGGCGCTGATCATCGTGATCACCATTCAGAACGAACCGCTGCTGTCGCCGCAGTTTGCGGTGGAGCGCTGCAGCGAAATTGTGATTGGTATCGTCAGCGCGATTGTTGCCGATTTGCTCTTCTCCCCACGTTCCATCAAGCAGGAAATTGACCGGGAACTCGACGCGCTGCTGGTTGCTCAATATGAGCTGATGCAGCTCTGTATTCGCCATGGCGACAGCGAAGTGGTGGACAACGCCTGGAGCGCGCTGGTTCGCCGCACGCAGGCGCTGGAAGGGATGCGCAGCAATCTGAATATGGAATCGTCGCGCTGGGCTCGTGCGAATCGCCGCCTGAAGGCGCTGAATACGCTCTCCTTAACGCTTATCACCCAGGCTTGTGAAACCTACCTGATTCAGAATACCCGCCCGGACCTCATTACCACCGAATGGCGTGAGATGTTCGACGAGCCTGTCGAAACCGTGCAGGACGTTCATAAGCAGCTCAAACGCATGCGCCGAATTCTGGCGTGGACCGGCCAGCACGACACACCGATTACGCTGTACAGCTGGGTCGGCGCGGCGACCCGTTATCAGCTGCTCAAACGCGGCGTGGTGGGGAACGCGAAAGCCAGCGCCCGCGAAGAGGAGATTTTGCAGGGTGAAGTGGTGGTGAAGGTGGAATCTGCCGAACGCCATCATGCGATGATTAACTTCTGGCGCACCACTTTGTCCTGCGCGCTGGGTACGCTGTTCTGGTTATGGACGGGCTGGACGTCCGGCAGCGGTGCGATGGTGATGATCGCTGTCGTGACGTCGCTGGCGATGCGTTTGCCCAATCCGAAAATGGCGGCCATCGACTTTTTATACGGCACCATTGCTGCGCTGCCGCTCGGGGCGTTTTATTTCCTGGTGGTGCTGCCCTCCACGCAGCAAAGCATGCTGTTGCTGTGTATCAGCCTTGCGATAATGGCGTTCTTTATCGGCATTGAAGTGCAGAAACGGCGGCTGGGATCGCTGGGTACGCTGGCGTCCACGATTAACATTCTGGTGCTGGATAACCCGATGACGTTCCACTTCAGCCAGTTTCTCGACAGCGCGCTTGGCCAACTGGTGGGCTGTTTCCTCGCGCTGATGGTCATTCTGCTGGTGCGCGATAACTCGCAGGCCCGCACCGGACGCGTTTTGTTGAACCAGTTCGTGTCGGCGGCGGTCTCTTCGCTGACGACCAACACCGCCCGGCGTAACGAAAACCATCTGCCCGCACTCTATCAGCAGCTGTTTTTGCTGCTGAATAAATTCCCCGGCGATATTGCCAAGTTCCGCCTGGCGCTGACGCTGATTATTGCGCACCAGCGTCTGCGGGATGCGCCCGTCCCGGTGAACGACGACCTCTCGGCTTTCCACCGCCAGATGCGACGCACGGCAGACAAGCTGATCTCCGCCAGCAGCGATGACAAGCGCCGTCGCTACTTTGGACGCCTGCTGGAAGAGCTGGGTGTCTATCAGGAAAAACTGGCGATCTGGCAGGCACCCGCACAGGTGACCGAGCCGGTGAAAAGGCTGACGGACATGCTGAGGAAATATCAGCATGCGCTGACGGTGAACTGACCTCTAAAACCGACGCCAAAAGCGTCGGTTTTTTTATGGCTATACTTAACTGTTATCACAGGACAATACTGTCGGAGGAAACATGACAATGCAGGCGCTCCAGGATAACGAACTCTTTCAGACCGGCTTTCTGGTCAATGGCGAATGGAAAACGCTCGATACTACGTTCGATGTGGTAAACCCGGCGACAGGCGAGACGATTGCCAAAGTGGCGAAAGCCGGGAAACACGAAACCGAAGCGGCTATTGCTGCCGCAAGCAAAGCCTTCCCGCTCTGGCGAGCAAAAACCGCGAAAGAGCGCTCCGAAATTCTCTTCCGCTGGTATCAACTCATCATTGAGAACAAAGCCTGGCTTGGCAGGCTGATGACCACCGAGCAGGGCAAGCCGCTGAAAGAGGCTGAGGGCGAAGTGGAGTATGCAGCCAGTTTCATTCAGTGGTTTGCCGAACAGGGCAAGCGCGCTAATGGTGAAATCATCCCACCCGCTAAGCCCGGCTCGCGTATTCTAGCAACCCGTGAACCCGTCGGCGTTGTCGCCGCCATCACGCCGTGGAATTTCCCGATGGCGATGCTGACGCGCAAGCTTGGCCCGGCGCTGGCGGCAGGCTGTACTGGCATCATTAAACCTGCAAATAACACCCCGCTGAGCGCCTTTGCGCTGCTGCATCTGGCGAAGAAAGCGGGCGTGCCGGATGGCGTACTGAACGCTGTGGCAGGGAATACCCAGGAAATCAGTGATGCAATTATGGCGAGCCATGAAGTGCGCAAAATATCCTTCACCGGTTCGACCGCAGTCGGTAAAACGCTGGTCCGTAATGCTGCGGAAACGATGAAAAAAGTGTCAATGGAGCTGGGCGGGAACGCGCCTTATATCGTGTTTGAGGATGCGGATATCGATGCGGCTGTCAAAGGCGCGATCGCCAATAAGTTCCGCAACGCCGGACAGGTGTGCGTCAGCGTAAACCGCTTCTATATTCATGAGAAGGTTTATGACGACTTTACCCAAAAGCTGACGGAGGCGGTTAACGCGCTGAAAGTCGGGAACGGGATGGAAGAGGGCGTGGTTGTCGGACCGCTGATTGAACCTGCTGCGGTGAAGAAGGTGCGTGAACACGTTGAAGATGCGGTAGCAAAAGGGGCGAAAGTGCTGACAGGCGGTAAACCGCACGCGCTCGGTGGCAACTTCTGGCTGCCGACGGTGCTCGGCGAATGCCGCGACGAGATGCAGCTTGCGCAGGAGGAAACCTTCGGCCCGGTGGCTGCCTGTTTCCGCTTCAGCAATGAGGACGAAGTGGTTCAGCGTGCCAACAACACGCCGTTTGGGCTGGCCGCCTATTTCTATACCCAAAACCTGCAGCGGGTCTTCCGGGTTTCACAAGCGCTTGAGAGCGGCATGATTGGGATTAACGAATGTGCCGTGTCGACAGAGCTCGGGCCGTTCGGTGGCGTAAAAGAGTCCGGTCTGGGAAGGGAAGGGTCGGTGCTGGGGCTGGAGGAGTTTCTGGAAGTGAAAACCCTGCACATTGGGGGATTGTAAGCTGCATGTCGGGCGGTTATGCCGCCCGCTCTGGCAAAAGGCGGAGTACAAATGAAAACCTATACCTTTGATTTTGATGAAATAGGTACTCAAAACGATTTCTATCGTGAGTTTACCCGCACTTTTGCGCTCAGCGGTACGCCCATTCGCGATCTCGATTCGCTCTGGGATGTGGTAACCGCAAGCCAGCTGCCGCTGCCCCTGGAGATTGAGTTTGTACATCTGGAAGAGAAACAGCGTCGTCGCTACGGGGCGCTCATTTTGCTGTTTGATGAAGCGGAAGAAGAGCTGGAAGGGATGCTGCGTTTCAATATTCGTCAGGCATAAAAAAGCCCCCGACAGGCGGGGGCAAGTCGTCAGATAAGACGACGAGGGTTTATTTATAGAGCTCTGCCGTGGCGTGCCAGGTGTCGCCGCTGCGAGCTTCAATAATACGGTAAGAAGAAGCACCTTCTTTTTCGGCTTTTGCGGCCAGTTCGTGACGCATATCCATTGGTGCGCTACCGACCTGAGAAACAGACACGGTACCCATGGATTGTAAGCCCTGTGCCTGTTCTGCGTTCACCTGATGAACAGCTGCACCTGCGCTGAAGGACAGAACGGATGCCAGACCCAGTGTTGCGATAATCATTGCGCTTTTCATAATTTTTACCTCAATTCGTTTACTGTGCGGCGAGAAGGTTTGAACTGCTTTTTTTATGCCTGGTGCCGCAGGATTAAATGCATTTTACTTCTGACTAAAATTCAAACTTATTTGTACAGCTCAGCCGTTGCGTGCCAGTGGTCACCGGTACGTGCTTCGATCACGCGATAGGATGAAGCGCCTTGTTCCTGGGCTTTCTGGTTCAGCATTTCGTGCATGTCCATTGGCGAAGAACTTACCGCGCCGACAGAAACGGTACCGATGGCTTCACGATTAGCGGCTTGATCCGCGTTGATAGAGTCCGCAGCGAAAGCGCCAAAAGAGAGAACAGAGAGAATGGTCAATGTGCTTACAGTGGTTTTGATTTTCATAATTTTTACCTCGTCGAATTTTTTATCAGGGTCTTTGTTTCGTGACCCTCATCACAAAATCAAGTATACACTAATCACCCAAAAAATTAATACCAGGCTAATGGTTTCTCTCGTAATTAAGTGTCAAGAAGCGTCGTTTTTATAACGGAAAAGCATTAAAAACGTCAGTTGGCGGCGGGTTTTGCGATTTATTTCTAATTAAATCATATAGATATATGAATTTGATGATTTGTGCGATTTTGCTAACAGCATTGACTGGATGATGACATTAAGGCAGTGAAACGCACTTAATGTTAAAGTAAAGGGAGGGTTATGTAGCGCTTCGGTTGTTATCCGGAAGATAAGACGCTCTCCGACAGGGCGCCGGAGAGATGCAGAATTACAGCTCTTGTTCGAACAGCACCAGAATGGCTTCGTACAGATCTTTCACGGTAAACCCGCGAGCAGGGGTGGTGAAAATGGTGTCATCCCCGGCGATGCTGCCAAGAATGCCCTCCGCTTTCCCCAGAGAATCCAGCAGGCGAGCGATAAGCTGTGCAGCACCAGGGCTGGTATGGATAACCACCACCGCGTCGTTATAGTCGATATCCAGTACCAGATTCTTTAATGGACTGGAGGTGGTTGGTACGCCGAGTTCCGCAGGAAGGCAGTACACCATCTCCATTTTGGCGTTACGCGTACGCACTGCGCCAAACTTCGTCAGCATCCGGGAGACTTTGGACTGATTGATGTTTTCGAAGCCCTCCTCCTGTAATGCCTGGACGATCTCTCCCTGAGAACTGAACTTTTCTTCTTTTAACAGCGCTTTAAACGCTTTGACCAATTCTTCTTGCTTAGCCGAGCTTCGCATAAGTCACCCGTATCATGGCGGTAAAAACAACATTATTATGCATATGGATGAATTTTTATGCAAATTATCTGCCGTGAATTAGGCTGAAATAATGTTATGAAAGGGAAGGATTTTATCAAAAATTGTTATCAGGGAACATGCTTTCGTCACGAGTCGAAAATAACGGCAAAAGTAAATCAAATGTTATGAAAATGGTGTTGTTTTGCCCATCTGGCTGGGTGTATTGTAGCCAACAGTCGACCGGTTACGCCGTCGCGGCGGTCTGTCACAGATGGTAAAGTGAGCGATAGCGCCGTTTTGCTGCGGGCAGCGCCGCATTCTTCACCCTCGCTTGTTGTTATTGTTTACCTTGTGAATTAAGGTTGCCGCCACGGAGTTACGGTAGATGAAACTAACCATAATAAGGAGTTTAGGATGAAAGTCGCAGTCCTCGGCGCAGCTGGCGGTATCGGCCAGGCGCTTGCCCTACTACTTAAGACCCAACTGCCTTCAGGCTCAGAACTCTCCCTGTATGATATTGCGCCGGTTACCCCGGGCGTGGCAGTCGATCTCAGCCATATTCCAACCGCAGTGAAGATCAAAGGTTTCTCCGGTGAAGATGCAACCCCGGCGCTGGAAGGCGCTGATGTGGTGCTGATCTCCGCAGGTGTCGCGCGTAAACCGGGAATGGATCGCTCCGATCTGTTCAACGTTAACGCGGGCATCGTGAAGAATCTGGTGCAGCAGGTCGCAAAAACCTGTCCAAAAGCCTGTATCGGTATCATCACCAACCCGGTCAACACCACGGTGGCCATTGCCGCTGAAGTATTGAAAAAAGCCGGCGTGTATGACAAAAACAAACTGTTCGGCGTCACCACGCTGGACATCATTCGCTCAAATACCTTCGTGGCGGAGTTGAAAGGCAAGCAGCCAACGGAGATTGAAGTGCCGGTTATCGGCGGTCACTCCGGTGTGACTATTCTGCCTCTGCTGTCGCAGATCCCAGGTGTCAGCTTCTCCGAACAGGAAGTGGCCGATCTGACCAAACGCATTCAGAATGCGGGTACCGAAGTGGTGGAAGCCAAAGCCGGTGGCGGTTCCGCAACCCTGTCTATGGGCCAGGCGGCGGCACGTTTCGGCCTGTCGCTGGTGCGTGCGTTGCAGGGCGAGAAAGGCGTGGTGGAATGTGCCTACGTTGAAGGTGACGGCGAGCATGCACGTTTCTTCTCGCAGCCGCTGCTGCTGGGTAAAAACGGCGTCGAAGAGCGTCAGTCCATCGGCAAGCTGAGCGAGTTTGAACAACACGCGATGGAAGGCATGCTGGATACGCTGAAGAAAGATATCGCGCTGGGCGAAGAGTTCGTTAACAAATAAGCCTGGCAGCCAGAAAGTAAAAACCGGAGCCTGTGCTCCGGTTTTTTTACGCCTGTTAGTTGGTGGCGGGGTATTCCTGAATGGTGACGTTCAGGGTCAGCTTTTTATCGTCACGCATGACGATAACCGGGATGACAGAACCCGGACGAATTTCGGCGACCTGATCCATTGTTTCCAGCGCAGAGACTGCCGGTTTGTCGTTCACGGAAACAATCACGTCGTTGACCTGAATGCCTGCCTCAGCAGCCGGGCCACCAGGTGCCACTTCATTTACCACGATGCCCTGAATCTGATCTATCGCGCCGCCCTGAGTGTGAAGAGGCGCAATTTCACGGCCGCTGATGCCGATATAACCGCGGATCACCCGACCATCACGGATAAGCTTATCCATAATTTTCGTCGCCAGCTGGAATGGAATGGCGAAGCCGATTCCTTCAGGTGTCTCACCGTCGTTGCTCTTGTCAAAGGAGAGGGTATTAATCCCCATCAGCTCGCCCAGCGAATTCACCAGCGCACCGCCGGAGTTACCGTGGTTAATGGAGGCATCCGTTTGCAGGAAGTTCTGGCGGCCGGATGGGTTCAGGCCAATACGCCCGGTGGCGCTGATAATGCCCTGGGTGATGGTTTGCCCGAGGTTGTACGGGTTGCCGATGGCCAGCACCACATCGCCAATGTGCGGGATGCGTTTCGGGTTAATCGGAATGACCGGCAGCCCGCCGCTGGCGTTGATTTTGAGCACCGCAAGATCAGTCAGGCTGTCGGATCCGACAATGAGCGCCTCGAAAACGCGCCCGTCCTGCAAAGCGACGATGATCTGATCGGCATCGTTAATCACATGCTTGTTGGTAATAATGTACCCGCGCTCGTCCATGATCACGCCGGAGCCGAGCGTTAATACGTTATGGCTGTTATTGTTCAGCGCGCGGTTATAGATGTTAACGACGGCAGGCGCCGCCCGCTTCACTGCGGGATTGTAGCTGACCGGCGATTCATCCGCGCTGTCATACGTCGTGGATGAAAGGGGGTTAAGCTGGCGCAACGAAGGCATGGCGGCTAACAAAATGCCACTGACGATGCATCCAATTGCGACTGAACGTAAAAGCTTTGCAAGCATGTGCGATTATCACAGGTAAGGGAACCGGGGCAGCATAGCACGAGTTATGCGGACATCACACGCAGGCAATGTCCGCCCTTAACAGGTCCTAACGCAGCAGCAGATAGATGCTCTCATTCCCGCGCATCACATTCAGCGCAATGATGGCAGGTTTGGCTTCCAGCACCTTGCGCATTTCAGCGATAGACTGCACGCGCTGGCGGTTAATGCCGATGATCACATCATCTTTATGTAAGCCAACCTGAGCTGCGGCGCTGCCTTTTTCAACGTCGTTGAGAACAACACCTTTAGTACCGTCTTTCATTTGACCGTCGCTCAGGGACGCTCCCCGCAACGCCGGAGTAATCAGCTCTGCGCTGGCCGTGGAAGAGGTACTCTTATCCAGCGTGACCTCAACGGTCATCGGCTTGCCATCGCGTAGCAGCCCAAGTTTTACTTTGGTGCCCGGCTCCGTCGTGGCGATACGCGAACGCAGTTCAGCAAAGCTGCTGAGCGGCTTATCATTGAGGCTCACGATAATATCGCCCGCTTTAACCCCCGCTTTTGCCGAACCAGAGCCTGGCAACACTTCGCTGACGAACGCCCCGCGCTGGATATTGAGATTGAACGCTTTGGCGATATCTGCGCTCATCTCCATGCCTTTAACACCTAAAAGGCCGCGCTTGATCTCGCCAAACTGAATCAGCTGTTTGGCGAGGGTAATCGCCATGTTGCTTGGGATCGCAAAGCCGATGCCAATGCTGCCGCCGCTCGGCGCGAGAATGGCGGTGTTGATCCCAACCAGTTCTCCGTTGAGGTTCAGCAGCGCGCCGCCGGAGTTGCCCCGGTTAATGGAGGCATCGGTCTGGATAAAGTTTTCCAGGCCTTCAAGATTCAGGCCGCTGCGCCCCAGTGCGGAGATTATCCCCGATGTGGCGGTCTGGCCCAGACCAAACGGATTGCCTACCGCCACGGCAAAATCCCCGACGCGCAGCTTGTCGGAATCAGCGATGGCGATTTGCGTCAGGTGATCGGCTTTCTGGAGCTGAAGCAGCGCGATGTCACTTTGATCATCGCTGCCGACCAGTTTGGCGTCAAACTCACGGCCATCGTTCAGCTGGACGCTGATTTTTTGTGCCTGGTTAACGACGTGATTGTTGGTGAGCACGTACCCTTTGGCAGCATCAATAATGACGCCAGAGCCCAGCCCTTCGAACGGCTGGGGCTGATCGACTGGCGCGTCGTCACCAAAATATTTCTTAAGTTCGTCAGGGACTTGTCCCTGGCTTGCCGGTGTGGCCGTCCCCTCCACCTGAACGCTTACCACCGCAGGCAGCACTTTCTCCAGCATCGGCGCGAGGCTTGGCATCTGCCCCTGGCCTGGCAGAACTGCAGGCAGAGAAGCTGACACCGGCATCGCCACGCCAAGAGATAACCCGACGCTTAACGCTAACGCACTCAGTAATAAAGTTTTTTTCTTCATTGATGCTGGCTCTCATGACCTGAGGAATGTGAGAAAAAATACGCCCATAAACAGCCCGATGTTATTGAATTTTCGGACGTCTAACAATGAGGTTGATGATTAATAATAGCCGGGGCGGGAAGGAAGTGGCGGGCGCAAGGGCTGCGCCCGTAAATAAAGAGGGGTTAGTCGCGTTTGGCGGCGCTGCGCAGCAGACCGGATGCGCCATCAGAATAGTCGCGTGGCATCTGAACCGGCGCCTGATCGTTACTGGCCTCGGACTCTGACAGGCGGTTACGGAACGGGTTTTCTTCCGCGCTCATTTCCGGCAGCAGGCTGCTGGAGCTTTTCGCCATATGCTGATACAGCTGGCGGTAGTCATGAGCCATATTGTCGAGCAGCTCGGCGCTGCGGGCAAAGTGGCTGACCAGTTCTTCACGATACTCGTCCAGCTCTGCTTTATTCTTTTCCAGTTCGTACTGCAGGGCCTGCTGTTGACGTAACTTGCGGTTACCAAATCGCATAGCGACGGCGCCAATGATGAGACCGACAACCAGACCAATTAGCGCATATTCCCAGGTCATGAACTTCTCCCGTTGTTTTGTGGTTCCGTAGGGTGGCAATAAGGCTCCTCGCCTGCGCCCGATAGTGCCACTATAACCGCTAATCCCTTAGAAGTGGAATCCTGGCGTGTCATCGCGTACTGTAGAACGGCCTTTTTTTCGACAACCGTGAACTGCTGCACGTTGCTTTTCAGGAAATAACAACAACTTATGCAAAGCATGACCCCCACATCGCGATATGAACAGGCCCTGAAAGAGGGGAGCTACCAACCCGATGACGTTCAGCGTGAGGCCGTTTCCCGGCTGGATATTATCTACCAGCAACTGACCTCTCTTCCGGCGCAAAGCCCGACAAAAGGCGGTCTGCGGGCCAAATTAGGTAAACTGTTGGGTAAGCACGAGTCAGCTTCCCGGGTTCCGGTACGCGGCTTATATATGTGGGGCGGCGTAGGGCGTGGGAAAACCTGGCTGATGGATATGTTTTATCAAAGCCTGCCTGGAGAGCGTAAGCAGCGTCTCCACTTTCACCGTTTTATGCTCCGCGTGCATGAAGAACTCACCGCGCTGCAGGGGCACAGCGATCCGCTGGAAATCGTGGCCGACCGCTTTAAGTCCGAAACCGACGTGCTGTGCTTTGATGAATTTTTTGTCTCAGACATTACGGACGCGATGCTGTTAGGCGGCCTGATGAAGGCCCTTTTTGCACGTGGGATCACGCTGGTGGCGACCTCCAACATTCCTCCTGATGACCTGTACCGCAACGGTTTGCAGCGCGCACGTTTCCTGCCTGCGATCGATGCTATTAAAGCAAACTGCGACATCATGAATGTGGATGCCGGGATTGACTATCGTCTGCGGACGCTGACCCAGGCGCATTTGTGGCTATCGCCGCTGAACGATGAGACGCACCAGCAGATGGACAAACTCTGGCTGGCGCTCTCCGGTACCCGACGCGAGAAGCCGACTGTGCTTGAAATCAACCACCGTTCACTGCCAACGCTGGGGGCAGAAAATCAAACTCTGGCAGTCTCGTTCACCACGCTGTGCGTGGATGCCCGTAGTCAGCATGATTACATTGCTCTTTCGCGTCTGTTTCATACCGTGATGTTGTTTGATGTACCGGTGATGACGACATTAATGGAAAGTGAGGCGCGGCGTTTTATTGCGCTGGTGGATGAATTCTATGAACGTCATGTCAAACTGGTGGTGAGCGCGACCGTGCCACTCCACGATATTTATCAGGGCGAGCGTCTGAAATTTGAGTTCCAGCGCTGCCTTTCGCGCCTGCAGGAGATGCAAAGCGAAGAGTATTTAAAGCGTGAACATCTGGCCGGTTAAAAACCCCCTGGCAAATCACATTTAGGGGTCGATCTTTGACCGTGACTTCTCTATAATCTTGCGACCCCACGTTACGAGAAGGTTTTTTTCCCAAAACTTTCTATGTGCTGGCATAGGCTATTCGAAGGGGTAGGTTTGCCGGACTTTGTCGTGTGAGCCTCAACTTTTAAACGTTTGGGTGTTCACCAACGTGTAACTTATTTATTTGGGTAAGCTTTTAATGAAAACTTTTACAGCTAAACCAGAAACCGTACAGCGCGACTGGTATGTTGTTGACGCGACCGGTAAAACTCTGGGCCGTCTGGCTTCCGAACTGGCTCGTCGCCTGCGCGGTAAGCATAAAGCGGAATACACTCCGCACGTAGATACGGGTGATTACATCATCGTTCTGAACGCAGAAAAAGTTGCTGTAACCGGTAACAAGCGTGAAGACAAAGTGTATTACCATCACACCGGCCACATCGGTGGTATCAAACAAGCGACCTTTGAAGAGATGATTGCCCGCCGTCCTGAGCGTGTGATTGAAATCGCGGTTAAAGGCATGCTGCCAAAAGGCCCGCTGGGTCGTGCAATGTTCCGTAAACTGAAAGTTTACGCGGGTAACGAGCACAACCACGCGGCACAGCAACCGCAAGTTCTTGACATCTAATCGGGATTATAGGCAATGGCTGAAAATCAATACTACGGCACTGGTCGCCGCAAAAGTTCCGCAGCTCGCGTGTTTATCAAACCGGGCAACGGCAAAATCGTTATCAACCAACGTTCTCTGGAACAGTACTTCGGTCGTGAAACTGCCCGCATGGTAGTTCGTCAGCCGCTGGAACTGGTCGACATGGTTGAGAAACTGGATCTGTACATCACCGTTAAAGGTGGTGGTATCTCTGGTCAGGCTGGTGCGATCCGTCACGGTATCACCCGCGCTCTGATGGAGTACGATGAGTCCCTGCGTGGCGAACTGCGTAAAGCTGGCTTCGTTACTCGTGATGCTCGTCAGGTTGAACGTAAGAAAGTCGGTCTGCGTAAAGCACGTCGTCGTCCTCAGTTCTCCAAACGTTAATTGGTTTCTGCTTATGCAGAACAATTGGCGAAAAAACCCGCTTCGGCGGGTTTTTTTATGAATAAAACCGGCGTTATCCACAATCCTCCACTCTCTTTTCATCCTTTTTCAGCATTTCCAGAATCGCCTCAACACAAATCCATCAAAATCTGGTAAACTATCATCCAATTTTGTGCCCAAATGCAGGCGGTTGTTCATTTTTTGTTTTTTGAACAGGAATGTCGTTCGACGCTTACGGGGCTTTACCACTGGCCGGTCACATGTTGTGGCGGGTAGCAGTAAAAATTCTGAATATACCTGGAGGTTTTCATGGCTGTCGCTGCCAACAAACGTTCGGTAATGACGCTGTTTTCTGGTCCTACTGACATCTATAGCCATCAGGTCCGCATTGTGCTGGCCGAAAAGGGTGTCAGCTTTGAGATTGAGCATGTGGAGAAGGACAATCCACCTCAGGATCTGATTGACCTCAACCCGAATCAAAGCGTACCGACACTGGTGGATCGCGAGCTGACCCTGTGGGAATCTCGCATCATTATGGAATATCTGGACGAGCGTTTTCCGCACCCGCCGCTGATGCCGGTTTACCCGGTGGCGCGTGGTGAAAGCCGTCTGTATATGCACCGCATCGAAAAAGACTGGTACTCGCTGATGAATACCGTCATGAACGGTACGGCTGCTCAGGCAGAAACTGCCCGCAAACAGCTGCGCGAAGAGCTGCTGGCGATTGCGCCGGTCTTCACGCAGAAGCCGTATTTCCTGAGCGACGAGTTCAGCCTGGTCGACTGCTACCTTGCACCGCTGCTGTGGCGTCTGCCGGTCATGGGCATTGAGCTGATCGGTACCGGTTCTAAAGAGATGAAAGCGTATATGACTCGCGTTTTCGAACGTGATTCCTTCCTCGCTTCCTTAACTGAAGCCGAGCGTGAAATGCGCCTCGGTCGGGGCTAACTGAATGGATGTGTCACAGCTGACGCCACGTCGTCCTTATCTGCTGCGGGCATTCTATGAATGGCTGCTGGATAACCAGCTGACGCCTCATCTGGTGGTAGACGTGACGTTACCGGGCGTACGTGTTCCGATGGAATACGCGCGTGACGGGCAAATCGTACTGAACATTGCGCCGCGTGCGGTAGGCAACCTTGAGCTGGCTAACGACGAAGTGCGCTTTAATGCGCGTTTTGGCGGCGTACCGCGCCAGGTTGAAGTACCTATGGCGGCCGTGCTGGCAATCTATGCCCGTGAAAACGGCGCAGGCACCATGTTCGAGCCGGAAGCGGCGTACGATGAAGACGGTATTCACGTCAATGACGACGCGGAAACCGGCGCAGAAAACGAAACCGTGATGTCAGTCATCGATGGCGATAAGCCAGATGGCGATGATGATAACGATCCTGACGACACGCCGCCGCCACGCGGTGGTCGTCCGGCGCTACGCGTAGTGAAGTAATCCTCAACAGGCCCATTCGGGCCTGTTTTCATTTGTACCTTGAAAACGTAAAAAAGCCCGGCTGCATCAGCAAGCCGGGCTTTTATTCTTTCAGACAGGGTATCCTTAGGCGGATTACACTTCCAGGTAGTTCATAATGCCGTCGGCAGCTTTACGGCCTTCGGCAATCGCCGTGACGACCAGATCGGAACCGCGCACGATATCGCCACCGGCGAAGATTTTCGGGTTGCTGGTCTGGAAGGCGTTATCGCTGCCTTCCGGTGCGATGATACGGCCCTGGGAATCGAGCTCAACGCTGTGTTTCGCCAGCCATTCCATGCTGTGAGGACGGAAACCGAACGCCATCACTACCGCATCGGCAGGAACCACGTGTTCGGAGCCGGCAACGATTTCAGCACGACGACGGCCTTTGGCATCCGGCGCGCCCATTTCCGTGCGCGCCATTTTCACGCCGCTCACTTTACCGTTGGCGTTCACTTCGACACCCAGCGGCTGCACGTTGAACTGGAACTCCACGCCTTCTTCCCGCGCGTTTTTGACTTCGCGACGTGAGCCTGGCATGTTCTCTTCATCACGACGATAAGCACAGGTAACATGCGCTGCACCCTGACGAACGGAAGTACGTACGCAGTCCATTGCGGTATCGCCACCGCCCAGAACCACTACGCGTTTGCCTTGCATGTTAACATACGGCTCGTCGGCAGATTCGCCGTAGCCCATGATCTGCTTGGTGTTGGCAATCAGGAACGGCAGCGCGTCAAACACGCCCTCCGCTTCTTCATTTTCAAGACCACCGCGCATGGACTGATAGGTACCGACGCCGAGGAATACGGCATCATAATCTTTTAGCAGGTCGTCGAGCTGCACATCGCGGCCCACTTCGGTATTCAGTTTGAACTCAATGCCCATGCCGGTGAAAATTTCACGGCGACGGGTCATGACCTCTTTTTCCAGCTTAAAGGCCGGAATACCAAAAGTGAGCAGACCGCCGATTTCAGGATGGCGATCGAAGACCACCGCCTTCACGCCGTTGCGGGTCAGCACGTCGGCACAGGCAAGGCCCGCCGGGCCAGCGCCGATAATGGCGACCGTTTTACCGGTCTGCTTCACGCCAGTGAGATCGGGACGCCAGCCCATCTCGAAGGCTTTATCGTTGATGTAGCGCTCGATATTGCCGATGGTCACCGCGCCAAACTCGTCGTTCAGCGTACAGGACCCTTCACACAGGCGGTCCTGTGGGCAGACGCGGCCGCACACTTCCGGCAGCGTGTTGGTCTGATGCGACAGTTCAGCCGCCTCAAAAATACGCCCCTCGTTGGCGAGCTTCAGCCAGTTCGGGATGTAGTTATGCACCGGGCACTTCCACTCGCAGTATGGGTTGCCGCAGGAGAGGCAGCGGTCTGCCTGCGCCTTAGCCTGGCCTTCGGAGAAGGTTTCGTAGATCTCAACAAATTCGATCTTACGGATCTTCAGCGGCTTCTTCGGCGGGTCCACACGCTGTAAGTCGATAAACTGATAAACATTCTGACTCATCTGAATTCCTTACTGCGCCTGCACGCGCAGCTCAGCTGCGCTACGACTACGGTGACCCAACAGTGCTTTGACATCGCTGGACTTCGGTTTAACCAGAGCGAATTTCGCGGAGAACGCTGGCCAGTTCGCCAGAATCTCTTCGCCGCGCGAGGAGCCCGTCAGCTGAACGTGTTCAGTGATAAGCCCGCGCAGGTGCTCTTCATGGATAGCCAGGGAGTCAACGTCCAGCACTTCCACCAGTTCCGGGTTCACGCGTTTGCGGAAATCACCATCTTCATCCAGGACATAAGCAAAACCACCGGTCATGCCCGCGCCAAAGTTGACGCCGGTTCTGCCGAGCACACAGACGATACCGCCCGTCATGTACTCACAGCCGTTGTCGCCAATGCCCTCGACCACGGTAATTGCACCGGAGTTACGCACGCCGAAACGTTCGCCCGCGCGGCCTGCTGCGTACAGACGACCGCCGGTTGCGCCATACAGGCAGGTGTTACCGATGATGCTCGCTTCGTGGCTGCGGAAGGCAGAGCCGACCGGAGGACGAATTGCCAGCAGACCGCCCGCCATGCCTTTCCCGACGTAGTCGTTGGCATCACCGGTCAGGTACAGCTCCACGCCGCCTGCGTTCCACACGCCGAAGCTCTGGCCTGCGGTGCCGCTGAAGTGGGCCTTGATCGGGTCTGAAGCCAGACCCTGATCGCCATGTGTCTGGGCGATATAGCCTGACAGTGACGCGCCCACTGAACGGTCGGTGTTGCGGATATCAAACCAGAACGTTTTGCTCTGCTTGCCATCCACGTACGACTTCGCCTGCTGCAAGAGCTGCGCGTTCAGCACGCCGTTGTCGAACGGTGGGTTGTTCTCGGTGCAGTAAAGCGCCTTACCCGGATGCGGCTCGGCGGTTTCCAGCAGTTTCGCCAGATCCAGCTTCTGCTGTTTGGCGGTGAAACCGTCCAGCTCTTTAAGCAGGTCGGTACGGCCAATCAGATCCACCAGACGCTTCACGCCAAGCTGCGCCATCAGCTCGCGAGTTTCGCGGGCGATAAATTCAAAGTAGTTGGTCACTTTGAACGGCAGGCCGTGGTAATGGTTCTTACGCAGTTTTTCATCCTGAGTTGCCACGCCGGTTGCGCAGTTGTTCAGGTGGCAAATACGCAGGTATTTACAGCCCAGCGCAACCATCGGGCCGGTGCCGAAGCCGAAGCTTTCTGCACCCAGAATTGCCGCCTTGATGATATCGACACCGGTTTTAAGACCGCCATCCACCTGGAGACGAATTTTGTGACGCAGGCCGTTGGCAACCAGCGCCTGCTGGGTTTCCACCAGGCCAAGTTCCCAAGGGCAGCCTGCGTATTTCACGGAAGAGAGCGGGCTTGCACCGGTGCCGCCGTCATAGCCGGCGATGGTGATCAAATCTGCGTAGGCTTTCGCGACGCCGGTAGCGATGGTGCCGACGCCCGGTTCGGAAACCAGCTTCACGGAGATCATCGCTTTCGGATTGACCTGTTTCAGATCGAAAATCAGCTGCGCCAGATCCTCGATAGAGTAGATATCGTGGTGCGGTGGCGGGGAAATCAGCGTTACGCCCGGCACGGAATAACGCAGTTTAGCGATGTACGGCGTGACTTTATCACCCGGAAGCTGACCGCCTTCGCCTGGTTTTGCCCCCTGAGCGACTTTAATCTGAATCACGTCGGCGTTGACCAGGTACGCCGGCGTCACGCCAAAGCGGCCGGAAGCGACCTGCTTGATGCGCGAGACTTTATTGGTGCCGTAACGCGCCGGGTCTTCGCCGCCTTCACCGGAGTTAGAGTTGCCGCCGATGCTGTTCATGGCTTCCGCCAGCGCTTCGTGGGCTTCCGGGCTCAGTGCACCGATGGACATTGCCGCGGTATCAAAGCGTTTGAACAGCTCAGTCGCAGGCTCAACTTCGCTAATGCTGACGGCTTCAGTGCCTGGAATGATGACCAGCAGATCGCGCAGCGTTGCCGCGGGGCGCTCGTTGACCAGTTTTGCATACTGCTGATAGTCACTGTATTCACCGCTCTGAACGGCCTGCTGCAGCGTGCGTACCACGTCCGGATTGTAGGCGTGGTATTCACCACCGTGAACGTACTTCAGCAAACCACCCTGATCGAGCGGCTTACGCGCCAGCCAGGCACGCTTAGAGAGGTTCAGCAGATCCTGCTGGAAGTCTTCAAAGCCTGCGCCGCCAATACGGCTGACCACGCCCTGGAAACAGAGATTTGCGACGCTGTCATGCAGGCCCACCGCTTCAAACAGCTTCGAGCAGCGGTAAGAGGCAATGGTCGAGATGCCCATTTTGGACATGATTTTGTACAGGCCTTTGTTGATGCCGTTGCGGTAGTTCAGCATCACGTGGCGGTAATCTTTCTCGATGGCTTTGGTGTCGACGAGCTTCGCCAGCGTTTCGTAAGCAAGATACGGGTAAATCGCCGTTGCACCGAAGCCCAGCAGCACCGCAAAGTGATGCGGGTCGCGAGCGCTTGCGGTTTCAACGATGATGTTGGCGTCACAGCGCAGGCTCTTATCAACCAGGCGCGTCTGAATCGCACCCACCGCCATCGGCGCAGGTACCGGCAGACGGTTTTTGGCGATATTGCGGTCAGAGAGCACCAGCAGCACGGTGCCGTTACGCACCATTTGCTCTGCCTTGTCGCACAGCGCATTAACGGTCTCTTCGAGGCTCGCTTCGTTTACATCAAAAGTGATATCGAGGGTATCAGCTCGGTAGTGCTCTTCCTGAATCGTCGTCAGCTGTTTGAAATCGGAGTAGAGCAGGATCGGTGATTTGAAGCTCAGGCGGTGCGCCTGGCCTTCCGCTTCACAGAAGACGTTCATTTCGCGGCCAATGCTGGTGGCGAGCGACATTACGTGCGCTTCACGCAGCGGGTCGATTGGCGGGTTGGTTACCTGCGCAAACTGCTGACGGAAGTAGTCGTAAATGATACGAGGCTGGCTGGAGAGCACGGCAAATGGGGTGTCGTCACCCATTGAGCCGACGGCCTCCTGGCCGTTTTCGCCCAGCACGCGAATCACGGAATCCAGCTCTTCGGCGCTGTAGTTAAACTGCTTCTGGTAGCTGGCAAGCGCGTCGTCGTCCAGCTCGCGGCTGCCGACGTCTTCGTCTGGCAGATCTTCAAACGGCACCAGACGGCGAACGTTTTTCTCCATCCACTCTTTGTACGGGTGACGGATTTTCAGATCGTGGTCCGTTTCCGCGGAGTGCAGAATACGGCCCGCGCGGGTGTCGATTACCATCAGCTCACCTGGGCCAACGCGGCCTTTTTCGACCACTTCGTCCGGCTGGTAGTCCCAGATCCCGACTTCAGAGGCGCAGGTGATGAGCTTGTCTTTGGTGATGACGTAGCGCGCCGGGCGCAGGCCGTTACGATCGAGGTTACAGGCTGCGTAGCGTCCGTCGGACATGACGATGCCTGCCGGGCCGTCCCACGGCTCCATGTGCATGGAGTTGAAGTCGAAGAAGGCGCGCAGGTCAGTATCCATGTCCGGGTTGTTCTGCCAGGCTGGTGGAACGAGCAGACGCATGGCGCGCACGATATCCATCCCACCTGCCAGCAGCAGCTCGAGCATGTTATCCATGGAGCTTGAGTCAGAACCCGTTTCGTTAACGAACGGTGCGGCGTCGTGCAGATCCGGAATAAGCGGCGTCTGGAATTTGTAGGTACGTGCGCGCGCCCACTGGCGGTTACCGGTGATGGTGTTGATTTCACCGTTGTGAGCCAGATAGCGGAACGGCTGGGCCAGCGGCCAGCGCGGCACGGTGTTGGTGGAGAAGCGCTGGTGGAACAGGCAAATGGCCGATTCCAGACGCAGGTCCGCGAGGTCCAGGTAGAAACGCGGCAAATCCGCCGGCATACACAGACCTTTGTAGATGTTGATCAGGTTAGACAGACTGCATACGTAGAAGTCTTTGTCCTCCTGAAGACGCTTTTCAATGCGGCGGCGGGCGATGAACAGACGGCGTTCCATGTCCCGGGGGCGCCAGCCTGCCGGGGCGTTAACGAAGATTTGTTCGATGCGCGGCAGAGAGGAGAGGGCGATTTCACCGAGCACCCCTTCGTTGGTTGGCACGTCGCGCCAGCCAACAATCGACAGGGTTTCGCGCTGCAATTCTTCTTCGACTACGCGGCGAGAAGCAGCAGCCAGCTCAGCGTCTTTATTCAGGAACAGCATCCCGACGGCGTAGTTTTTGGCTAAACGCCAGCCGTGCTCTTCGGCCACCAGGCGGAAGAAGCGATCCGGTTTTTGCAGCAGCAGGCCGCAACCATCGCCGGTTTTACCATCGGCAAGGATCGCACCACGGTGCTGCATGCGGGCCAGTGCGTGAATGGCGGTACGCACTACCTTGTGGCTAGGTTCGCCTTCTATGTGGGCGATCAGGCCGAAACCACAGTTATCCCTCTCAAGGGATTTATCGTACAACATATCAGTGAACCTCCCCAGGCTCTACGGACACACTCCGACACCGATTGCGCGCAGGCGCAGAAAGAGTAAGGCGGTGGGGCCTGTGGCCACACATTCGCCCTCTTACAATCCTTTCGCATCGGTAAACAAGTATTGAGGACTTGCTTCAGAGGGAATCTCAATTACTGCATAAATATGATGAGCAGACCGCTCATCGAGAAAGCTTCCAGCGGATCCTCAAGTTATCGGGAATCGGCACACAGGTCAAATGGCAATCTTATTTATACAAAAATGTGCTATAGGTAGGTTAGTGCTATGATAGTAAAAGGAATTTAAGGTTTTTTACATTGCATTTCCCTCCAACGAAACGGCTACCTAATGTGATCTCTCTCACTATCTGTGAGCCGCATTATCGCCGATCTGTGCTGAAAGGTTTTTTTATCGCAGAGTATTATTCTGCCATGCGCCGCTAATGCCCATGATGACACTGTTTTTTATCTGTGAGCGCAATCGCGAAAAACAGCGCTTCAGCATAAGGAAAAGTAATCACTCTCAGGGTGAATGAAATTGCAGTTATCTTGATTGGTTATGCAATAGATGTGACGTCTCCGTAGCGCTTGATCCAGGTCATCGCCGAAAGAGACTAAAAATGGCAGGCTTTGCACCTCTTTGAAAGGCGCGGTCTATCAGATTATGCAGTTACAGAAATTAGTCAATATGTTTGGTGGGGATCTTACGCGTCGCTATGGCGAAAAGGTCCATAAGCTTACGCTGCACGGTGGTTTTAGCTGCCCAAACCGCGACGGTACCATCGGACGCGGTGGCTGCACTTTCTGTAACGTTGCTTCATTTGCCGATGAGGCGCAGCAGCATAAATCCATCGCCGAACAGCTGGCGCATCAGGCTCATCTGGTCAATCGTGCCAAACGCTACCTCGCTTATTTCCAGGCTTATACCAGCACCTTTGCTGAAGTCCAGGTGCTGCGGTCTATGTATCAACAGGCGGTCAGCCAGGCGAATATTGTTGGCCTGTGTGTGGGTACGCGTCCGGATTGTGTGCCAGAGGCCGTACTGGATTTGCTTAGCGAATATAAAGATCAGGGTTACGAAGTGTGGCTGGAGCTCGGTCTGCAAAGCGCGCAGGACAAAACCCTGCATCGTATCAACCGCGGCCACGATTTTGCCTGCTATCAGGCAACGACGCGTCTGGCTCGTGAGCGTGGTCTGAAAGTGTGTACGCATCTGATCGTTGGATTGCCGGGAGAAGGGCAGGCAGAGTGTCTGCAGACGCTGGAAAAAGTGGTTGAGACTGGCGTGGACGGCATCAAACTTCATCCATTGCACATCGTCACCGGCAGCATTATGGCTAAAGCCTGGGAAGCGGGACGGCTTCAGGGTATTGAGCTTGATGATTACACCCATATTGCCGGAGAAATGATCCGCCATACGCCGCCAGATATTGTTTATCACCGGATTTCGGCCAGCGCCCGCCGTCCTACGCTGCTTGCGCCGCTGTGGTGTGAGAATCGCTGGACGGGGATGGTGGAGCTCGACAAATACCTCAACGAGCATGGCGTTCAGGGCTCAGCCCTGGGGCGGAGCTGGGTCTCTCCTTCCTCCTGAGCTGGCTTTCTCCTGGCTGAGCATGGGTCAGGAGAGGGAGCAGGACCTGCGCACACATAGCATTTCCCTTATTCTCAAGTAGTTGTGAAGCCGGTCGCCTCTCGCGCTTGACCCTCTGATTCTCCTTGTGTTAACTCATTGTTTTGCCTTTTTTTGGCCCGTCATAAGGAAAACCTGATGCTCAAAACTGTGCGCTACAGTTTGTTGACGACCGGACTGCTGTTCAGTGGTTTTACGCTGGCCGCGCCTGCCGGCGATCTCCCGTTAATGCCCTGGCCTGCACAGGTCGCACGCCCGGCTGCGCAAGGCGCGTTGATCCTGAATAACCAGCTCACCATTAATCTTAGCGGTGATGACTTAGGCGACGCGGTAGCCCGCCTGCGCGATCGCATCTCCCGCCAGACTGGCTGGGAAATGGTGCCACAAACGGGGCCTGCAAAAACGCCGACCATTAACATCGTGATTGCGAATAAAGTTCCGGCAATTCCGCGACCGGACAGCGATGAAAGCTACAAGCTGGTGGTGGATGACACGGGCGCGAAGCTGACGGCGAATACGCGCTTTGGCGCGCTGCACGGTATCGAAACCCTGCTCCAGCTGATTCAGAACGGGCCGGATAACACGACCATTCCTTTTGTCACCATCGAAGATTCCCCGCGGTTCCCCTGGCGAGGCGTGCTGCTGGATTCCGCGCGCCACTTCCTGCCGGTTGAGGACATCAAACGGCAGCTTGACGGCATGGCCGCGGCGAAGCTGAACGTCTTCCATTGGCATTTGACGGACGATCAGGGCTGGCGCTTTGCCTCGACGAAGTACCCCAAATTGCAGCAGCTTGCCAGCGACGGGAAGTTCTACACTCCGGCACAAATGAAAGAGATTGTGCGCTACGCGGCTGACCGCGGTATTCGCGTGGTGCCGGAAATTGATATGCCAGGCCATGCCTCGGCGATTGCGGTCGCATATCCGGAACTGATGAGCGCGCCGGGGCCGTATGCAATGGAACGCCACTGGGGCGTGCTGAAGCCGGTACTCGATCCGACCAAAGAGGCGACCTACGCCTTTGCTGATGCGATGGTCAGCGAGCTTGCGGCGATCTTCCCGGATCCGTACCTGCACATTGGCGGCGACGAAGTCGATGACACGCAGTGGAAAAACAATCCGGCCATTCAGAAGTTTATGCAGGACAACAAGCTTGCCGACAGCCACGCATTGCAGGCGTACTTCAACCGTAAGCTGGAGCAGATCCTTGAGAAGCATCATCGGCAGATGGTTGGCTGGGATGAGATCTATCATCCTGATCTGCCGAAAAGCATTCTGATCCAGTCCTGGCAAGGACAGGATGCACTCGGTGAGGTGGCGAAGAATGGCTATCGGGGCATTCTTTCCACCGGGTTCTACCTCGACCAGCCGCAAAGCGCCGCCTATCACTACCGCAATGAGGTCGTTCCGCAGGGACTGAACGGGATCGACAAAATCAGCGATGCCGACAGCGCCCAGAGCTGGTCGTTTACTATGCCCCGCCTGAAGGGTAGCCCGGTTGAAGGCACCTTTACGCTGGTAAAAGGCGCAGATGAATGGCGAGGATTTATTGATTTCAAAGGCAAATCCCGGCGAGCAGTGGACGATATTGAATGGCTGAGTCCGGATCAGGTGACGTTCACGGTGGATACGTGGATGGGTGAAACCCGTCCGGTAGTCAATATTCATGATGACCGCCTCGGCGGCTACTTCCTTGTGGGCAACGTGCGTTACCCGATCAGCGGCGAGCGACTGGATAACGTTCCGGCAGGCATTCAGCCAGTGGTGCCGGACGCAGAACAGCAGAAGAACCTGCTCGGTGGCGAAGCGGCGCTGTGGGCGGAAAACATTGTTGCGCCAGTGCTGGATATCCGCCTGTGGCCGCGTGGGTTTGTGGTGGCAGAACGGCTATGGTCGGCGAAGGATGTGAACGATACCGACAACATGTACCAGCGTTTGCAGGCAATCGACAGCTGGTCGACGGTGTCCGTCGGGCTACAACAGCATACGCAGCAGCGGGTGCAGTTTACCCGTCTGGCAAACGGCGGCAGCACTTTGCCGCTGGAAATCCTCGCGCAGGCGACGGAACCAGCGCAGTACTACACCCGTCAGCACCTGAAATTCCAGGCCGGAAATTACCATCAGTTTGAGCCGCTGAACCGCTTTGCGGATGCCCTTCCTGCAGAAAGCGACACCGTGCGCCATCTTAACGAATGGGCGGAAAATCTCATCAGCGATGCTGAAGATAACGAAAGCGCTGACGCGCTGCGTCACGTCTTTACGCGCTGGCAGAACAATACCGCCGACGTGCTGTTGCTGACCGACGGCAATCATCAGCTGGCAAGCATGAAGCCGGTGGCGTTGCAGGTGGATAAACTGGCGGCGCTGGGGCTGCGGTTAACCGATCTGGTGGCGCGGCAGGGTACGCTTGATGACAAAGAGTATGCGTCTGTTCAGTCGCAGCTTGATGAAGCCGCAAAAACGCAGGATGAAGTGGTGATTGCGGCGGTCTATCCGCTGGAAACGCTGCTGCGGGCGACGCGGATCGAGTAAGGAGGATGTTCCCCTCTCCCGCGTGCCGCGTGGAGAGGGGAATGCAAAGTGCGTTACTTGGCCAGCGTAGCGACCATCACAGCCTTGATGGTGTGCATCCGGTTTTCAGCCTGATCGAACACGATGCTGGCTTCGGATTCAAAGACTTCGTCCGTCACTTCCATACCGCCATGCAGGCCGTATTCTTCGGCCATCTGCTTGCCGAGCGTGGTTTGATCGTCATGAAAAGCCGGGAGGCAGTGGAGGAACTTCACCTGTGGGTTTCCGCTCAGTGCCAGCATCTTTTTATTCACCTGGTAGTCACGCAGCAGCGCGATGCGCTCAGCCCATTTCTCTTTGGCTTCGCCCATGGATACCCAGACGTCAGTGTAGATAAAATCTGCGTCCTTGACGCCTGCGGCAATATCTTCGGTGAGCGTAATATCACCGCCATTTTTCTGCGCCAGCGCTTTGCATTCAGCCACCAGGCTCGCTTCCGGCCAGCAGCTTTTCGGCGAAACCAGACGTAAATCCAGCCCCGTCAGCGCCGCGGCTTCCAGCATCGAATTGCCCATGTTGTTACGCGCATCGCCGGCATACACCAGCGTCATTTCGTTGAAGGCTTTGCCCGGCAGATGTTCTTTCATCGTGAGCAGATCGGCCAGCAGCTGCGTTGGGTGGAATTCATCGGTCAACCCGTTCCACACCGGTACACCGGCGAACTGAGCCAGCGTTTCGACAATCTCCTGGCCGTAGCCGCGATACTGAATGCCGTCATACATCCGGCCCAGCACGCGGGCAGTATCCTTAATTGATTCTTTATGGCCAATCTGGCTACCGCTCGGGCCGAGGTATGTGATGCGAGCGCCCTGATCGTAGGCGGCAACTTCGAAAGAGCATCGGGTGCGGGTTGAGTCTTTTTCGAAGATGAGCGCGATGTTTTTACCGATCAGTTTTGGCACTTCATTGCCGCTTTTTTTATCGGCTTTCAGCTGGGCGGCCAGCGCCAGCAGGTGCGTGAGTTGGGCAGGGGTAAAATCCAGTAATTTCAGGCAGTGCTTCTGGTATAACGCAGACATTTTTCCCTCTCATGGCTTAAGCCACTTATTGAATTAAAATTCAATTTATATGTATGAATATTCATTTGCAACCCTGTTTCACAAATCTTTGTCGGAAAGGTGGAGGCAATGCCTGCGGTGTGTGAAAATAGAAGTCACTGCCGACATCATGAGGAACGAGCAATGGCAAACCCGGAACACCTGGAAGAGCAGCGCGAAGAGACGCGTCTGATTATTGAAGAGTTACTGGAAGATGGCAGCGATCCGGACGCGCTCTACACCATCGAGCACCATTTCTCGGCAGATGATTTCGACACGCTGGAAAAAGTGGCGGTTGAGGTCTTCAAGCTGGGTTACGAAGTGACCGAGCCGGAAGAGCTGGAAGTTGAAGAGGGCGGTGAAGTGGTTATCTGCTGCGACGCCCTCAGCGAATGCGCGCTGAACCCGGAACTTATCGACGCTCAGGTTGAGCAACTGATGAACCTGGCCGAGAAATTCGGCGTGGAATACGACGGATGGGGCACCTACTTCGCAGATCCGAACGGTGAAGGCGAAGAAGGCGACGACGAAGACTATATCGACGAAGATGACGATGGCGTCCGCCACTAAATAACGACCGGTGCGGCAGCATTTGTTGCCGCATCCTTTCATGAGATCGTGCCAGATAGATGGATTACCCCCAACTCCTCGCGCCCGTTTTAGCTTTCCTCCAGTGCCCGACACCGCAGGCGTGGATCGACAAAGCCCGTTCCCCCGAACATTTGCCTCTGTTGCTCACCGATCATCTGGTGTGCGAGCTGAAAGCTGCACAGACCGCAATGCTGCTGGTGCGTAAATACGTGGCCGACAAAGCCGGTGCCGACGCGCTACTGGCCTGGCTCCAGCCTTACGAAGCCTTTGCCTTTCGCGGTGGCCCGGAGCCGGATTTTGCGGCGCTGCAAAAGCAGATAGGCAAAAGCGTGATGCCGCAGACCGACGATCCCTGGGGCCGGCAGCTTATTGACAGTATGGTGCTGCTCATCAAAGAGGAGCTACATCACTTCTGGCAGGTGCGGGAAATCATGATTGAGCGTGAGATCCCCTATGTGAAAATCACCGCCAGTCGTTATGCCAAAGGAATGCTTAAAGAAGTGCGCACGCATGAACCGCTGACGCTCACCGATAAGCTGATTTGCGGGGCGTACATTGAAGCACGCTCCTGCGAGCGCTTTGCCGCGCTGGCACCCTATCTGGATGAGCCATTACAGAAGTTTTACCTGTCGCTGTTGCGCTCCGAAGCGCGGCACTATCAGGATTATCTGGCACTGGCGCAGCAGATATCAGACACGGATATCACGCCGAGAGTGCGTTTCTTTGGTGAAGTGGAAGCCACGCTGATTTCGACCCCGGATGTGGAGTTTCGCTTCCACAGTGGGGTGCCAGCGTAGTTTTCCCTGAGCGAGAGCTGAGGCGCAGAGACGAAGAAGGACAGATTCAGTCTTCGTCAAACCCGGCGTTGAACAGCGCAATAACCGCCGCCAGGGCTTCTTCTTCCTGCGGGCCGCTGGCCTCGATCTCAATCTGGCGACCTTTGGCGGAATCCAGCATCAGCAGGGCGATGACGCTGCTGGCTTCAGCCTCAGTGCCCTCATCGTTTCGAAGCCACACTTCGGCGTCAAAATTCTGAACCAGTTCAAACAGCTTCATCGCCGGGCGGGCATGCATGCCCAGCTTGTTGGTGATCTCAACGGTGTGCTTTACGCTCATGTTTTACGTTTTTCCAGCGTCCGGTGACGAGACTGAACGTTTTTGCCGCGCGAGCGGAAATAGTCAGCCAGCTGTTCGGCAATGTAGACCGAACGGTGTTTACCGCCGGTGCAGCCAATCGCGACCGTCAGGTAGCTTCGATTGTTGGTTTCCAGCATGGGTAACCATAGCTCAAGATAGCTGCGGGTCTGGTAGATAAAATTGTGTACTTCTGTGTGTCGGTCGAGGAAGGCGGCGACCGGCTTATCGAGGCCGGTCATTGGGCGTAGCTTCGGGTCCCAGTGCGGGTTTGGCAGGAAGCGTACGTCAAACACGTAGTCGGCATCGATGGGAATGCCGTGCTTAAAGCCAAAGGATTCAAACACCATCGTCAGTTCGCGTTCACGTTTGCCCAGCAGACGCGTGCGCAGCATTTCCGCCAGCTCATGGACGGACATTTCAGACGTATCGACGATAAGATCCGCGCGCGATCGCAGCGGCTCAAGCAGATCGCTTTCCTGATCGATGGCGCTTTCCAGCGAGAGATTTTTGCTGGACAGCGGGTGCAGACGACGCGTATCGCTGTAGCGACGAATCAGCGTGTTGCGATCGGCATCGAGGAACAGCAGCTGCGGCGAGAAACAATCAGGCAGGTTTTCCATCGCCTGTTCGAAAATCTCCGGCGACTCCGGCATATTTCGTACATCAATGCTGACCGCGGCCGATATTTGTCGGTCGGCAAGGCTTTTGGCGAGCTCGGGCAGCAGCACAACTGGCAGGTTATCCACGCAGTAAAAGCCCATGTCTTCCAGCGCGCGCAGAGCCACAGATTTGCCTGATCCCGAGCGACCGCTGACGATCATCAGTACCATCAGTTGCTTCTCCTTACGACAACCGGGTTATCCTCAGGCCTCTTCATCGCCGTTCTCTTCTCCGGTGATGATTTCATACAGTTCCTGATCGCTTTGAGCGCTGCGTAAGCGGCGGCAAATCGTTTTATCCGCCAGGCGTTTTGCGACCAGGGACAGGGTATGCAAATGCGTTTTGGTCTGGTCTGCTGGCACCAGCAGTGCGAACAACAGATCAACCGGCTGGTTATCAATCGCGTCAAAGGCTATCGGCGTTTCGAGCTGCACAAACACGCCAACGGCGCGCAGCGTATCCTCTTCCAGCTTACCGTGCGGAATGGCGATGCCGTTACCGATGCCGGTACTGCCCATTTTTTCACGCGTCAGGATAGCTTCAAACACCACCTGTGGCGGCAGACTCAGCTGTTTTGCCGCCAGTTCGCTGATGATTTCCAGCGCGCGCTTTTTACTCTGGCAGTGAACGCCACTGCGGGTACATTCCTGGTTCAGGACATTGCTCAGTTGCAGAGCGGAATCGTTGTTCATCATAAATTCACCTGCGTGCCGCCTGGCCCGAAACGTCGGGTCAGGCGCACGCCCGGACAATTAGTGTTGTTTCAGTTTATCTTTATGTTTGGTTAGCTGTCTTGCAAGCTTATCGATAAGACCATCTATTGCGGCATACATATCCTGCCCTTCCGCACTGGCATGAATTTCGCCCCCATTAACATGCAGGGTAGCGTCCGAGATATGAGTCACCTTTTCCACTTTTAACACAACATAGACCTGATTAATCCGTTCGAAAAACTGTTCGAGCTTGGCGAATTTCGTTGTCACAAATTCGCGCATTGCATCGGTGATTTCAACGTTGTGTCCTGTGATATTGAGCTGCATAGTGTCTTCCTTATCGGTTGTGTCAGACCAGCTGTTTACGCTGATTTGACGGCGGAATGGATAAAGACTCTCGGTACTTTGCAACGGTACGGCGTGCCACCATGATACCCTGTTCGGACAGCATGGAGGTCAGCTTACTGTCACTCAGTGGCTTCGCGGGATTCTCCGCGGCAATTAACTTCTTCACCAGGGCGCGAATGGCCGTTGACGAGGCTTCGCCACCGCCTTCGGTATTCACATGACTGGAGAAGAAATACTTAAGCTCAAAAATGCCCCGTGGGCTGTGAAGATACTTTTGCGTTGTCACACGCGAGATGGTTGATTCATGCATCTCGACGGCCTGGGCGATATCCGCCAGCACCATCGGCTTCATAAACTCTTCGCCCTGTTCAAAGAAGGCCTGCTGCTGTTCTACGATGCAGCGGCTAACCCGCAACAGCGTGTCGTTGCGGCTCTCCAGGCTTTTAATCAGCCATTTGGCTTCCTGGAGGTTGCTGCGAATAAACTGGCTGTCAGCGTCGTTGCGTGCGGTGTTGCACATCCCGGCGTAGTGCTGATTGATTTGCAATCGCGGAATACTGTCGGAGTTGAGTTCGACAGCCCAGCGTCCGCTGATCTTGCGTACCAGCACATCCGGGATCACGTACTCCGGCTCGCTCGTCTGGATCGACTGACCCGGGCGAGGATCGAGAGACTGAATCAGCGACACCGCTTCCTTCAGCACGTCTTCTTTCAGGCGCGTGACGCGCATCAGCGTGCGGAAATCATGGTTTGCCAGCAGATCGAGATGATCGCAGATGATAGTTTGGGCTTCCGTCAGCCACGGCGTGTCTTTCGAGAACTGTGACAGCTGAATCAGCAGGCAGTCGCGCAGATCTTTCGCCGCCACGCCGATCGGATCGAAACGCTGGATGCGTTTGAGGACGGCTTCAACTTCATCAAGATCGAGATCGTCGTTGCCAATGCTTTCGAGGATCTCTTCAACGGAGGTGGTGAGATAACCCGTTTCATCCACCGCATCGACAATCGACGTCGCAATGGCACGATCGGTATCAGAAAACGGCGTCAGCCCAACCTGCCACATCAGATAATCCTGAAGCGACTGCGTAGTTTCACCTTGATAGACAGGGAGCTCGTCGTCCTGATAATCGGTGCCCGTGCCGGACGGCGTGCCTGCGGTGTAAATCTCATCCCAGCTGGCATCGAGCGGCAGTTCATCGGGCATCTCCTTTTGCTCGAGGGCATCGACGGTATCAAAGGCTTCGGTATCGGTTTCTTCCTGTGAATCGATTTCTTCGTGAAGATCGGTTTGCTCAAGCAGGGGATTGCTCTCCAGCGCTTGCTGAAGTTCCTGTTGCAGCTCGAGCGTTGAAAGCTGCAACAGACGAATGGCCTGTTGCAACTGTGGCGTCATGGCGAGCTGTTGGCTGAGCCTTAATTGCAAACCTTGCTTCATAATCAGGGCAAATTTCTCCGGCCAGAAATGTCTGTACTCACTACCCTATCAGAGTCTGAAGTCTTCCCCAAGATACACACGCTTAACGTGTTCGTCTTGCAGGATTTGTTCCGGTGTACCGTGAGCAATCAGGTGTCCCTGACTCACGATATAAGCGCGTTCGCAGACGGCTAACGTTTCACGAACGTTGTGGTCGGTGATAAGCACGCCCAGGCCACTGTCGCGCAGGTGTTCAATGATGCGCTTGATGTCGATGACCGAGATGGGGTCGACGCCCGCAAAGGGTTCATCCAGCAGGATAAATTTAGGATTTGCCGCAAGCGCACGAGCAATCTCCACGCGGCGGCGTTCACCGCCTGAGAGAGCCTGCCCGAGGCTGTCGCGCAGATGTTCGATGTGGAACTCTTCCATCAGCTCGTTCGCACGATCAACGCGCTGCTCATTGCTCAGATCGTCACGGATTTGCAGCACGGCCATCAGGTTATCGAACACGCTCAGGCGACGGAAAATGGACGCTTCCTGCGGAAGATAGCCGATACCACGGCGAGCTCGTGCATGCAGCGGCAGCAGGCTGATGTCTTCGTCATCAATAATGATGTTGCCCGCGTCGCGTGAAACAATGCCCACGACCATGTAGAAGGTGGTGGTTTTACCCGCACCGTTCGGGCCAAGCAGACCAACGATTTCGCCGGAATTCACCGTCAGGCTGACGTCTTCAACAACCCGACGTCCTTTATAGGCTTTCGCCAGATTCTTTGCAGTTAAAGTAGCCATAACGTCTTAGTTACTCTTCTTTGGCTGAGCCGGTGCGGCGGTGTTGCCGCTCTTGTCCTGCAGCTGCGAAGGTACCAGAACCGTGGTCACGCGCTTACCTTTTTCGCTAAATGCCTGCATTTTCTGCTCTTTCACCAGATAGGTGATTTTGTCGCCAGTAATGTTGCTGTCCAGCTGCTCGAGGTAGGCTTTGCCGGTCAGAACCACGAGGTCATTCGCCACTTCGTAATGCATCTTCGACGCATGACCTTTGACCGGTTTGCCGTTGTCCTGCATCTGGTAGAAGGTCGCCGGATTGCCATAGCCATCCATGGTTTCTTTCCCTTTTTCACCGCCAGGACGCGTAACGACGACTTTGTCGGCGTTAATTTTGATGGTGCCCTGGGTCACAATCACGTTGCCGGTGAAGGTGGCGACGTTGCCCTGCATGTCCAGAGACTGCTGATCGGATTCGATGTGAATCGGCTGATCGGTATCGCCCGTCAAGGCCAGTGCAGGCAGGCTGGCGGCCAGCAAAGTGCTGGCGAGGGCAAGCTTAAAGCTGAATTTATTTGTTCTGAATTTCATAAGAGGTTCTCACCTTTTCAATCAGCTCGGCTTTTTTGCTGCGTAAGTTGCCGCGCATTTTGAGGCCGCTGGAATTAAATGTTGTGCCGTACAAAGTCACTAAATCGTCGGAGCTGACGTCCTGAGTGACCAAATTCACGATGGCGTTGTCCGTTGTGACTTTGCGAAGCTGAGAGTCGTCCGTCAGGGCGTTGATCTCAACGTGCCCGTAAAGATACAGCATACGGTCATTCGTCAGTTTGGCCTTATCGGCCTTAATGGACCACGTCGGGACTTTATTGGCATCGAACGTGGTCAGCACTGGTCGGGTAAACCAGGAGATCGCCTGGTCAGAAAAATACTCGACGTGCTCTGCAACCAACCGATAGTTCAGCGCACCTTCCGGGCTGTAGACCACGGTATCAGTATGTTCACTCTTGTATGTCGGGTCGTTGTTATTCACGACCGTTGGGGCAGTGTCGTCATTGTCGACCAGATTGAAACCAATCAGCACCAGCGCCAGCAGCGACAGCAGGATGATAACCCAACGTCTGGTTTTACTCATATTGATTGCCCTTTGGCTTCATCCAGTTTGCCCTGAGCCAGCAGCAACAAATCACACACTTCACGAACGGCACCACGACCTCCGGCAATACGCGTGACGTAATCGGCACGTGGCGGAAGCAGCGGGTGCGCATCGGCCACGGCCACGCTCAGGCCGACATCAGCCATTACCGGCCAGTCGATGAGATCGTCGCCGACGTAAGCCACTTCGTCCGGGCGCAGGGAGAGCGTGTCCAGCAGTTCGCGGTAAGCGATAAGCTTATCGGACTGTCCCTGCCACAGATGAGTGATCCCCAGCGTTTTGCAGCGGTCTTCTACCAGTTTAGCTTTTCGTCCGGTGATGATTGCAACTTCTATGCCTGACGTCAGCGCACAGCGAATGCCGTAGCCATCGCGCACGTTGAAGGCTTTCAGTTCTTCACCGTTGTTGCCCATGTAAATCAGTCCGTCAGACAGCACGCCGTCGACATCCAGAATCAGCAGGCGGATTTTCTCCGCTTTTTCCATGACTCGAGAACTGACCGGTCCATAGCAGGTCGTTACCGACGCGCCAGCATTACTCATTGTTTTTTCCTTACTTACACTACGCCTGCGCGCAGCAGATCATGCATATGTATCACACCCAGCAGATGGTCGCCATCGGCAACCATGACGCAGGTGATGTGGCGGGACTGCATCAGGTTCAGCGCATCCACGGCCAGAATGCCTGGACGCACGCGCACTCCGCCGCGGGTCATCACGTCGGCAATGCTGAGATTACGCACGTCGACGCCCATATCAAACACCCGGCGCAGGTCACCGTCGGTGAAGATGCCTTCGATCTGCATCTGGTCGTCGCAGACAACCGTCATACCGAGGTTTTTACGGGTGATTTCCAGTAGCGCATCGCGCAGAGTGGCATCCGGGCTAACGTGAGGAATTTCATCGCCGGTATGCATGATGTCATTCACGCGCAGCAGCAGTTTGCGGCCCAGCGCGCCGCCTGGATGCGAAAGCGCGAAATCTTCGGGGGTGAAGCCGCGTGCTTTAAGTAAAGCGACGGCGAGCGCATCCCCCATCACCAGCGCTGCGGTGGTGCTGGACGTTGGCGCGAGGCCAAGCGGACAGGCTTCTTTAGGCACGCTGACGCACAGATGAATGTCTGCGGCTTTCGCCATGCTGCTTTCCGGGCGGCTGGTCATACAGATGAGTGGCACCTGAAGACGCTTAAGCACCGGGATCAGTGCCAGGATCTCGTTGGATTCACCGGAGTTAGAAAGTGCGATCACGACATCCTGCGGTGAAACCATGCCGAGATCGCCGTGGGCGGCTTCACCTGGATGAACAAAGAACGACGGTGTGCCTGTGCTGGCGAACGTCGCGGCCATCTTCCGGCCAATATGTCCGGATTTACCCATCCCCATCACTACAACTTTTCCTCCGCAGTAAGCCATTTTTTCACAGGCGAGGGTGAAATCCTGATTAATGTATTGATCGAGCTGGGCCAGACCTTCACGTTCAATCTCCAGCACCTCAAGGCCTGCCTGCTGAAAGTCAAAACCCGGCTGCAAATCTATTTGCGACATAATGTTATCCCGATTCACTCAGTGAAAAACGGCGTGCCCCACCAGAGAAACGCCAGCCAAACAAAAAAGCACCCAATCAGAAATGCCCCTGCGCCTTTACCAATTTGCGGTTTTCGGCTCCAGCAGAGCAGGGCGAAAATCACGCTGACCAGCACCATCACGCCATAATCACGGCTGAACGCCAGCGGGTTGAACGGCCCGGGCGCAATCAGCGCCGGCATGCCCATCACGATGGCGAGGTTGAAAATGTTAGACCCGATAATATTGCCAATGGCGATATCGTCCTCGCCTTTCCGTGCGCCCGCAATGGCAGTGGCAAGCTCCGGCAGGCAGGTGCCAATCGCAATCACCGTCAAACCGATGGTCAGTTCGCTCATCGCGAAATAATTCGCCAGCACCGTGGCGTTATCCACGACCATCCTTGTTGCCATCGGCATAATAATCAGCGCCACGCCGAGCCATAAACAGGCGACCGGCAGTGAACCTTCACGAGGCAGTTCCGCCAGTTGGTCACGGGTGAGACTGTCATTGCCTTGCCGTTCCGCCAGGCGCGCAATCTTAACAATATACAGCAGCCACAGCACGGCGAGGGCGAACAGAAAGACGCCATCCGCTCTTGTCAGCTGCCCATCATACAGCACAAAGCCCGCCAGCAGGCTTACGACTAACATTAGCGGCAATTCCCGACGCAGGATATCGGAATGGACGGTAAATGAGTGCAGCAGCGCACCGAGCCCAAGGATCAGCAAAATATTGACGATATTGGAGCCGATTGCGGTGCCGATAGCGAGATCGATCTGCCCGTGTACAGAAGCGGTGACGGACACGATAATCTCCGGAAGCGACGTGCCGACGCTGACCACGGTCATGCCGATTATCAGCGGCGGAATGTTCATACTGCGGCAAAGAATCGATGCGGCAAAAACCAGACGATCGGCACTGTAGACCACCAGAAGTAAACCAATAATTAACAGAGCCGTCGCTAAAAGCATCTAAAGTCCTTTATTCAGGTATAATCGCCAGCTGCTTTGCGCCACATGCACTGCGCAGACGAATTCTTAATTTTGACTTTATGCGTTGAAAAAGTAAAACAAATGCCTGCTTTCGCTAACCGCGACAGGTAAGATTCTGTAAAAATGATGGGTTAGTAGCGTGATTACACGCCATGCTTAACCTGAAGAGGTTTTTCAAGGGACACCTATGAACGAGACACCGGATAATTTAGTCGATGTGCGCGGGGTCAGCTTTACGCGCGGCGCCCGATGTATTTTCGATAACATCTCGTTGTCGGTACCTCGCGGTAAAATCACAGCCATCATGGGACCGTCAGGGATCGGCAAGACCACGCTGCTGCGATTGATCGGCGGTCAAATTCCGCCTGACAGCGGCGAAATCCTTTTTGACGGAGAAAATGTGCCGGGGATGTCGCGCTCGCGTTTGTACGCGGTGCGTAAGCGCATGAGTATGCTTTTTCAGTCTGGCGCCCTGTTTACCGATATGAACGTTTTTGACAACGTTGCTTATCCGCTGCGTGAACACACCCGTTTGCCTGCGCCGCTGCTGAAAAGTACCGTCATGATGAAGCTGGAAGCGGTAGGTTTGCGCGGGGCTGCTAAACTGATGCCTTCTGAACTCTCCGGCGGCATGGCGCGCCGTGCCGCGCTGGCGCGTGCTATTGCGCTCGAACCGGATCTCATTATGTTCGATGAACCCTTCGTTGGGCAGGATCCGATTACCATGGGCGTGCTGGTCAAGCTGATTTCTGAGCTAAACAGCGCGCTGGGCGTCACCTGTGTTGTGGTGTCGCATGACGTGCCGGAAGTGCTGAGCATCGCCGATTACGCGTATATCGTGGCGGACAGAAAAATTGTCGCCCACGGCAGCGCGCAGTCGCTCCAGGAAAACAGCGATCCGCGCGTGCGTCAGTTCCTTGATGGCATTGCCGACGGCCCGGTGCCTTTCCGCTTCCCGGCGGGCGATTATCATCACGATTTACTCGGAACAGGGAGTTAAGTTGCTCATGCTGTTAAATGCACTGGCCGCGCTCGGGCATCGGGGGATTAAGACGCTCTCGACCTTTGGCCGCGCCGGGTTAATGTTATTCAACGCGATCGTCGGCAAACCGGAGTTCCGCAAGCACGCCCCCTTGTTAGTGCGCCAGCTGTATAACGTTGGCGTACTGTCGATGCTGATTATTCTGGTGTCGGGCGTGTTTATTGGCATGGTGCTGGGCCTGCAGGGCTACCTGGTGCTGACCACCTACAGCGCCGAAACCAGCCTTGGCATGCTGGTGGCGCTCTCGCTGCTGCGTGAACTCGGCCCGGTGGTTGCCGCTTTGTTGTTTGCTGGTCGTGCCGGTTCTGCGTTAACCGCTGAAATCGGGCTAATGCGCGCCACTGAGCAGCTGTCGAGCATGGAAATGATGGCTGTCGATCCGCTGCGCCGCGTTATTGCGCCACGTTTCTGGGCGGGGGTTATCTCGCTGCCGTTGCTGACCATTATTTTTGTTGCCGTCGGCATCTGGGGCGGCTCGCTGGTTGGCGTGAGCTGGAAAGGCATCGATGCAGGTTTCTTCTGGTCCGCAATGCAAAATGCCGTCGACTGGCGGATGGACCTGGTGAACTGCGTGATTAAAAGCGTGGTATTTGCCATTACGGTGACGTGGATTGCGTTGTTCAACGGTTACGATGCTATCCCCACTTCCGCAGGGATCAGCCGCGCAACGACCCGCACCGTGGTGCACTCGTCGCTGGCGGTACTGGGGCTGGATTTTGTGCTGACTGCACTGATGTTTGGGAATTGAGTTCATGCAAACGAAAAAAAGTGAAATCTGGGTAGGCGTGTTTTTGCTGGTGGCATTTCTGGCCGCGCTGTTTGTTTGCCTGAAAGCGGCGGACGTGACTTCGTTTAAAACGACGCCGACGTATCAGGTGTATGCCACCTTCGATAACATTGGCGGCCTGAAAGTAAGGTCTCCGGTGCGCATCGGCGGAGTAGTGATTGGCCGCGTGGCGGACATTTCGCTCGATCCGAAAACCTACCTTCCGCGCGTAACGCTGGATATCGAAGAGCAATATAACCAGATCCCGGACACCAGTTCGCTGGCGATCCGCACCTCCGGCCTGCTGGGTGAGCAATACCTCGCGCTGAACGTCGGTTTTGACGATCCAGAAATGGGCACGGCGATGTTGAAAGAAGGAAGCACGATTCAGGATACGAAATCCGCGATGGTGCTTGAAGACCTGATTGGTCAGTTCCTCTACAACAGCAAAGGTGGCGACAATAAGAATTCTGGCGATGCGCAAAGCCCGTCGCCAGACCATACTGACGCGACGGCGCCTGCTGCAACGACGCACTAATTTCAGGAGAAATGAGCCATGTTTAAACGTTTACTTATGGTTGCCATGCTGGTGATTGCCCCGCTGACCGCCGTCCATGCGGCCGATCAGTCGAACCCTTACAGCCTGATGAATGAAGCCGCACAGAAGACCTTCGATCGTCTTAAAAATGAGCAGCCAAAAATTCGTGCTAATCCGGATTATCTGCGTCAGATTGTTGACCAGGAACTGTTGCCTTATGTGCAGGTAAAATATGCCGGTGCGCTCGTGCTTGGTCGTTACTATCGCGATGCAACGCCTGCTCAGCGTGAAGCCTACTTCGCGGCGTTCCGGGAATACCTGAAACAGGCTTACGGTCAGGCGCTGGCGATGTATCACGGTCAGACCTATCAGATTGCCCCTGAAAAACCGCTCGGTGACGCCACTATTCTGCCGATCCGCGTCACTATCGTCGATCCTAACGGTCGTCCTCCGGTACGTCTGGACTTCCAGTGGCGCAAGAACAGCCAGACCGGGAACTGGCAGGCGTTTGATATGATTGCCGAAGGCGTCAGTATGATTACGACTAAACAGAACGAATGGAGCGATCTGCTGCGCACCAAAGGTATTGACGGTCTGACCGCTCAGCTGCAGTCCATTTCCAAACAGCCGATCACGCTGGAACAGAAAAAATAATGGCCGACGCTCTGCGCTGGACGCGTGATAACGGTCGACTGTTGCTGCAAGGGGAGCTGGATCAGGATTACCTGGTTTCCCTGTGGGACGTGCGGGAAGAGATGACTCAGGGCGTCGATACCATCGATCTCAGTGACATCATCCGCGTGGATACTGCGGGAGTCGCGCTGCTGATGCATCTGGTGGCGCTGATTCGTCAGCAGGGTCGGAGCGTCACTGTCACCGGGAAGAGTGAAAAGATGAACACGCTGGTGCAGCTTTATAATCTTCCGGCCGATCTGATCCCTTAATCGATTCAATGTATTACTCCTAAAAGCCCCAACGTTTTGTGCGTCGGGGCTTTTTGCTTGTTTAAGACCGCCGCACTTTCCTCTAAGATGTTGGGCTGTTTTCTTTATCAGATGAAATTATCCCATGGAAAATCATGAAATTCAGACCGTGCTGATGAACGCACTCTCCCTTAAGGAAGTCCACGTCTCTGGCGATGGCAGTCACTTTCAGGTTATTGCCGTGGGCGAACAGTTCGAAGGGATGAGCCGGGTGAAAAAGCAGCAGTCCGTCTATGCTCCGCTGATGGAATACATTGCTGATAACCGTATTCATGCCCTGTCGATCAAGGCGTATACCCCACAGGAGTGGGAACGCGATCGCAAACTCAACGGTTTTTAAGTAACGGGCCGTCGCCCGTTGCAGAGATAAATTTAAAAGAGATTTCAACGAATGGATAAATTTCGTGTTCAGGGTCCAACGCGTCTCCAGGGCGAGGTAAGCATCTCCGGTGCCAAAAATGCGGCGCTGCCAATTCTTTTCGCCGCGCTGCTGGCCGAAGAGCCCGTCGAAATTCAGAACGTGCCGAAGCTGAAAGATATCGACACGACCATGAAGTTACTGAGTCAACTTGGCACCAAAGTGAGCCGCAATGGATCGGTCTGGATTGATGCCAGCGATGTTAACGTGTTCTGCGCACCGTATGAGCTTGTGAAAACTATGCGAGCCTCCATTTGGGCGCTCGGTCCGTTGGTGGCGCGTTTTGGCCAGGGCCAGGTTTCCCTGCCTGGCGGCTGTGCTATCGGCGCACGTCCGGTCGACCTGCACATTACCGGCCTTGAGCAGTTGGGCGCAGAGATCAAACTGGAAGAAGGCTACGTAAAAGCATCTGTTGATGGTCGCCTGAAAGGCGCGCACATCGTGATGGACAAAGTCAGCGTGGGCGCCACTGTCACCATCATGAGTGCCGCAACGCTTGCGGAAGGTACCACGATTATCGAGAACGCCGCGCGCGAGCCGGAAATTGTCGATACTGCGAACTTCCTGAACGCGCTGGGTGCGAAAATTACCGGTCAGGGCACCGATCGCATCACCATTGAAGGCGTTGAGCGCCTCGGTGGCGGGGTATACAGCGTTCTGCCAGACCGTATTGAAACCGGAACCTTCCTTGTGGCTGCTGCTATCTCTGGCGGTAAAATCGTTTGCCGTAACGCGCAACCCGATACTCTGGATGCCGTACTGGCGAAGCTGCGTGAAGCCGGTGCTGACATCGAAGTGGGCGAAGACTGGGTAAGCCTTGATATGCACGGAAAGCGTCCGAAAGCGGTGAATGTGCGTACTGCGCCGCATCCGGGTTTCCCTACCGACATGCAGGCTCAGTTCACCCTGCTGAACATGGTGGCTGAAGGGACAGGTGTGGTCACGGAGACGATCTTTGAAAACCGGTTTATGCACTTGCCTGAACTCATCCGTATGGGCGCCCGCGCAGAAATTGAAAGCAATACCGCGATTTGCCATGGTGTAGAGAAACTCTCTGGCGCTCAGGTTATGGCGACCGATTTACGTGCTTCTGCAAGCCTGGTACTGGCTGGTTGTATCGCGGAAGGGACGACGGTGGTGGAACGTATCTATCACATCGATCGTGGCTACGAGCGCATCGAAGACAAACTGCGCGGTCTTGGCGCAAGCATCGAACGTATCAAGGGCGAATAATTTCGCTTTCTGCTCAGGCATCCCCCCGTCCTTGTGACGTGGGGGCTGCTTTCCTGTTTCACTTCTTTTTTGGGTATCTTCTCTGCTGAGTTCGGTCGATGAATTCGTGCGTCAGCGGATCATGATACCGCGACGGCCAGATAATCCACGGTTGAGTGCCAAGTGCGGCAGCAATGATCATTTCGCCTTTCGGCCAGGGGCGGGTTAATGCATTTGCGAGTGTAGAAGAACTCAGTCCATTTTTTCGTGATTCAGCCGCCAGCGACGTTCCTTTTTTACGTAATCCGGCAATGATGTCTGCAGGATGCCAGTCGATAAATTTATCCATACTCTCTCCCTGTTGATACACAACCCACATCTGTTTTGTGGTTTATCCACTATACCGTCTAAATCGTTATAGTTCTAAAAAGTTCAAGTAAGTTGAAGCGATATTCGGATTAAATAAAGATGGCGTCATGCACAGGGAGAATAGGATGTTTTTGCCTGAACTTTCCCGCGCATTGCGCGGGAAGGGATCAGCGATCGCGTTGAACGGCGATGTGGGCGAGGGCAATAAGCGCTTCGCGCCATGGCGTATCGGGGAGAGAATGGAGAGACTGAATCGCTTTATCCGCCTCTTCTTCGGCACGCTGGCGAGTCCACTCCAGCGATCCGCTGGTGGCCATTGCTTCCAGCACGGGTTCAAGTAAATGCCGACCGTTACCTTCTTCGATGGCCTGGCGAATCATCGCAGCCTGTTCTGGCGTGCCGTTGCGCATTGCGTGAAGCAGAGGGAGGGTCGGTTTGCCTTCGTTTAAGTCATCACCGACGTTCTTACCGAGCGTTTCGCCATCTGCGCTGTAATCAAGAAGATCGTCGATAAGCTGAAATGCGGTGCCAAGATAGCGCCCGTAATCCTGCAGGCCTTTCTCTTGCTCTTCAGAACAACCCGCCAGCATGCCGGAACACTGGGCCGCCGCTTCGAACAGTCGCGCAGTCTTGCTGTAAATCACGCGCATGTAGTTTTCTTCAGTGATGTTCGGATCGTTAACGTTCATCAGCTGCAGGACTTCACCTTCAGCAATGACGTTGACCGCCTCTGACATCACTTCCAGAATGCGGAGTGAACCCAGGCTTGTCATCATCTGGAATGCGCGGGTATAGATGAAGTCGCCAACCAGCACGCTTGCTGCATTGCCAAACGCGGCGTTGGCGGTGGCTTTACCACGACGCATATCGGACTCATCCACGACATCGTCGTGCAACAGAGTGGCTGTGTGAATAAATTCGATAAGCGCAGCAATGGTGACGTGAGCATTTCCTTCATAGCCAACTGCACGTGCAGCCAGCACCGCGATCATGGGACGAATGCGCTTCCCGCCTCCGCTGACGATGTAATACCCTAACTGATTGATCAGCTGGACGTCAGAATTGAGTTGCTCAAGGATTGCCGCATTGACACCCGCCATATCTTGCGCGGTTAACTCATTGATTTTTTCTAAATTCATCGCAAAAGCCGGGCTTAATGTCCTGTTTACCGCTTATCCGTAAGGGATAACGAAGAGTCTGGGTTAGAATTGTAGACCTGATTGTACTGAAAAAACGACGCAGATAAACGTTACCTTGTGCGTTGTGTTTTTTTTCTGCATTGATCGATGATGGTACTTGTCAAAGGCTCACCTTTTGCGTAATATTCGCGCCCTATTGTGAATATTTATAGCGCACTCTGAATCACACGAGGACGTGCGCGGAAGCGGAGTTTTATATGTACGCGGTTTTCCAAAGTGGTGGTAAACAACACCGAGTAAGCGAAGGTCAGACCGTTCGCCTGGAAAAGCTGGACATCGCAACTGGCGAATCTATCGAGTTCGCTGAAGTTCTGATGATCGCAAACGGTGAAGAAGTCAAAATCGGCGTTCCTTTCGTTGATGGCGGCGTAATCAAAGCTGAAGTTGTTGCTCACGGTCGTGGCGAGAAAGTTAAAATCGTTAAGTTTCGTCGTCGTAAACACTACCGTAAGCAGCAGGGCCATCGTCAGTGGTTCACTGATGTGAAAATTACTGGCATCAGCGCCTAAGACCTGAGGAGAGATTTAAATGGCACATAAAAAGGCTGGCGGCTCAACTCGTAACGGTCGCGACTCAGAAGCTAAACGTCTGGGTGTTAAACGTTTCGGTGGCGAAACTGTACTGGCAGGTAGCATCATCGTTCGTCAACGTGGTACCAAATTCCACGCTGGCAACAACGTTGGTTGCGGCCGTGACCACACTCTGTTTGCGAAAGCAGACGGTAAAGTGAAATTCGAAGTTAAAGGTCCGAACAACCGTAAGTACATCAGCATCGTTGCTGAGTAAGTTTTTCGGTCCGGTAACGGATGAAAGCCCCGCAACGTGTTGCGGGGCTTTTTACATTAGACGTCCGGAAAATGTCTTACAGGATTAAGCGGGCATGAAACAGCAGGCGGGCATTGGGATTGTGTTGGCGCTCACCACAGCGATGTGTTGGGGGGCATTGCCCATTGCCATGAAGCAGGTGCTGGAAGTCATGGAGCCGCCCACCGTGGTGTTCTATCGCTTTCTGATGGCAAGTATTGGACTCGGTTCGATTCTCGCGATTAAGGGCAAACTACCACCGCTGCAGCTGTTTCGTAAACCTCGTTGGCTGGTGCTCCTGGCTATTGCTACCGGAGGACTGTTCGGCAATTTTATCCTGTTCAGTTCGTCGCTACAGTATTTAAGTCCTACCGCCTCCCAGGTGATTGGCCAACTTTCGCCCGTCGGGATGATGGTTGCCAGCGTCTTCATTCTTAAAGAGAAGATGCGCGGAACGCAGGTCATTGGCGCGATAATGCTGCTCTGTGGTCTGGTGATGTTCTTTAACACCAGCCTGGTGGAGATCTTTACCCGCCTGACGGATTACACCTGGGGCGTTATTTTTGGCGTTGGAGCGGCAACGGTATGGGTCAGTTACGGCGTAGCGCAAAAGGTGTTATTGCGACGGTTAGCCTCACAGCAGATCCTGTTTTTGCTGTACACTTTATGTACGATAGCATTGCTGCCGCTGGCAAAGCCGGGTGTGATTACCCAGTTGAGCGACTGGCAGCTGGCCTGCCTGATTTTCTGCGGGCTGAATACCCTGGTGGGTTACGGTGCGCTGGCTGAGGCTATGGCGCGCTGGCAGGCGGCGCAGGTGAGCGCGTTGATTACGCTGACTCCCCTGTTTACGCTGCTATTTTCAGATTTATTATCTATGGCCTGGCCCGATTTCTTCGCCAGACCGATGTTGAACCTTTTAGGTTATCTCGGTGCGTTTGTCGTGGTTGCGGGCGCGATGTATTCCGCCATTGGTCATCGTCTATGGGGACGGTGGCGTCAGCGTGAAGCGGTTGTTCCGCTCCCCCGCTCAGGCGAATGATTTACGGAGAGTAAAATGAAGTTTGTTGATGAAGCAACGATCCTGGTTGTGGCAGGGGATGGCGGCAATGGCTGCGTCAGCTTCCGTCGTGAAAAATATATTCCACGTGGCGGCCCGGACGGCGGCGACGGCGGTGACGGCGGTGACGTATGGCTGGAAGCCGATGAGAACCTGAATACCCTCATCGACTATCGCTTTGAAAAATCTTTCCGCGCCGAGCGTGGTCAGAACGGCCAGAGTCGTGACTGTACCGGTAAACGCGGTAAAGATGTCACCGTGAAGGTGCCGGTCGGTACGCGCGTTATCGACCAGGGCACCGGCGAAACAATGGGTGATATGACCAAACATGGTCAGCGCCTGATGGTCGCAAAAGGTGGCTGGCACGGCCTGGGTAACACCCGTTTCAAATCCTCTGTTAACCGTACTCCGCGTCAGAAGACGATGGGCACGCCGGGCGACAAGCGCGATCTGCAGCTTGAACTGATGCTGCTGGCTGACGTCGGGATGCTGGGGATGCCGAATGCCGGTAAATCGACCTTCATTCGTGCCGTCTCTGCGGCGAAGCCAAAAGTGGCTGACTATCCGTTTACCACGCTGGTGCCAAGCCTTGGCGTTGTGCGTATGGACAACGAAAAGAGCTTTGTGGTTGCCGATATCCCTGGCCTGATTGAAGGTGCAGCGGAAGGCGCAGGTCTGGGCATTCGCTTCCTGAAACACCTTGAGCGCTGCCGCGTGCTGCTGCACCTGATCGACATCGCTCCAATCGATGGTTCCGATCCGGTTGAGAATGCCCGCATTATCATTGGCGAGCTGGAAAAATACAGCGAAAAACTGGCCGAAAAACCGCGCTGGCTGGTGTTCAACAAAATCGATCTGATGGACAAAGCGGAAGCCGAAGAAAAAGCGAAAGCTATCGCTGAAGCGCTGGGCTGGGAAGAGAAGTTCTACCTGATCTCCGCTGCCAGCCAGCAGGGCGTGAAGGATCTTTGCTGGGACGTGATGACCTTCATCATCGAAAACCCGGTCGCGAAAGCAGAAGAAGAGAAGCAGCCAGAGAAAGTCGAATTCATGTGGGATGACTATCACCGCCAACAGCTTGAAGAAGCCGAAGTGGAAGATGACGAAGACTGGGATGACGACTGGGATGAAGATGACGAAGAAGGCGTCGAGTTCATCTACAAGCACTAAGTTTGCTGCAAAGAAAAGGCTCCCATCGGGAGCCTTTTTGTTTTAGTTGTTCTGGTAAATATCTTTGTACAACCGGCTTTCGAAGCGCACTAACGGAATACGACGGTTGCGTTGATCGGCTGGTTCTACCGCATAGCCTGAAAGGTATTGCACGAACGCCATGCGCTGGCCGCTGGCCGTCGTAATAAAGCCAGCCAGGTTGTAGACGCCCTGTAATGATCCAGTCTTCGCCGATACTTTCTTGTCTACGCCCGCCTGGTGTAATCCCGCACGGTACTGCAGAGAACCATCAACGCCGGCCAGAGGCAGCATGGAGATGAAGTTCAGCTCGGTGTCATGTTGGGCGATGTACTGCAACACCTGCATCATGGTGGCTGGCGCAATCAGGTTATGACGAGAGAGCCCGGAACCATCAACGATGATCGTGTTGCCTAAATCCACGCCTGCCTGCTGGCGGAGGATCTGCCGGACGGCATCCGATCCTGCGCGCCACGTACCAGGCACACCGAAGCGGGCATGGCCGATGGTACGGAAGACGGTGTCGGCGATCATGTTGTCTGACTTTTTCAGCATGATCCTCAGCAGATCGTGCAGCGGTGCTGATTGTTTACTGGCGAGCACCGTGCCCGGCTCGTTGACCAGCGTCTGACGCAGCAGCGTGCCGCTGTAGGTTATGCCCGCCTGGTTAAGTTCATCTTTCAGGATCGCCCCTGCGTAGCTGGCGCCATCCTGAATGGCAAAGGCCAGTGGCAAGGGTTCAGAGCGTTGCGGTAAACACCCCGTCAGCGTATAGCGGTTGAGATCGCCTGGCACGACGTCCAGCTCACAATACTGCGCCTCGCCAGAACCGCGTTGCAGCGTTCTGACCTGGCTGAACATAGTCACAGGATAGTAGGACGCTACGCGAATAAAGGCCAAATCACCGGGTTTTTGCGCGCTGTAAAGAGAGACGGAGAAGCAGTTACGGTCGACAATGGCGGCGGCGGGAGGGGCGCTGAAGCACTGAGTCAGATCGTTCCACGGCCAGCCGGGCGCTTTGTCGTGGCTGGCGAAAACGGAGGTATCGATCAGCACATTGCCGTCAATTTTCTGCACGCCTGATTTTTTCAGGACGGCAACCATATTGCGAATATCCTGACGTTTTAGCGTCGGATCGCCGCCAAATCGCGCCACAAGATCGCCTTTCAATACGCCGCTTTCAATGCTGCCTTTGCTTTCCAGCGTCGTGGTAAATCGGAAATCCGGGCCCAGCTGTAGCAGCGCCGCGAGCGCGGTGATCACTTTTTGCGTACTGGCGGGTAACGCCATTTGCTGGCTGTGATAGTCGATATCCGGCGCTTTTGCGCCGATCTTCTGAACCATGAGGGCCAGATTCGCGCCTGCCGGGAGCTGATTGACATACTCCTCGACGTTCGCGGCCTGCACGCTAAAGGCTAAACTGGTGGTCAATCCGATGATAAATCTGGAAAATCGCATAATCTCGCGCTAACAGCCTGGAAACAAGCCGTCATACTACGGCGCAACGCCCTGTAAAGTAAACGATGACCCATAGTGAACTTCAGGGTAAAATACGCATCAAACAGAAAAATTGCCGCTGGCCTGGAATTTTCGTTCCGGGTCAGTTTTCTTTTTGCTTAACTTCTGGCTTCCGATGAGTCGCAGAAGGACGTGCAGGGCTGCAGCGTACGCTGTGCCTGAAAGAATGATGAAGAGGTATAACTCATGCAAGCAATTCCGATGACCTTACGTGGTGCCGAAAAACTGCGCGAAGAACTGGAGTTCCTGAAATCCGTTCGTCGCCCTGAAATCATTGCAGCGATTGCCGAAGCTCGTGAACATGGTGACCTGAAAGAAAATGCCGAATACCACGCGGCACGTGAGCAGCAGGGCTTCTGTGAAGGGCGTATCAAGGACATTGAAGCGAAACTCTCTAACGCTCAGGTTATCGATATCACCAAAATGCCTAACACCGGGCGTGTGATTTTTGGTGCCACCGTGCAGGTGCTGAACCTGGACAACGACGAAGAGACCAGCTGGCGTATCGTGGGCGATGATGAAGCTGACTTTAAGCAGAATCTCATCTCCGTGAACTCTCCGATTGCACGTGGCCTGATCGGCAAAGAGCGGGATGACGTCGTGACTATCCAGACGCCAGGCGGAGAAGTGGAATACGAAATCGTCAAGGTCGACTACCTGTAAACACTTTTGTTTACAAAATGTAAAGATAAGAAAAAGGCCGCTTAGCGGCCTTTTAACAACGTTAAGAGCGTGGCATTTTGCTCACCTGCCCGCGGAAACCCCTCGTTTTACACATCAAATGTGTTCAATTCAGGTTACTCTTAACGTGGCAGCGAGATTTTGCGCTCTGCTGTTGGGCGATACAGAACCAGCGTTTTACCGATGACCTGTACGTTACAGGCGCCGGTTTCGCGAACGATAGCTTCCACGATAAGGAGTTTAGTCTCGCGATCTTCCGAGGCGATTTTCACCTTGATCAGTTCGTGGTGTTCTAACGCTTGTTCAATCTCGGCCAGTACCCCTTCGGTCAAACCATTGTTGCCAAGCATAACTACCGGCTTGAGCGGATGTGCCAGACCTTTCAGGTGCTGTTTTTGTTTAGTACTCAGATTCATCGTATATTTTTGCTTACGTTGGGATTGAAAACGGTTCATTCTACCGCCATCTCTCAATTATCGCCAAATCGGCCGTTAAAATTTACGCTGCCGGGTACGAGGATCTGCCCCGATGGGAAAGTTAAATGACAGGTAAAAAGCGTTCTGCCAGCTCCAGCCGCTGGCTCCAGGAACACTTTAGCGATAAATATGTTCAGCAGGCACAGAAAAAGGGGTTACGTTCCCGTGCCTGGTTTAAACTTGATGAAATACAGCAAAGTGACAAACTTTTTAAACCGGGAATGACGGTGGTCGATCTCGGTGCTGCCCCCGGCGGATGGTCACAGTATGCCGTGACGCAGATCGGCGGCGGCGGCCGCATCATCGCTTGCGATCTTTTACCGATGGATCCAATCGTTGGTGTGGACTTCCTTCAGGGCGACTTTCGTGATGAATTAGTGCTGAAAGCGTTACTTGAACGTGTAGGTGACAGTAAAGTCCAGGTTGTCATGTCCGATATGGCTCCAAACATGTGCGGAACACCAGCGGTGGATATTCCCCGTGCCATGTATCTGGTAGAGCTGGCGCTTGAGATGTGTCGTGATGTACTGGCACCGGGCGGCAGTTTTTTAGTGAAGGTGTTTCAGGGCGAAGGTTTCGAGGAGTACCTTAAGGAAATTCGCTCCCTGTTTACGAAAGTCAAAGTTCGTAAGCCGGACTCTTCCCGCGCACGTTCGCGAGAAGTGTACATTGTAGCGACCGGGCGAAAACCATAACCTGACGCTTTTAAGCCTTTGCCGTTCCGGCAGCGGTTTGAAATGCGTCGGATGTATAGTAACCTGACGCTGTTATTAACACAGTTGTAATAAGAGGTTAATCCCTTGAGTGACATGGCGAAAAACCTAATACTCTGGCTGGTCATCGCAGTTGTGCTGATGTCAGTCTTCCAGAGCTTTGGGCCCAGCGAGTCAAATGGCCGTAAGGTGGATTACTCTACCTTTCTGCAAGAGGTCAATCAGGACCAGGTTCGCGAAGCGCGTATCAACGGACGTGAGATCAACGTTACCAAGAAAGATAGTAACCGTTACACGACTTATATTCCGGTTAACGATCCTAAACTGCTTGATAACCTGCTGACCAAAAACGTGAAAGTCGTGGGTGAACCGCCTGAAGAACCAAGCCTGCTGGCTTCTATCTTCATCTCCTGGTTCCCAATGCTTCTGCTGATTGGTGTCTGGATCTTCTTCATGCGTCAGATGCAGGGCGGCGGTGGCAAAGGTGCCATGTCGTTCGGTAAAAGCAAAGCGCGGATGCTGACCGAAGATCAGATCAAAACCACTTTTGCTGACGTTGCAGGCTGCGATGAAGCGAAAGAGGAAGTTGGCGAGCTGGTTGAATACCTGCGTGAGCCAAGCCGCTTCCAGAAGCTGGGCGGTAAAATTCCAAAAGGCGTGCTGATGGTTGGCCCTCCGGGGACCGGTAAAACCCTGCTCGCTAAGGCTATCGCTGGTGAAGCGAAAGTGCCTTTCTTCACTATTTCCGGTTCTGACTTCGTTGAAATGTTCGTGGGTGTCGGTGCATCTCGTGTGCGTGACATGTTTGAACAGGCGAAGAAAGCGGCACCTTGCATTATCTTCATCGATGAAATCGACGCCGTAGGCCGCCAGCGTGGCGCAGGCCTGGGCGGTGGTCATGATGAACGTGAGCAGACGCTGAACCAGATGCTGGTTGAAATGGACGGCTTCGAAGGTAACGAAGGTATCATCGTTATCGCGGCAACTAACCGTCCGGACGTGCTTGACCCGGCGCTGCTGCGCCCAGGCCGTTTCGACCGTCAGGTTGTGGTTGGTCTTCCGGATGTTCGTGGCCGTGAGCAGATCCTGAAAGTGCACATGCGTCGCGTACCGCTGGCACCTGATATCGACGCGGCAATCATCGCGCGTGGTACGCCAGGCTTCTCCGGTGCAGATCTCGCGAACCTGGTTAACGAAGCTGCTCTGTTTGCCGCTCGCGGCAACAAGCGTGTGGTTTCCATGGTCGAGTTTGAGAAAGCGAAAGACAAAATCATGATGGGTGCGGAACGCCGCTCCATGGTGATGACGGAAGCGCAGAAAGAATCTACGGCTTACCACGAAGCAGGCCACGCGATTATCGGTCGCCTGGTACCGGAACACGATCCGGTGCATAAAGTGACGATCATTCCTCGCGGTCGTGCGCTGGGTGTGACCTTCTTCCTGCCTGAAGGCGACGCGATTAGCGCCAGCCGTCAGAAGCTGGAGAGCCAAATCTCCACGCTGTACGGTGGCCGTCTGGCAGAAGAGATCATCTACGGTGCAGAACATGTTTCCACCGGTGCGTCTAACGACATTAAAGTGGCGACGAACCTGGCGCGTAACATGGTGACCCAGTGGGGCTTCTCCGACAAACTCGGTCCGCTGCTGTATGCGGAAGAGGAAGGTGAAGTGTTCCTCGGCCGCTCCGTTGCCAAAGCGAAGCATATGTCTGATGAAACGGCACGTATCATCGACCAGGAAGTGAAAGCGCTGATTGAACGCAACTATGCTCGCGCTCGCCAAATCCTGAATGACAACATGGACATCCTGCACTCGATGAAAGATGCGCTCATGAAGTATGAGACCATCGATGCGCCGCAGATTGATGACCTGATGGCTCGCCGAGATGTTCGCCCACCTGCGGGTTGGGAAGATCCAGGCGCGTCCAATAACTCTGACAGCAATGGTACCCCGAAAGCGCCGCGTCCGGTTGATGAACCACGCACGCCAAACCCGGGTAACAGCATGTCAGAGCAGTTGGGCGACAAATAAGCTATCCGCTATTGATGACGCTGCTTTAACTGAAAACCCTGGGGCGATGGCTCCGGGGTTTTTTTATTCTCATTTCGCCAGAATTTACCAGGGATCCGTCATGAAACTTTTCGCCCAGGGCACCCATCTCGACCTCGCTTATCCTCATGTGATGGGTATCCTCAACGTTACACCTGATTCCTTTTCAGATGGTGGTACGCACAATACGCTGATTGAGGCGGTTAAGCATGCCAACCTGATGATCAATGCCGGGGCGACTATCATTGATGTCGGCGGAGAATCAACGCGCCCTGGGGCGGCAGAAGTGAGCGTGGAGGAGGAACTTTCCCGCGTGATCCCCGTGGTTGAGGCGATAGCTCAGCGTTTTGAGGTCTGGATTTCAGTCGATACCTCCAAACCGGAGGTGATCCGCGAGTCTGCACGCGTTGGTGCGCATATCATCAACGATATTCGCTCGCTGACGGAGCCTGGCGCGCTGGAAGCCGCTGCCGAAACAGGCCTGCCGGTGTGCCTGATGCATATGCAGGGTGAACCGCGCACGATGCAGGAAGCGCCGAAGTATGACGATGTCTTTACTGATGTGAATCGCTTCTTTATTGACCAGATTGCGCGCTGCGAGGCTGCGGGCATCACAAAAGATAAATTGTTGCTCGACCCGGGATTCGGTTTCGGTAAAAATCTCTCCCACAATTACGCGCTGCTTGCTCGTTTATCAGAATTTCACCACTTCGACCTGCCGCTGTTAGTGGGAATGTCACGAAAAACGATGATTGGACAATTACTCAACGTCGGTCCGTCTGAACGCCTTAGCGGCAGCCTGGCCTGTGCAGTGATTGCCGCAATGCAGGGGGCGCACATTATCCGCGTTCATGACGTGAAAGAGACAGTTGAAGCGATGCGCGTGGTGGAAGCCACCCTTGCTGCGAAGGAAAACAAACGCTATGAGTAACCGTAAATATTTTGGCACCGACGGCATTCGCGGTCGCGTAGGCGATGCGCCAATTACCCCCGATTTCGTTCTGAAGCTCGGCTTTGCCGCCGGTAAAGTGCTGGCCCTCCACGGTTCACGCAAAGTGATCATCGGCAAAGATACCCGCATTTCCGGCTATATGCTGGAATCTGCCCTTGAGGCGGGGCTGGCTGCGGCTGGTTTATCTGCTTCCTTCACCGGCCCGATGCCAACGCCTGCGGTGGCGTACCTCACGCGCACCTTCCGCGCTGAGGCCGGGATCGTGATTTCCGCCTCCCATAACCCGTTCTACGACAACGGCATTAAATTCTTCTCCATCGATGGGACGAAACTGCCCGATGCGGTGGAAGAGGCGATTGAAGCGGAACTGGAAAAAGAGATCACCTGCGTGGACTCTGCAGAACTCGGCAAAGCCAGTCGAATTGTGGATGCCGCAGGCCGCTACATCGAATTCTGCAAAGCCACATTTCCGAATGAGCTCAATCTGAATGAGCTAAAAATTGTCGTCGATTGTGCCAACGGCGCAACTTATCACATCGCACCAAACGTCTTCCGTGAGCTGGGGGCGAAGGTTATCGCTATCGGCTGTGAGCCAGACGGTGTGAACATCAATGAAGAAGTCGGTGCAACCGACGTTCGCGCGCTTCAGGCTCGCGTGTTGGCAGAGAAGGCGCATCTGGGTATCGCCTTTGACGGTGACGGTGACCGCGTGATCATGGTCGATCACGAAGGTAACAAAGTCGATGGCGATCAGATCCTCTACATCATCGCTCGTGAAGGATTGCGTCAGGGCCAGCTGCGCGGCGGCGCCGTCGGCACATTGATGAGCAACATGGGCCTGGAGGTAGCGCTCAAGCAGCTGGGTATTCCGTTTACCCGTGCGAAAGTCGGTGACCGTTACGTGCTGGAAGCCATGCAGGAAAAGGGCTGGCGTATTGGGGCTGAAAACTCCGGTCACGTGATTCTGCTTGATAAAACCACCACCGGTGACGGCATTGTTGCGGCGCTGCAGGTTGTGGCCGCAATGGTGCGTAACCATATGACGCTGCAGGATCTGTGCAGCGGGATGAAGATGTTCCCGCAGGTGCTGGTCAACGTTCGCTATACCGACGGCAGCGAAAACCCGCTGGAAAATGAAACGGTGAAAAAAGTGACCGCTGAAGTGGAAGCGGCCCTGGGAAGTCGTGGTCGCGTGCTGCTGCGTAAATCCGGTACCGAACCGCTGATTCGCGTAATGGTTGAAGGCGAAGATGATGCTCAGGTAAATGCCTTCGCGAATCGTATTGCCGATGCGGTGAAAGCCGTCTGATAGTGACGATAACTGCTTAAAAAGGCGGCTTTTGCCGCCTTTTTGTTGCGCGCGGTTTTGCTTTTTGCTGTTTTTTTCCGCACTTGATACAATGCGTCAAAATTGCCCTTGCGAAGCCCATTCGCTTTGGTTAGTATTCACACCCGCTTCAGTGGGAAACGTTAAAAAGTCCCGCTTTAATGGTTGAAGCAATTGGTATGCGGTAATACCGCAAGGAACAGGTTGATTATGTACGAAGCTCTTCTGGTCGTTTTCCTTCTTGTTGCGATTGCCCTCGTAGGGTTTATCATGCTGCAGCAGGGTAAAGGCGCTGATATGGGAGCCTCCTTCGGAGCAGGCGCATCCGCTACGCTGTTTGGTTCAAGTGGTTCTGGTAACTTCATGACCCGCATGACGGCGATTCTGGCAGCCTTGTTCTTCATCATCAGTCTGGTTCTGGGTAACATCAATACCAACAAAACCAGTAAAGGAAGCGAGTGGGATAATCTGACTGCACCTAAAACGGAGCAGACTCAGCCAGCAGCACCGGCGCAGCCGGGCAGCGATATCCCGCACTAAGGGTTGTATACCGAGGTGGTGGAATTGGTAGACACGCTACCTTGAGGTGGTAGTGCCCTAACGGGCTTGTGGGTTCGAGTCCCATCCTCGGTACCAATATTCCAGAAAAGAGACGTCGAAAGACGTCTTTTTTTGTTTTTGTCCCCCCCTGACGCCCTCTGTTTTTTAATAAACAAATCTCTCCTGTAGACCTTCTTAATTAATCGATAAAGTCGGCTTCGTCTATTTTTACATCATCATGCAGGAACGAAGACGCCGTGACTCTCTCTCTAAAATGGTAATGCTTACGGGCATATTTATGCTCACCGCTTGCAGCAATTCATCTCCCTTAAAGACCGTCAATGAAATACAGGAAATGCCAGTACCGGTAGTTCGTGTGCAAAATAGCTCCACGGCAAACAGTCGTGACGTGACGAATTGTTATAAAGGGAATGCTGACCGTCTCAGCAAATTGCGGTTTTCGCTAAAATCGCATTTAGGTGAGGGTGTGAAGCCTTCAGAGGTATTTGACACCCGCAGCGACGCACACCGTATTTTTGTCGCGTTGTCGAAGCTTGAGCAGATTTCGGCCATGAACGAAGGCTATCGTAAAGAGGGGAACCTGGCAGGGCTGAAGGCAATCAATGATATGCTGAAACCGATTAACGTCGCTGCCTGAGGAAGTATTGCACGCAGTAAAGATTGCCGGGAGCCGGCAATCTTTGGCAAGGTTCAGAAGCTGAAGCCTGCATAGGCGCCGTCAGCCAGGGTGTTATCCCGATGACCGTTCTTACCCGCCATATCAATATAGCGATAGCCTGCCTCGATGTTCATGGATTTGATAACCTTCAGCCGCACGCCCGCGTTGGCTTTCACATAGTCTTCAACGCCGCTTGAAAGCGAATCAGGCGAATAGTAGTAATCTCCAAAGACGGTAATGAAATCGCCCAGAGGAACCTGAGCGCCTCCACCGACGGCAACGGCATAGCCTTCGTCGCCGTCTTTCGGATTCAGGTACAGTGCCTTTCCACCGACGGTAAACAGTACGGGTCCTAAAGGCAGGTTAAACCCCATTCCCAATCCCGCGACATCACCGTCATCGTCACTGTGCCCCCAGTTGCCGTTAAACGTCAGACCAGGATCGTTGGCACCAAAGCTTGCAGAAAGGTCAGTGAATTTTTCACCCGCTTCGGCATGGAGGTTCACCGCAGCATTTACGTTGGCAGTGGTGCTAAGTGTCGCGAGCAGTAGCGCGGTTTTGAATCTGAATATACGCATGAATTGATCCTTCAAATGTAAAAAAGCCCGATGTGCGCGATCGGGCAAATGAATCAAGTGGTTGCTGTTGCGTGTAAAAAATTATTGGCCGGAGATTTGCACGACAACCCGACGATCGGGAGAGAGGCAGCTAATCAGCGCATTACCTGTCCGGTTACCGCAGGTGCTGGAGCCGGCGCTGCGTCATCATGCTGACCAAAACGGTAAACAATACCGGCGGTTACAGAGTGAACATCGGAGCTCAGGCCGATCTGGTTGGCATTGCCCACGTTGCTGACCCACTGATATTCCAGACGGCCTGCCCAGTTTTTGGCAAAGGCATATTCGGTACCTGCGGCGACAACCGGACGCACGCCAGTTTCAAAGTTGTTATGACCGGCAACGTCGGTTTCTGCACGGTAGCCCATCGCACCGAAGCGGCCATAAAGATCCCAGCTATCGGTCAGCGCGTAGCTGGTTTTCAGTGACAGCTGCAGGCCCTGGCTCTTCATTTTGGCACCGTTCACTCCGTGGTTGCCGTTGTACTGCATGTTGCCCAGGTAGTCGTAGCCGCCTTCAATCGCCAGAGGGAGCCAGACTTTCGTTGAAGCCCTTATCACCGCTGACATCGGCGTAATGGGACCAGCCAAATTTCGCGCCGCCGTACCAGGTACCGGCATCACCTGCCGCAAAGGCGGTGGAGACAGCGCATGCGTTTAAAACCATCAAAGCAACAAGCGTCTTTTTCATGTTGAATCTTAATCCTGTATTTAAATCTCAAACTCTAAGTGTTCGGCAATAACGTCAGCCGCTAAGATAGCGATAATTGCTATTTTGGGTTATTTCAAAGACGTTTAAATTTAAATAACGGCCGGGTTTTAAGCGGTTTATTGTCCGTATGTTTGCAGATGTATTGAAATGTAAAATCTTTCTGCGCTTATTTAAGCGCAGAAAGTGTAGGTTACATCAGAATTTTTCAGGAAGGGATTCGATATGCTGCAAATATCCACCGCGGATAAACTGAATATATTTTCCTTTCTTTAGGGCAGACAAAACGTTCAGGATGCTGCTCCGGGAGAGATGCGTTCTGTCCTGAATATAATCAAGAATGGAAACCCGCATTCGCATCTCCTCAGGGAGCAGGATCATTTCCATCAGGTGATTGCGGATAACGGCGTAAGTACGCTGTTGCAATACCAGCGCATCGCGGTAGGCCAGATAGGCGGTGTGGTAAGCCAGAAGCGCGGTGGCCTCTTTCCAAAGGTTGAGTTCGCTGATGATCTTTATGGCTTCTTCGGCATCAATGCGAAGAAGCACGGAATCGGTTTCAACGCGCAGCTGATGCCCCTGCATGGGTTGAAGAGTTTCGGCAACGCCAAAGATGTGTGCTTCATAGACCGTTATCATCAGCAAGCCATCGGATGCGCGAAGAATGGAGATTTCGCCCTTCTTAAATAGCCACATTTGCTGTTTACCTTTGTAGTTCCAGTTCAGCTTTTTTCTGGCAATGGCGTTGATTGGCGTGGCGTAGGGTCCAAGCGCGTCCAGAAGTCGGTTTATGACCTGTTGGGGGCGAATAGGCGGCGAGATGTGCATAGAGATCCTCATGAAAAATGACGATTTCTGCCGTCAGAATTATAGAAGATAGGGTAATGCACGCGTGAATATACTGACAGGTAAATTCGGCTGAAATACCGTTCAGGAGCAAAAATTGTGATGTACTGGCAAGCGTTAATACGGCTAAAAATAATAAAGGCCGGCGAGCCGGCCTTGAGGAAGATTATTTCTTCGTCAGGTTTTCCAGATTTTCAACCTGCGGCAGACCATTGCCGGAAGAGGCTGAGAGGAGGCCCGTTTTAGCGTAGCCAAACAGCTTCTCGCGGGTGTCGGTAATATCCAGATTACGCATGGTCAACTGGCCGATACGATCGTCTGGTGAGAAGACGGATTCACCTTTTTCCATGGTCAGACGTTCCGCTTTGTAAGTCAGATTATCGGATACCGTGTTCAGAATGGAATAGTCATTCCCGCGACGCAGCTCCAGCGTCACTTCGCCGGTTATCTGGCTGGCCACCCAACGCTGTAGACCGTCGCGCAGCATTAGCGCCTGGGAATCAAACCAGCGGCCCTGGTAGAGCAGGCGACCAAGCTGACGGCCATGTGCATGATACTGCTCAATGGTGTCTTCGTTGTGGATACCGGTCAGCAAACGTTCGTAGGCGATGTGCAGCAGTGCCATCCCCGGCGCTTCATAGATGCCACGGCTTTTGGCTTCGATGATGCGGTTTTCAATCTGATCGCTCATACCAAGGCCATGGCGGCCGCCAATACGGTTAGCTTCGAGCATCATTTCTACGTCATCGCTGAAGGTTTTGCCGTTAAGCGCGACCGGGTGGCCTTGTTCAAAGCGTACGGTTACTTCTTCAGCCGGGATTTTCACGCTCTCATCCCAGAACTTCACGCCCATAATCGGGTTCACAATCTTGACGCTGGAGTTCAGGAACTCGAGATCTTTGGCTTCGTGCGTTGCGCCCAGCATGTTGGAGTCGGTGGAGTAAGCCTTTTCGACGGACATTTTGTAGTCGAAGCCGCAGGCAATCATAAACTCAGACATTTCCTGACGCCCGCCGAGCTCATCGATAAAGTCGGTATCGAGCCATGGCTTGTAAATTTTCAGCTCGGCGTTGGTCAGCAGGCCGTAACGATAGAAGCGTTCGATATCGTTGCCTTTATAGGTGCTGCCATCGCCCCAGATGTTGACGCCGTCTTCTTTCATTGCGGCAACGAGCATGGTGCCGGTAACGGCACGGCCCAACGGCGTGGTGTTGAAATAGGTCAGGCCGCCGGTGGTGTTGTGGAATGCGCCACACTGAATGGCGGCAATGCCTTCTGCAACCAGCTGCTTGCGGCAATCAATAAGACGCGCATTTTCAGCGCCATATTCCATTGCACGGCGAGGGATGGCATCGTAGTCCTCTTCATCTGGCTGGCCGAGATTTGCGGTGTACGCATATGGCACGGCGCCTTTTTTTCGCATCCACAGCAGCGCGGCGCTGGTGTCCAGGCCACCGGAGAAAGCGATACCAATACGTTGACCAGATGGAAGATGCTTGAGAATCGTCGTCATAAAGTAAAACCCTGCTTGCCAGACTGTAGTGAGGTAAGTGCCTTAGCGCCTACTGCATGTTTATGCAAAATAAGTGAGTTTTCATTTAATCATTTTTTGTCGGGAACAGGAAGTGATTCATGCGTTTTAGCGAAAATTTTCCCGTTTCAATGCGATAACATTATGCATAACAGCAGGTTTTCTATGCTGCTTCAATTATCAATTTGAATGAGTTGACACGCTCGATGTGTTTTCAATATACTGCAGGCCGATTTTACGTCCCGTCCTCGGTACCAAATCCCAGCAGTATTTGCGTTTTTTGCTCAGAATGAGTAAAATATGCCACGTTTCAGGCGCGGGGTGGAGCAGCCTGGTAGCTCGTCGGGCTCATAACCCGAAGGTCGTCGGTTCAAATCCGGCCCCCGCAACCACTTTCCCTTTGAGTTTTTTCAAATAGTCTCTTCGAAATCGTCGCTGGATTTGAAAAAATTCTCATGGAAAGGTTTCTAAACCGCACTTGCGGTTATAGGGTTCAGTTATCTAAAGCCCCGATTTATCGGGGTTTTTTGTTATCTGACTAAAGAATAACTGGGCTTTACGCCCTTTTTTTATGTCTTGGGGGTGGGCTTGTCCACATTAGAACAGAAATTAACAGAGATGCTTACGGCGCCGGTTGAGGCACTGGGCTTCGAGCTGGTCGGCATCGAATTTATTCGTGGTCGCACATCTACGCTGCGCATCTATATTGATAGTGAAGATGGCATCAATGTTGATGATTGTGCTGATGTGAGCCACCAGGTCAGTGCCGTCATGGATGTCGAAGACCCCATTACCGTCGCTTATAACCTGGAAGTTTCCTCACCAGGGCTCGACCGTCCTATGTTCACCGCTGAACATTACACGCGATTCCTCGGTGAAGAGGTCGCCGTCGTCCTGCGTATGGCGGTTCAGAACCGTCGCAAATGGCAGGGCATTATCAAAGCGGTAGACGGTGAGATGATCACTGTTACTGTCGAAGGCAAAGATGAAGTGTTCGCGCTGAGTAACATCCAGAAGGCGAACCTGGTTCCCCACTTTTAACAGTCTGGATTGAGGTGAAAGGCCCCGATGAACAAAGAAATTTTGGCTGTTGTTGAAGCCGTTTCCAATGAAAAGTCGCTGCCGCGCGAGAAGATTTTCGAAGCGCTGGAAAGTGCGCTGGCAACGGCAACAAAGAAAAAATACGAACAAGAGATTGATGTTCGCGTTGAGATCGATCGCAAAAGCGGTGATTTCGATACCTTCCGCCGTTGGGTTATCGTTGAGGAAGTGACTCAGCCGACGAAAGAGATCACCCTGGAAGCCGCGCGTTTTGAAGATGAAAGCTTCAACGTCGGCGACTATGTTGAAGACCAGATTGAATCTGTGACCTTCGACCGTATCACTACGCAAACCGCGAAACAGGTTATCGTGCAGAAAGTCCGCGAAGCGGAACGTGCAATGGTAGTTGACCAGTTCCGTGAACACGAAGGTGAGATCATCACCGGCGTGGTGAAGAAAGTGAACCGCGATAACATCTCTCTGGACCTGGGCAACAATGCTGAAGCCGTGATCCTGCGTGAAGATATGCTGCCGCGCGAAAACTTCCGTCCGGGTGACCGTATTCGTGGCGTGCTGTACTCTGTACGCCCGGAAGCACGTGGTGCACAGCTGTTCGTGACCCGTTCTAAACCAGAAATGCTGGTTGAACTGTTCCGCATTGAAGTGCCGGAAATCGGTGAAGAAGTTATCGAGATCAAAGCGGCAGCCCGCGATCCGGGTTCACGTGCGAAAATCGCCGTGAAAACCAACGACAAGCGTATCGACCCGGTCGGTGCCTGCGTCGGTATGCGTGGCGCGCGCGTTCAGGCTGTTTCTACTGAGCTTGGCGGCGAGCGTATCGATATCGTGCTGTGGGACGACAACCCGGCGCAGTTTGTGATTAACGCAATGGCTCCGGCTGACGTGGCGTCTATCGTCGTTGACGAAGATAAGCACACCATGGACATCGCGGTTGAAGCGGGCAACCTGGCGCAGGCGATCGGTCGTAATGGCCAGAATGTGCGTCTGGCTTCTCAGCTGAGCGGTTGGGATCTCAACGTCATGACCGTTGACGATCTGCAGGCGAAGCATCAGGCAGAAGCTCACGCGGCGATCGATACCTTCACCAAATATCTCGATATTGATGAAGATTTCGCGACCGTACTGGTCGAAGAAGGCTTCTCAAGCCTGGAAGAACTGGCCTACGTGCCAATGAAAGAACTGCTGGAAATTGACGGCCTGGACGAACCGACCGTTGAAGCACTTCGTGAACGTGCGAAAAACGCACTGACCACGCTGGCGCTGGCACAGGAAGAAAGCCTCGGTGATAACAAACCGGCTGACGATCTGCTGAACCTTGAAGGTCTGGATCGCGCAATGGCATTTAAGCTGGCTGCCCGCGGCGTTTGTACGCTGGAAGATCTCGCCGATCAGGGCATTGATGACCTGGCTGACATCGAAGGGTTAACCGACGAGAAAGCCGGTGAGCTCATCATGGCCGCACGTAATATTTGCTGGTTCGGCGACGAAGCGTAATAAACTGTAGCAGGAAGGAACAGCATGACAGATGTAACCGTAAAAACGCTGGCCGCAGAAATTCAGACTTCCGTGGACCGCCTGGTACAGCAATTCGCTGACGCAGGTATCCCAAAGAAAGCTGATGATTCTGTGACCGCGCAAGAAAAACAAACCTTGTTGGCACACCTGAACCGTGAACACGGCTCCGCGCCAGACAAGCTGACGCTGCAACGTAAAACCCGCAGTACCCTGAGCGTTCAGGGCACGGGTGGCAAAAGCAAATCGGTGCAGATTGAAGTCCGTAAAACGCGTACCTTTGTAAAACGTGATCCGCAGGAAGCTGACCGTCTGGCGGAAGAAGAAGCGAAGCGTGAAGCGGAAGAACAGGCCCGTCGTGAGGCTGAAGAAGCAGCCAAACGTGAGGCACAGGCAAAAGCTGAACGTGAGGCCGCAGAACAGGCGAAACGTGAATCCGCTGATAAAGCGAAACGTGACGTTGCGGAAAAAGACAAAGTGAGCAATACAGACGATATGACTAAAACCGCCCAGGCTGAGAAAGCCCGCCGTGAAGCCGAAGCCGCAGAGCTGAAGCGTAAAGCGGAAGAAGAAGCGCGCCGCAAGCTTGAAGAAGATGCGCGTCGCGTTGCGGAAGAAGCACGCCGCATGGCAGAAGAGAACGAAAAGAACGGCAATGCGAACGCTGAGCCGACTGAAGACACCAGCGACTATCACGTCACCACCTCTCAGCATGCTCGTCAGGCTGAAGATGAAAACGACCGTGAAAGTGAAGCTGGTCGTGGCCGTGGTCGTAACACCAAAGCCGCGCGTCCAGCGAAGAAAGCCAACAAACATGCTGAATCCAAAGCCGATCGCGAAGAAGCTCGCGCTTCCCTTCGTGGCGGTAAAGGTGGCAAACGTAAAGGTTCCACTCTGCAGCAGGGCTTCCAGAAGCCAGCTCAGGCCGTTAACCGTGACGTTGTGATCGGCGAAACCATCACCGTTGGCGATCTGGCTAACAAGATGGCGGTTAAAGGTTCTCAGGTCATCAAAGCGATGATGAAGCTGGGCGCAATGGCCACCATCAACCAGGTCATCGACCAGGAAACCGCACAGCTGGTTGCCGAAGAGATGGGCCACAAAGTTATCCTGCGTCGTGAAAACGAGCTGGAAGAAGCGGTAATGAGTGACCGTGATACCGGCGCTGCGGCTGAACCGCGTGCACCGGTTGTGACCATTATGGGTCACGTTGACCACGGTAAAACGTCTCTCCTCGACTACATTCGTTCAACGAAAGTGGCCTCTGGCGAAGCAGGCGGCATTACCCAGCATATCGGTGCTTATCACGTTGAGCATGCTAAAGGGATGATCACCTTCCTTGATACTCCGGGCCACGCCGCGTTTACCTCCATGCGTGCTCGTGGTGCTCAGGCGACGGATATCGTCATCCTGGTTGTTGCTGCTGACGATGGCGTGATGCCACAAACTATCGAAGCTATTCAGCACGCGAAAGCGGCGAACGTGCCTGTTGTCGTTGCGGTGAACAAAATCGATAAGCTGGAAGCCGATCCAGACCGCGTGAAGCAGGAACTGTCCCAGTACGGCATCATGCCGGAAGAGTGGGGCGGTGAGAGCCAGTTCGTCCACGTATCTGCGAAAGCGGGTACCGGTATTGACGACCTGCTCGACGCTATCCTGCTGCAGGCTGAAGTTCTGGAGCTAAAAGCCGTTCGCAACGGCATGGCAAGCGGTGCCGTAATCGAATCCTTCCTGGATAAAGGTCGTGGTCCGGTTGCTACCGTGCTGGTTCGTGAAGGTACCCTGCACAAAGGCGACATCGTGCTGTGTGGCTTCGAGTACGGTCGCGTTCGTGCGATGCGTAACGAACTGGGTCAGGAAGTACTGGAAGCAGGTCCGTCTATTCCGGTGGAAATCCTCGGTCTGTCAGGCGTTCCGGCTGCCGGTGACGAAGTAACGGTTGTTCGTGACGAGAAGAAAGCGCGTGAAGTTGCGCTGTATCGTCAGGGCAAATTCCGTGAAGTTAAACTGGCGCGTCAGCAGAAGTCCAAGCTGGAAAACATGTTTGCCAACATGACCGAAGGCGAAGTTCACGAAGTGAACGTTGTGCTGAAAGCCGACGTACAGGGCTCTGTCGAAGCGATCTCCGATTCTCTGCTGAAGCTTTCTACTGACGAAGTGAAAGTGAAGATCATCGGTTCTGGCGTAGGTGGTATCACCGAAACCGACGCGACGCTTGCTGCGGCATCCAACGCGATTCTGGTTGGCTTCAACGTCCGTGCAGATGCCTCTGCGCGCCGAGTAATCGATGCCGAAAGCCTGGATCTGCGTTACTACTCCGTCATCTATAACCTGATCGACGAAGTGAAAGCAGCAATGAGCGGCATGCTGTCACCAGAGCTGAAACAGCAGATCATCGGTCTGGCTGAAGTGCGTGACGTGTTTAAATCGCCGAAATTTGGTGCCATCGCAGGCTGTATGGTTACCGAAGGTGTGGTCAAACGTCACAACCCAATCCGCGTCCTGCGCGACAACGTGGTTATCTATGAAGGCGAGCTGGAATCTCTGCGCCGCTTCAAAGATGATGCCAACGAAGTCCGTAACGGCATGGAATGTGGTATCGGCGTGAAGAACTACAACGACGTTCGCGTCGGCGATATGATCGAAGTGTTCGAGATCATCGAGATCCAGCGCAGCATCGATTAATCTACCGCAGATTAGTTCAGATTGTAGGCCGGGTAAGCGAGGCGCCACCCGGCATGAATTTCAAAAGGGGCTGATAGCCCCTTTTTTGTCTGGAGAATTTATTATGGCGAAAGAATTTGGTCGCCCGCAGCGCGTATCCCAGGAGCTGCAAAAAGAGATTGCTATCATCCTGCAGCGCGAAATCAAAGATCCTCGTCTGGGCCTGATGACGACCGTTTCCGGTGTGGAAGTCTCCCGCGATCTGGCATATGCCAAAGTGTTCGTGACCTTCCTGAACGATAAAGATGAAGCTGCGGTGAAAGCGGGCATCCGCGCGCTGCAGGACGCATCAGGCTTCATCCGTAGCCTGCTCGGTAAAGCAATGCGTCTGCGCATCGTGCCAGAGTTGACCTTCTTCTACGATAACTCGCTGGTAGAAGGGATGCGCATGTCTAACCTGGTGACTAACGTGGTGCGTCATGACGATGAGCGTCGTGTGAACCCGGACGACAACAAGGAGGACTGATGAGTCGTCCTCGTCGTCGTGGTCGCGACATTCATGGCGTGCTCCTGCTGGATAAACCGCAGGGGGCGTCGAGCAATGATGTGCTGCAAAAGGTGAAGCGTCTCTATAACGCTAACCGTGCCGGGCACACCGGGGCGCTGGATCCGCTGGCGACCGGTATGCTGCCGGTCTGTCTTGGCGAAGCCACCAAGTTTTCCCAGTACCTGCTGGACTCCGATAAGCGCTATCGCGTGATTGCGAAGCTTGGACAGCGTACCGATACGTCGGATGCCGATGGGCAGGTGGTGGAAGAGCGTCCGCTGACGTTCAGCGCTACCGATCTGGCGAGCGCGCTGGAAAGCTTCCGCGGCGATACCATGCAGGTGCCATCGATGTATTCGGCGCTGAAATATCAGGGTAAAAAGCTCTACGAATATGCCCGTCAGGGCATTGATGTGCCTCGCGAAGCTCGTCCAATTACGGTGTATGAGCTGCTGTTCCTTCGCCACGAAGGTGATGAACTGGAGCTGGAGATCCACTGCTCAAAAGGGACTTATATCCGGACGATTATCGACGATCTCGGTGAAAAGCTTGGCTGCGGTGCGCATGTGATCAGGCTGCGTCGTCTGGCCGTCAGCCGCTATCCGGTCGAGCGGATGGTGACGCTGGAGCATTTGCAGGCGCTGGTCGCACAGGCGGAATCTCAGGATATTCCTGCAGCACAGCTGTTGGATCCTTTGCTGATGCCAATGGACAGTCCGGCTGCCGACTTCCCGATCGTCAATCTGCCGCTGACCTCCTCCGTTTACTTTAAAAACGGTAATCCGGTGCGTTCGGCGAACGTGCAGGTGAGTGGTCTGGTCCGCGTGACGGAAGGCGATGATGGCAAGTTTATCGGTATGGGTGAAATTGATGACGAAGGCCGCGTTGCCCCGCGTCGTCTGGTGGTTGAGTATTCGGAATAATCGCCTGCCTTGCGATAACAGGTCGCTGCGGGTAGAATATTGCCGCTTAACGCCTGAACAAAGGCCAGCCTGCGTCAGTGCGTTAATCCTGGGGTCGCTGAATTAGAGATCGGCACCCTTTTTCCTATTTTATTCTGGAGTTTAAAATGTCTCTAAGCGTTGAAGCTAAAGCAAAAATCGTTTCCGAGTTTGGTCGTGGTTCTAACGACAGCGGTTCTACCGAAGTTCAGGTTGCACTGCTGACCGCTCAGATCAACCACCTGCAGGGTCACTTCTCTGAGCACAAAAAAGATCACCACAGCCGTCGTGGTCTGCTGCGTATGGTTTCTCAGCGTCGTAAACTGCTCGACTACCTGAAACGTAAAGATGTAGCACGCTACACTGCGCTGATCGAGCGTCTGGGTCTGCGTCGCTAATTCTGGCGAGTTTCAGAAAGAGGGGCCTTTATGGCCCCTTTTTTCAACCAGATGGCAGCAATCAGGCTGAAACTCATGTATTGTTTGTATTGATGCGATAAATGATCTTCATTGCAGAGTTTCGCGCGACTAATGACAGCCTTACCAGTCGTTAAGGCTGTCATTAGTCGCGAGGATGCAAGAGGATCGGTTCTCTGAGCGGTGCATTCGCTAATGCGCGCTCACCATTTTGAAAGGATAAAAATTTTGCTGAATCCGATCGTTCGTAAATTCCAGTATGGCCAGCACACGGTCACTCTGGAAACCGGCATGATGGCACGTCAGGCGACGGCTGCCGTTATGGTTAGCATGGATGACACTGCGGTCTTCGTGACCGTTGTTGGTCAGAAAAAAGCGAAACCAGGCCAGGACTTCTTCCCTCTGACCGTTAACTACCAGGAGCGTACCTACGCTGCCGGTAAAATCCCGGGTGGTTTCTTCCGTCGTGAAGGCCGTCCAAGCGAAGGCGAAACCCTGATCGCGCGTCTGATTGACCGCCCGGTTCGCCCGCTGTTCCCGGAAGGCTTCGTTAACGAAGTTCAGGTTATCGCGACCGTTGTTTCCGTAAACCCACAGGTTAACCCGGATATCGTGGCAATGATCGGTGCATCCGCTGCGCTGTCGCTGTCCGGTATTCCATTCAACGGCCCAATTGGTGCCGCTCGCGTTGGTTACATCAACGACCAGTACGTGCTGAACCCAACCCAGGAAGAGCTGAAAACCAGCAAACTGGATCTGGTTGTTGCCGGTACTGAAGCCGCTGTGCTGATGGTTGAATCCGAAGCAGAGCTGCTGAGCGAAGATCAGATGCTGGGCGCTGTGGTGTTCGGTCACGAGCAGCAGCAGGTTGTTATTCAGAACATCAACGACCTGGTGAAAGAAGCCGGTAAACCACGTTGGGACTGGCAGCCAGAAGCCGTTAACGAAGCGCTGAATGCACGTGTTTCCGAGCTGGCTAAAGCGCGTCTGAGCGATGCTTACCGCATCACTGACAAGCAGGAACGTTACGCTCAGATTGATGCTATCAAATCTGAAGTTATCGCGACGCTTGTCGCTGAAGACGAATCCCTGGACGCAAACGAGCTGGGCGATATTCTGCATGACATCGAGAAAAATGCCGTTCGTAGCCGCGTGCTGGCTGGCGAACCACGCATCGATGGTCGTGAAAAAGACATGATCCGTGGTCTGGACGTGCGCACTGGCGTACTGCCGCGTACTCACGGTTCCGCGCTGTTCACCCGTGGCGAAACTCAGGCGCTGGTAACGGCAACTCTGGGTACGGCGCGTGACGCACAGAACATCGACGAACTGATGGGCGAGCGTACTGACAGCTTCCTGTTCCACTACAACTTCCCTCCGTACTCCGTAGGCGAAACCGGCATGGTCGGTTCTCCGAAGCGTCGTGAAATTGGTCACGGTCGTCTGGCGAAGCGCGGCGTGCTGGCAGTCATGCCAACCACCGAAGAATTCCCGTACACCGTACGTGTGGTTTCTGAAATTACCGAATCCAATGGTTCTTCCTCCATGGCTTCCGTATGCGGTGCTTCTCTGGCACTGATGGACGCAGGCGTGCCGGTGAAATCTGCCGTTGCAGGTATCGCAATGGGTCTGGTGAAAGAAGGCGACAACTTCGTTGTGCTGTCTGACATCCTCGGTGATGAAGATCACCTGGGCGATATGGACTTCAAAGTAGCGGGCTCCCGCGACGGTATCTCTGCTTTGCAGATGGATATCAAAATTGAAGGTATCACCAAGGAGATCATGCAGGTTGCTCTGAATCAGGCTAAAGGTGCGCGTCTGCATATCCTGGGCGTGATGGAACAGGCAATCAACGCACCGCGTGGCGATATCTCTGAATTCGCACCGCGTATCCACACCATTAAGATCAGCCCAGATAAGATCAAAGATGTTATCGGTAAAGGCGGTTCTGTTATCCGTGCGCTGACGGAAGAAACCGGCACCACCATCGAAATCGAAGATGACGGTACCGTTAAAATCGCAGCGACCGACGGTGACAAAGCGGCCTACGCCATTCGCCGTATTGAAGAGATCACTGCTGAAATCGAAGTGGGTCGTATCTACAACGGTAAAGTGACTCGCATCGTCGACTTCGGCGCATTCGTGGCGATCGGTGGCGGTAAAGAAGGTCTGGTTCATATCTCTCAGATCGCCGATAAGCGCGTTGAGAAAGTGACTGACTATCTGCAGATGGGTCAGGAAGTACCGGTGAAAGTTCTGGAAGTTGATCGCCAGGGCCGCGTACGTCTGAGCATTAAAGAAGCGACCGAGCAGACTCAGCCTGCGGCCGCGCCGGAAGCACCGGCAGCGGAACAGGGCGAGTAAGGTTGCCGTTAGCCCTCCGCCATTGCGGAGGGCGTATCCCGGGCAGGACGCTTGTTAGCAGCCGGGGAACAGGACGTTCATCCAATTGTTGTCTTCGGGAGTGGGAAATGAAGCCTTTTTTGCGCTGGTGTTTCGTTGCGACAGCACTCACGCTGGCAGGATGCAGCAACTCTGCCTGGCGTAAGAGTGAAGTTCTGGCGGTACCATTGCAACCGACTTTACAGCAGGAAGTGATTCTGGCCCGTATGGAACAGATTCTTGCCAGTCGGGCTTTAACCGATGATGAACGCGCACAGCTTTTATATGAGCGCGGAGTGTTGTATGATAGTCTCGGTTTGAGAGCACTGGCGCGTAACGATTTTTCGCAAGCGCTGGCTATCAGACCCGATATGCCTGAAGTATTCAATTACTTAGGCATTTATTTAACGCAGGCAGGCAATTTTGATGCTGCCTATGAAGCGTTTGATTCTGTACTTGAGCTTGATCCAACTTACAATTACGCATACTTAAATCGCGGCATCGCATTGTATTACGGTGGTCGTGATAAGTTAGCGCAAGATGATCTGCTGGCGTTTTATCAAGACGATCCCAATGATCCTTTCCGTAGCCTGTGGCTTTACATCGTTGAGCAGAAGCTCGATGAGAAGCAGGCTGTTGTAGCGCTTAAGCAGCGCTTCGAAAAATCGGACAAAGAGCAATGGGGATGGAACATTGTCGAGTTCTACCTCGGTAACATTAGCGAAGCAACGCTGATGGACAGACTGAAGGCAGACGCAACGGATAACACCTCGCTCGCTGAGCATCTCAGTGAAACAAACTTCTATTTAGGTAAGTACTACCTAAGTCTGGGGGACAAGGACAGCGCTGCGGCACTGTTCAAACTGGCGGTTGCTAACAACGTTCATAACTTCGTTGAGCACCGATACGCATTGTTGGAATTAGCGCTCTTGGGCCAGGAGCAAGATGACCTGGCAGAATCGGACCAGCAATAGCTGACGAACAAATCAGCCCATAATCTTTTTTGATTGCCATCACCTTCACGGGTGAGGGCTTTATTGTTCGTTAATCCACCTAATTTGAGCCGGTTCACACTTTTCAATGAAAATGACCCTAAGTTTTCACGATGAGTTATGTAGACTGGCCGCCATTGATTTTGAGGCACACGTACTACATGGCTGAATTCGAAACCACTTTTGCAGATCTGGGCCTGAAGGCTCCTATCCTTGAAGCCCTTACCGATCTGGGTTACGAAAAACCATCTCCAATCCAGGCTGAGTGTATTCCTCACCTGCTGGGTGGCCGCGACGTTCTGGGTATGGCCCAGACCGGCAGCGGGAAAACTGCAGCGTTCTCTCTTCCGCTGCTCAACAATCTTGATCCTGAGCTGAAAGCACCACAGATTCTGGTGCTGGCACCGACCCGCGAACTGGCGGTACAGGTTGCTGAAGCGATGACGGATTTCTCCAAACACATGCGCGGCGTAAACGTGGTTGCCCTTTACGGTGGCCAGCGTTATGACGTGCAGTTACGCGCTCTGCGTCAGGGCCCACAGATCGTCGTCGGTACGCCGGGTCGTCTGCTGGATCACCTGAAACGCGGCACTCTGGACCTCTCTAAGCTGAGCGGTCTGGTTCTGGATGAAGCTGACGAAATGCTGCGCATGGGCTTCATCGAAGACGTAGAAACCATTATGGCGGAGATCCCGGAAGGTCATCAGACCGCGCTGTTCTCCGCAACGATGCCGGAAGCTATCCGTCGCATTACCCGTCGCTTCATGAAAGAGCCGCAGGAAGTTCGCATTCAATCCAGCGTAACGACCCGCCCTGACATCAGCCAGAGCTACTGGACCGTCTGGGGCATGCGTAAGAACGAAGCGCTGGTGCGTTTCCTGGAAGCAGAAGATTTTGACGCGGCGATTATCTTCGTTCGTACCAAAAATGCGACCCTGGAAGTGGCTGAAGCGCTGGAGCGCAGCGGTTACAACAGCGCCGCGCTGAACGGTGACATGAACCAGTCCCTGCGTGAGCAGACTCTGGATCGCCTGAAAGACGGTCGTCTGGACATCCTGATCGCGACCGACGTTGCGGCTCGTGGCCTGGACGTTGAGCGTATCAGCCTGGTGGTTAACTACGATATCCCTATGGATACCGAGTCTTACGTTCACCGTATCGGTCGTACCGGTCGTGCGGGTCGTGCTGGCCGTGCGCTGCTGTTCGTTGAGAACCGCGAGCGTCGTCTGCTGCGCAACATCGAACGTCTGATGAAGCTGACCATTCCTGAAGTCGAACTGCCAAACGCAGAACTGCTGGGCAAACGTCGTCTGGAAAAATTCGCGGCCAAAGTACAGCAGCAGCTGGAAAGCAGCGATCTGGATCAGTACCGTAACCTGCTGACCAAAATGCAGCCGGAAGGCACTGAAGGTGAACTGGATATGGAAACCCTGGCCGCAGCGCTGCTGAAAATGGCCCAGGGCGAACGTACCCTGATCGTTCCACCAGATGCGCCGATGCGTCCTAAGCGTGAATTCCGCGATCGTGACGATCGTTTCGAACGTCGTGGCGACCGTAACGATCGTGGCCCGCGTGGCGATCGTAACGGTGAAGAGCGTCCGCGTCGTGAACGTCGTGACGTGGGTGATATGCAGCTCTATCGCATTGAAGTGGGTCGTGATGACGGTGTTGAAGTGCGTCACATCGTTGGTGCTATCGCGAACGAAGGTGACATCAGCAGCCGTTATATCGGCAACATCAAGCTGTTCGGCACTCACTCTACTATCGAACTGCCGAAAGGCATGCCGGGCGAAGTACTGCAGCACTTCACGCGTACCCGCATCCTGAACAAGCCGATGAACATGCAGCTGCTGGGTGATGCACAGCCTCACAGCGGCGGTGAGCGTCGTGGCGGTAACGGTGGTCGTGGCTTTGGCGGTGAGCGTCGTGAAGGTGGTCGCGGTGAAGGTCGTCGCTTCAGCGGTGAACGCCGTGAAGGTGGCGCAGGCCGTTTCAGCGGTGAGCGTCGCGAAGGTGGTCGTGCACCACGTCGTGATGATGCGCCAGTACGTCGTCGTCCGACCGAAGCGTAATTGCCCGATAAAAAACTGCGTTTTCTGACGTAAAGTAAACGATACAGCCCCGGTCATAGTTATCGGGGCTTTTTTTATTTCAATTGTACTCGTGTACTGGTACAGTGCTTCGCGTAAACAGGCAGCACGATTTTTCAGGAGAGCAGTAACATGGCGACACTCACTACCACAGCCACCCGGCCATCATTGATTGGCGGAGTGGTGATCATCGGCGGCACCATTATCGGGGCAGGCATGTTCTCGCTGCCGGTGGTCATGTCCGGGGCGTGGTTCTTCTGGTCGCTGGCGGCGCTGGTATTTACCTGGTTTTGTATGCTGCACTCCGGGCTGATGATCCTTGAGGCTAACCTTAACTACCGCACAGGTTCGAGCTTTGACACTATCACCAAAGATCTGCTGGGCAAGCGCTGGAACCTGATTAACGGCCTGTCGATCGCCTTTGTGCTCTATATCCTGACCTATGCCTATATCTCGGCGAGCGGCTCGATCCTGCACCACACGTTCAGTGAAATGTCGCTGAATGTTCCGCCGCGCCTTGCCGGTTTTGGTTTTGCCCTGCTGGTGGCCTTTGTTGTGTGGCTCAGTACTAAAGCGGTCAGCCGCATGACGGCGATTGTGCTGGGGGCGAAAGTGATCACTTTCTTCCTGATGTTTGGCAGCCTGCTCGGCCACGTTGAAGCACCCACGCTGTTCAACGTCGCGCAGCAGAACACCTCGTATCTGCCTTATCTGCTGATGACGCTGCCGTTCTGCCTGGCATCCTTCGGCTACCACGGCAACGTGCCGAGCCTGATGAAGTATTACGGCAAAGACCCGCAGACCATCGTGAAGTGCCTGGTCTACGGTACGCTACTGGCGCTCGGTCTGTACGTTGTCTGGCTGCTGGGTACGATGGGGAATATCCCTCGTCCTGAATTTATCGGCATCGCCCAGAAGGGCGGCAACATTGACGTGCTGGTACAGGCGCTGAGCGGTGTTCTGAACAGCCGCAGCCTGGATCTGCTGCTGGTTGTGTTCTCTAACTTTGCGGTGGCCAGCTCTTTCCTTGGCGTGACGCTTGGCCTGTTCGACTACCTGGCCGATCTGTTCAAGTTTGATGATTCGGGATTGGGACGTTTTAAGACGGCGTTACTGACCTTCGCGCCGCCAATCGCTGGCGGCCTGCTGTGGCCAAATGGGTTCCTGTACGCGATTGGTTATGCAGGCCTCGCGGCAACCATCTGGGCGGCAATCGTTCCGGCGCTGCTGGCACGTAAATCCCGCAAGCGCTTTGGCAGCCCGCAGTTCCGCGTCTGGGGCGGCAAACCGATGATTGCGCTGATCCTGGTCTTTGGTATCGGCAATGCGGTAGTGCATTTCCTGTCGAGCTTTAACCTGTTGCCGGTTTATCAGTAACCAAAATGCCCGGTGGCGCTACGCTTACCGGGCCTACAGCATCCAACAGGCCGGATAGGGCGTAGCCGCCATCCGGCAAAAAATTACCCCACTAATTCTTCTTTCACCTGCATCGCCAGATCGAATGAATGCAAGCGCGCCTGATGATCGAAGATCTGCCCGTTAACCATGATTTCGTCCGCCTGCGTTTCACGCAACACTGACTCAAGCCCGTGGCGAATCTTCGCTTTATCACCCACCAGCGACATACCGAGCGCGTTATCGACGCCGTATTTTTCAGAGGGCGACCAGAACTGATCCATATTCTGAATCGGCGGCGGCAGCTGCGAGGTTTCACCGCGACGTAAATTCGTAAACGCCTGCTGCATGGAAGTAAAAAGGAATTCCGCGTCGCGGTTGCTGTCGGCGGCGATGATATTGATGCACACCATCGCATAAGGTTTTGCCAGGCGCTCAGAGGGTTTGAACTGCGTGCGGTAGAGATGCAGCGCCTGGAACAGCATGTCCGGCGCGAAGTGAGAGGCGAAGGCAAACGGCAGACCGAGCTGAGCGGCAAGCTGGGCGCTGTACAGGCTCGAGCCCAACAGCCATACCGGAATTTTTTCACCATAGCCCGGCACCGGGCGCACCTGCGGGTGCGGATCGCGGGCATCAAACCAGTCCACCAGTTCCGCCACATCGCGTGGGAAGTTATCAATATCGCCACCCATATGGCGACGCAGGGCGCGCATGGTCGGCTGATCGCTGCCCGGCGCGCGGCCTAAGCCCAAATCGATACGGCCAGGATAGAGCGTGTTCAGCGTACCGAACTGCTCAGCAATCACCAGCGGGGAGTGGTTAGGCAGCATCACGCCGCCCGAGCCCAGATGCAGCGTCGTGGTATTGGCGGCCAGATAGCCAATCAGCACGGAGGTGGCGGCGCTGGCGATCCCGGTCATGTTGTGGTGTTCGGCTAACCAGTAGCGATGATAGCTGCGTTTCTCGGCGAGGCGGGCGAGATCGAGCGAATGAGAAAAGGCTTCTTTTGCGGAAGAACCCTGGGGGATCGGTGCCAGATCGAGCACCGAAAACGCAATTTGTTTATCAGTCATAACGGCTCACTTTGTCATCGGCATATTTTTTAATAGTGCATTAAAAAATGATAACCGTAGTTAACAAAGTGAGCTTTATAAAATGGCTAACGGGCAGAAAATGCCTGATGGAGCTGCGCTTATCAGGCCTGTAATTCCAGCCCAGCCAGACGCTTCCAGTAGCCGTTACAGTCGCTGTGTGCTTCCAGGGCGAGCGGGGCTGCGCCGTTTTCATTAGCGCGGAAGGCGTCGATCATGGCGAACGTCTCCATCCCGAGCGGTGACAGGCGCACCATATCCACCAGTCCCTGCATCGATTTGAGCTCGTTGCCAAGGTTATAGACGTAGCCGCTCATGGTCTGAATGCCGTTCAGCACAAACACCTGCTGGTTTTCCTGCGACAGCATATCGCGCCCGTTCGGGTACTTGATGCAGCAGGTTTCACACTCGTCCTTCGGTTTATCTTCCGAACGCGCGGTGAAACAGCGGGCAGAATACGCGAGCGGCAGATGGCCATAGCTCAGTACTTCGACCTCAAACTTATCGCGGATCCCCAGCGCTTCGCACTGCTGGAGTAAATTCACCAGCCAGTCGCGGGAAAGCTCCACCGGCATGCACCAGCGCATCATGCCCTGCTTTTGCAGCAGGCGGAGCGTGACCGCGTTGTAGCAGTTCAGCGCATGACCGGCGACGAAGGGCAGCTTGCGATCGGCGCACAGGTTCACTACCCCAAGATCACTGGCTTCCAGCAGGAAATCACCGTTGTCGACGTAGCGCTTCAGCTCGTTAAGTTCAGACGATGCCTGCACCAGCGCCAGCGTTGAAATGACGACCTGTTTGCCGCTGCCCGCAAGCGACTTTGCCATCTCCAGCCAGTCGCCCACTTTGGTGGAGCGGCGCTTGCTGCACACCGCTTCACCGAGGTAAATCGTGTCGGCGCTGCTCTGAGCCGCCTGCTGGTAGAAATCCTCCAGCGTCTCTTTTGACCAGTAGTAAAGGACTGGTCCCAATGAATATTTCATCGTATTCCTTACTGCCACTTGCGGTGGTAGGCTCCAAGCGTGGTCTGGGTGCCTTCGGACATGGCGCCGAGCGCCTCCATCCAGGCGGGCTGCGGCACGAAGTTTTGCGGATTGGCCATGCAGCGGTCGATGGCCTGACGCCACACTTTCGCCACCTGGCTGACGTACGCCGGGCTACGCTGGCGGCCTTCGATTTTCACCGAGGCGATGTTGGCAGCAAGCAGTTCCGGCAGCAGCTCCAGCGTGTTGAGGCTGGTCGGTTCTTCCAGTGCGTGATAGCGCTCGCCGTCCACCAGATAGCGGCCTTTACACAGGGTTGGATAGCCTGCGTTCTCGCCGTCCTGATAGCGGTCGATCAGCACGTCGTTCAGGCGTGACTCCAGGCCCTGAGGCGTTTGCTGCCAGCGAACATACTTCGCCGGGGAACATGCCCCCACGGTATTCGGCGACTCCCCCGTTAAATAAGAGGAGAGATAGCAGCGGCCTTCAGCCATAATGCACAGGCTGCCGAAAGCAAAAACTTCCAGCGGAACTGGCGTGGTGCGCGCGAGTTGCTTAACCTGATGAATAGAAAGTACGCGCGGCAGCACAACGCGAGCCACGTCAAAGTGACGATGATAGAAGCGAACGGCCTCTTCATTGGTGGCCGAAGCCTGAACGGAAACGTGACGCTCGATGTGTGGGTAGCGCTCGGCGGCATATTCAAGCATCGCGATGTCGGCAAGAATCAGCGCATCGGCGCCGAGCTGAGCGGCCATATCCACTGCACGCTGCCAGCGGGCGTAGCCGTCCGGGTGAGCGAACGTATTAATGGCAATATGCAGCTTGCGGCGATGCTGGTGAACAAAATTGACCGCTTCCTGCAGTTTTTTTTCGGTAAAGTTCAGACCGGCAAAATGGCGGGCGTTGGTATCATCTTTCAGTCCGATATACACCGCATCGGCACCGTTTTCGATGGCCGCCTTAAGCGCCGGGAGGTTTCCGGCAGGACAGAGCAGCTCCATAATGTTTCCTGAAAGCAGCGACCCAGGGGCCGCGATTGTTAACGAACGAGGATTTTAGTTAACCTCTCGTCGACAATTTTTGATTTGAGGCAGTTAAAAGCGCATTCAGGGTGTCATTCGTACGTAATGGCTACTGACAGAATTGTTGATATACGCCGCTATGTTGTCTGGCGGATATGGCAAAATAAACGGACTATTGCATTGAGGGAGTAAAGCTCGTGTTGGATAAACTGCGTTCACGCCTGGTACAGATGGGCCCGACTCTGATGAGCGTTCCGGTAAAAGTCACACCGTTCGCGCTAAAACGTCAGGTCCTGGAACAGGTGCTAAGCTGGCAGTTCCGCCAGGCACTGGCGGATGGCGAACTGGATTTTCTGGAAGGCCGCTGGTTAAGCATTGAGGTGCGCGACATCGGCCTGCGCTGGTTCACCTCCGTTGAGAATGACCGCCTGGTCGTCAGCCATAGCGCTGATGCCGACGTGAGCTTCAGCGCCGATGCCAGCGATCTGCTGATGATTGCGGCCCGCAAGCAGGATCCGGATACGCTCTTCTTCCAGCGCCGCCTGGTGATTGAAGGCGACACGGAGCTTGGGCTGTATGTCAAAAACCTGATGGACGCCATTGAGCTTGAGCAGATGCCAAAAGCACTGCGTATCATGCTGATGCAGCTGGCGGACTTTGTTGAGGCCGGATTGCAGAATCCGCCACAAACCAGAAACACATCGGTAGGTGAGCCATGCTGATTCGAGTGGAAATTGGAATCGACGCGCCAGGTATTGACGCGCTGCTGCGCCGTGAATTTGCGGGCGACGGCGAAGCGGATCTGGTGCATTCCCTACGGGAAGATGGCCTGATTACGCTGGGCCTGGTCGCGACGGATGACGAGGGGCAAGTGGTTGGCTACGTGGCCTTCAGCCCGGTCAGCGTTGAGGGCGAAGAGCTTCAGTGGGTTGGCCTGGCGCCGCTGGCCGTGGCGAAGGAGTACCAGGGGCAGGGCATTGGTCGTCAGCTGGTGTTCGAAGGGCTCGATTCGCTCAACGAGTTTGGCTACGCCGCCGTTGTCACCCTTGGCGACCCGGCGCTGTACGGCAAGCTCGGTTTCGAACCGGCTGCACGCTTTGATTTACGCTGCCGCTGGCCGGGCACCGAAGCGGCGTTCCTGGTTCGTCCTCTGGCCGACGATGCCCTTAACGGCGTGCATGGCCTGGTCGAATACTGCGACCACTTCAATCGCTTCTGAGACCCGACAGCAGCGTCTCAAACGATTCATCCCCGAGGACGAGGCGCTCTTTCTGGCGCTTCGTCAACTGCTTTATCTGATATTCCACCCGTAAGGCCAGTGAGCGATCGCCCACTTCTTTGGCAAAGGCCAGCGTAAGCTCACCTTTTCCTCGCAGCGCCTTCGCGCCTTTTCCTGACTGATGCTCTGAAAGGCGGCGTTCCACGTCGGTGGTGATGCCCGTATACAGGCGGTTATCCGCGCTTCGAACCAAATAGACAAACCAGCACACGTTTCGGCTCCTGTGTTAAGGTGAGCGCACCATAGCACGGGGGAGAGCAAAAATGGAGTCACTGGCAATCGCCAGCCGATGGCTGGAAAAACAGCACGTTGTCAGCTGGAGCGTGGCAAAGGATGGCAATCTGTGGGCTGCCAGCGCGTTTTATCTCTACGATCGTGAAAAAGTGGTGTTCTGGCTGCTCAGCGAAAAGTCTACCCGCCATGCGCAAATGAGCGGCAGACGTGCGACCGTTGCCGGCACCGTTAACGGGCAGCCTAAAAACGTAGCGCTAATTCGTGGAGTGCAGTTTTGCGGAGAGATTCGTCTGCTGGAAGGCGAAGAGAGCGCCGCTGCTCGCCAGCGCTACCTTCGCCGTTTTCCTGTTGCCAGAATGATGCCCGCGCCGGTCTGGGAAATTCGTATTGATGAACTGAAATTCACCGACAACACGCTGGGCTTTGGAAAAAAATTCCACTGGCAACGTCAGTTATCTGCCGAGTAGCACCAGCGCCTCGCGGTTAAACGCCGGTAAATCGTCCGGCGTGCGGCTGGTCACCAGCTGATTGTTGTCGACCACCACTTCGCGATCGTAAAAATCCCCCCCGGCGTTTTTCACATCCACCACAATCGGCTTCACGGCAGTCAGTTTCCTGCCCCGAATTACATCGGCGCTGATCAGCAGCTGTGGGCCATGGCAAATGGCAAAGACGGGCTTACCGCTGTTCACAAAGTCGCGCGTGAAAGTGACAAAACGCTCATCGCCGCGAAGCTGGTCCGGCGAATAGCCGCCGGGCAACAGCAGCGCATCAAAGTCTGCCGGGCGTACATCATCAATGGCTTTATCGATAACCACCACGGCATCGCCCTTTTTGCCTTTAACCTGTTTACCCGCCTGCTTTTCAATAGTGATAACTTCATGACCTGCTTTTTTGAACTCGGTGGCGGGCGAGGTAAACTCTGAATCTTCAAACTCATCGGTGATCAGGACTGCGATTTTCTTGCTCATCATTCCTCCGTTGTTCTGATTTCAGAGATATAGATTCTCCAGAATGGTCAATAATGACTCAGAGTATTAAGTCTGGGTGCTGTCGTTGAATTCTCAACACGGAATAATCTGCAAAGGAGGAATGATGAGTCATGTACTGATTACTGGCGCCACGGGGCTGGTTGGTGGGCACTTACTGCGAATGATGGTTCAGGAACCGCGCATCACCCGGATTACCGCCGCGACCCGGCGTCCTCTCCCGGATAAGCCGGTCGATGTTCTCAATCCCTGGGATCCGCAGCTCACCGATGCGCTGGCGCAGGTGACGGCCCCGGTTGATATTGTTTTTTGCTGTCTGGGCACCACGCGTCGTGAAGCGGGGAGCAAAGAGGCTTTCGTGCACGCCGATTACACGCTGGTGGTGGATACTGCGCTAACCGGGCAGCGCCTTGGAGCCAAACACATGCTGGTGGTCAGTGCGATAGGAGCGAATGCTCACTCACCATTTTTATATAATCGTGTGAAAGGCGAAATGGAAGAGGCGCTGATCGCCCAGAACTGGCCGCAGCTGACGATTGCTCGCCCGTCTATGTTGCTTGGCGATCGCGATCGACGACGCCTGAATGAATCCCTTTTGGCTCCGGTGTTCTCACTTCTGCCCGGAAACTGGAAATCCATTGAAGCGCGCGATGTGGCACGGGCGCTGCTGACCGAGGCGCTGGAACCCGCCAGACCCGGCGTCACCGTTTTAACCTCAGCAAAATTACGTGAAATAGCGGCACGCCAGGCGTAAGATTCGGCTCCACTATCACTTTCCTTTCCGGAGTACGGTATGGCTGGTCAGTCTTCCTCTCAGGCGGCATCTCCACTGGTGTGGTGGAAGCCTGCCCTGTTTTTCCTCGTTGTTATCGTCGGCCTTTGGTATGTGAAATGGCAGCCCTATTACGGTAAAGCTTTCACCGCCGCAGACACCCACAGCATCGGAAAATCCATCCTGGCTCAGGCGGCTGAGAATCCGCTGCGGGCGGCACTGGATTACGCGATGGTTTATTTTCTTGCCGTATGGAAAGCCGCTGTGCTGGGCGTATTGCTGGGTTCGCTGATACAGGTGTTGATCCCACGCGACTGGTTGATGCGCACACTTGGACAACCACGGTTTCGCGGCACGCTGTTTGGCACGCTGTTTTCCCTGCCGGGCATGATGTGTACCTGCTGTGCTGCGCCGGTTGCGGCCGGAATGCGCCGCCAGCAGGTTTCGATGGGCGGGGCGCTGGCGTTCTGGCTTGGCAATCCGCTGCTGAACCCGGCCACGCTGATTTTTATGGGGTTTGTACTTGGCTGGCAGTTTACCCTGATCCGGTTAGTCGCAGGATTCGCGACGGTGCTGATTGTCGCCACGCTGGTGCAGAAATGGGTAAAAGAGCCCGCCGCCGTGCAGCCCGTAGTGCCTGACGTTTTGTCAGAGGCTGAGACCACGCCGTTTCTGGTTCGCTGGGGAAAAGCGCTGTGGGTGCTGTTCTGGAATACGATCCCGGTTTATATCGTGGCGGTGCTGATCCTCGGGGCCGCGCGCGTCTGGCTGTTCCCGCATGCCGATGGCGCAGTGGGCAATACGCTGTTCTGGGTGATTGCGATGGCGGTCGCTGGTTGCCTGTTTGTGATCCCCACCGCAGCGGAAATCCCTGTTGTTCAGACTATGATGCTTGCCGGAATGGGCGTGGCGCCCGGGCTTGCGTTACTGATTACGCTGCCTGCGCTAAGCCTGCCGTCGCTCATCATGCTGCGTAAAGCGTTTCCGGCTAAAGCGCTGTGGCTCTCTGCCGGGCTGGTGGCGCTGGCGGGGATTGTGACGGGCGGGATTGCGCTGCTGTAGTAAACATTTGCCGGGCTTCAGATGGAGACAAACCGCTTTGTGTTTCTGCCGGATGGCGGCGTAAACGCCTTATCCGGCCTGTGATTCCCTTTAATTCGAATCCTCCAGGCCTGATAAGCGTAGCGCCATCAGGCAACTAAAGTCTCAAGCCCGGCAAGGGTTTACTTGATAATGGTAAAGGCGGTGGTGACGTGCTTCACTCCGCTAACGCGGCTGGCGATATCCGCCGCGGCTTTTCCTTCGCGTTCGGTCAGGCTGCCCATCAGGAACACTTCTGCGTTTTCCGTAGTGACTTTTACCGCCGAGGATTTCACCTGATCGCTGCCCAACAGCTGGGAGCGAACTTTGGTGGTGATCCAGGTATCCGAAGAGGCGGTGCCCAGACCAATCGGCTGGCCCTGACGAATTTCGTTAAATACTTCGGTCGTGCCTTCGACGCCCATGGCGATCTGCTTAGCCTGAGCGGCCAGATCGGTTGTCGGTGACTGGCCGGTCAGCAGGACTTTGCCCTGCCATGCCATCACGTTCACGCGTGCTTCTTTCTTCAGCTGTTCATCTTTGTTCAGGGCGCTGTTCACGCGCAGTTCGAGCGTGCTGTCATCGACCTGGGTTCCCACGGTGCGGGGATCGGTGGCTGCTTTAGTGCCGACCGCGGCGGTGCCAACTACCGCTGCCGCAACGCATCCCTGAAGCAGCAGCGCGGAAATAATAACCGCGAGGGGCGAAAATGCCTTCATGAGTACTCCTTAATCGTCCTGGTGTGGGAAGAGGGTGTTATCAATCAGATCGCATAAACAGTTTACCGTCAGCATGTGCATCTCCTGAATGCGTGCGCCACGGTGCGAGGGAATGCGGATTTCCACATCCTGAGGGCCGAGCAGCCCGGCGAGCTCACCGCCGTCATAGCCGGTGAGTGCCACAATGGTCATGTCGCGCGTCACGGCAGCCTCCACGGCTTTCACGATGTCGCGGCTGTTGCCTTTGGTGGAAATTGCCAGCAGCACGTCCCCCGCGTGGCCGAGCGCACGAACCTGTTTGGCATACACTTCGTCGTGCAGACGGTCGTTTGCAATCGCCGTTAAGACCACATTATCGGTATTAAGTGCAATCGCAGGTAAACCAGGGCGCTCTGTCTCAAAACGGTTGATCATACAGGCAGCAAAATGCTGTGCGTTGGCGGCGGAGGTGCCATTGCCACAACAGAGGATTTTGTTGCCGTTAAGCAGGGACTGCACCAGCGTCATAGCGGCCCGCGAAATAGCGTCCGGAAGCGCTTCTGCGGCGGCGATTTGGGTCTGAATGCTTTCGGTAAAGCAGGCTTTAATTCTGTCGAGCACGATATCCCTTACATTCTTAATTGATGCTATTCGCCAAAGGCGTTTTTCAACCATTCGATCTGACTGCCGGTGAAGGCTACCACATCGAAACGACAATCCGTAGTTTCAAAACTCCCATTGTGGCGGGCAAGCCACAAGCGAGCGGTCTGTAATAATTTTGATTGTTTGCTGCGTGTCACGCTGGCGGCCGCGCCGCCAAAGCGGGCGGAAGTGCGATAACGGACTTCCACAAATACCGTTACTGCTCCGTCTTTCATTATCAGATCGATCTCGCCGCCGCGCGCATGCACGTTGGCGGCGATAAAGCGCAGTCCTTTGCTTTCCAGATAGCGACGCGCCTGCTGTTCCCACGCCTCGCCGGTCTGTTTACGGCTTAGTTTGCCGGCACCATCTGTCCCTGCTGGTATTTGAGCCATGACAACTTCCTGTTGATCACACAATCCTGATCGGCGGTCAGATCGCCGGTGTTACCGTTGACTTCGAAACCCGGCATCTGGCGCATCTGCGAGAAGTGATTCGCTAACGTCCAGGCGTCTGCGCCCATGGCGTACAGGCGGGCCAGCGAGTAGTCGTTACGTACGGCGCTCAGCGCCTGCTGCATCAGCGCCGGGTTGCTGCCTGCCAGCATCGGAATTTCGCTGAACTGCAGGCCATCCATCTCCAGACGGAAATCCGGGCCAGCGGTGCCCTGTGCGCTGCGGGAGCTGGCATAAAGCGTTGCGCCGCTCTGGCTGCCGTTGCGCATCGCAATCATCGGCTTGATGTAGGCAATTTCTTCCGGCGTGGCCACGATATATACCGCATCCACTTTACCACCGCCGGTGATTTGCGCGTCGCTCGGTGGGGCCGGGATCGTCAGGCCGCCGATGGTTACGCTCTGCTGCTGAGGCAGGCTGGCGCTCACCGGGCTACCGGTCAGGGCGATACCGCCGCCGCCGTTCACGTTGCCGCGCAGTTCATTGGCCGAACCAAATTTCTGCTGCAGGACAACGCCGCCGCCGTTTTTCTGCCACACCTGAGCGAACGCTGTGGCGACACGATCGCCAAAGGCGCTGCGCGGGATCAGGATCAGCGGAGACTGCTTGCCCTGATCGTGGATATGGCGCGCGGCATCGCGGGCTTCATCTTCCGGCGAGAGCGCAAAATAGCAGACGTTCGCTTTATTCTGCACGCTTTCCGGCTGGTTCAGCGCCAGGACGTTCAGGCTGGTATTGCTCTTCACCAACGAGTCAACGTCGGGCTTCAGCAGCGGACCGACCACGAGGGAAACGCCATCCTGTTGAGCCTGATTTAAAATCTGGTCCAGAGGGGCGGTGGTGGTGTCATAGACTTTTAGCTCAGCGGAGGGTGCGGCTGGTGCCGTTGCCACGGCTGGCTGAGCGGTTGGCTCTACGGATGATTGCACCGCAGGCTGCGCGGTGGGCGAAGTATTCATCGGTGCTGCGGGCTGTGCAGCAGGAGTTGCGTTTGCTGGCTGTTGCTCAGGTGCTGTTGTTTGCTGAGGAGCCGGCGCCGCAGAGGTGGGGGCCTGAACGGGATTTGCCTGAGTACCGACGGCTGGCTGGCTAGTGGTCAAATCGGTCACTTCAGCCTGAGAAGGGCTGACTACGGTGTTGTCCTGCACATTAGCCGCCTGAGCCGTTTGTTCCGGCACGGCATTACCGCTTACGGAACCCGCGCTGCCATTTTTTGCTGCTTCAAAACCTTGCCGAATGGTGCGACCGAAGACCGCCGCCTGGCCGTTCAGCGGCAACAGTAGGGCGATTTTTGCGGTGGAAGCCGGTTTGAAGTTCTGGACGTTAACCAGCTGCGTCGGCAGCATTTTCGCGCCAGGGTTATGCGGGTAACGGGTTTTCCAGTCCTGGATGCCAGCTTTCATCATGTCCGGATCGTTGCGGTTATCAAACCAGACGCGCTGGAGGTCGAGCCAGCCCTGCAGCACGTTATCATTGGCGTTGATGACCAGCGAATTGGCCTGATCTTTGGTCATCGATGAGAGCGCCTGCCAGGTGGCATCAATATTTTTCTGCTTATCCTGAGGAGACGTCAGCAGCTGCTCCTGCGCTATGAGTGCCCCCAGCAAAATCAGAGACGGCTGGCCTTGCTGGGCGACAATCACGTCCTGCCAGTAGCGCGTCTGCTGATTTTTTTCCAGGCTGGCGACATCGATTTTTGCCAGCAACGCCTGCGCCCCGGCAAAATCTTTCTGTGCGAGCTTAATCTCCGCGCCAAGCAGCGCCTGCTCACGAGACTGAGTATTGTTCAGTTTCTGCGGCAGCTGGCCGTAAAGCTCCAGCGCCTGCTGGCTCTTGCCCTCTTTCAGCAGTGCACGAATGGCGAGTAATTGCCAGTTGGTCTTGCTATCATCTGAACTTTGCTGCATCTGCTGCAAATAGTAGCCGGAATCAGCCTGTGCGCTGCCTTCAAGGTGCGCGGTGCTCTGATCGGCGCTTTGCTGAGTGCCACAGCCGGCGAAAAGTAACGCTGCCAGCATAACAGGCAGGCAGCGCGCGGCTTTAGAACGAAGAAATGTTGACGGTACCATAAGTATCCAGTGATATTTTTTTAGCTCAATGCTCAATATTAAATCGGCAATACGGACTAAACAATGAAACAACGCGAAACAGCGGACAATTCTCAGGGCAAACTCTACATTGTGCCCACGCCAATCGGTAATCTTGGCGACATCACCCAACGTGCGCTGGACGTGTTGCAGGCTGTTGATCTTATTGCCGCAGAAGACACCCGTCATACCGGTTTACTGCTACAACATTTTGCTATTAACGCCCGCTTATTTGCGCTGCACGATCATAACGAACAGCAAAAGGCAGAAACGCTGCTGGCGAAGCTGAAAGAGGGGCAAAATATCGCCCTCGTCTCTGATGCCGGCACGCCGCTGATCAACGATCCTGGCTACCATCTTGTACGCACCTGCCGTGAAGCCGGGATCCGCGTTGTGCCGCTGCCTGGGCCTTGTGCAGCCATTGCTGCCATGAGCGCTGCCGGGCTGCCTTCCGATAAATTCTGCTACGAAGGTTTTCTGCCCGCTAAATCCAAAGGCCGCCGCGATGCGCTGCGAGCGCTGGAAAACGAGCCGCGTACGATGATTTTCTATGAATCCACGCACCGCCTGCTGGAAAGCCTGGAAGATATCACGGCGGTACTCGGCGAATCCCGTTACGTGGTGCTGGCTCGCGAGCTGACCAAAACCTGGGAAACCATTACTGGCGCACCGGTGGGTGAACTGCTGACCTGGGTGAAGGAAGACGAAAACCGCCGTAAAGGCGAAATGGTGCTGATTATTGAAGGCTTCAAAGTGCAAAGCGACGATGCGTTGCCTGCCGAAGCGCTGCGTACCCTGGCGCTGTTGCAGAAGGAACTCCCGCTGAAGAAAGCTGCGGCTCTCGCTGCCGAAATCCACGGCGTGAAGAAGAATGCGCTTTATAAGCATGCGCTGGAGCAGCAAGGGGAGTGATGCATTGAGCCGCTATCAGCCTCCTTTTACGATAACGCCGATAATGCTCAACAAGATGGTTGAGATCGGTGAGCTTCTGGGGCACTGGGCGGCTCAGTCCGGACGTACTTCACCGTTGCTGCGTAAAGAAAATCGTATTCGAACCATTCAGGCGTCGCTGGCGATAGAGCACAATTCATTAACCACGGAGCAGGTGACGGCGATTATGGACGGTAAACGCGTCCTGGCCCCTGCCAAAGAGATTCAGGAAGTACGTAATGCTATTCAGGCTTACGAGAAAATGACTTCCTGGAAAGCGTGGTCTTTGAAGGATTTGCAGAACGCACATCGGATACTGATGACTGGGCTCGTCGATGTACCCGGGGCGCTGAGAACCGGTGATGTGGGGATCTATCGCGGTAAAAAATTGATCCATATGGCACCGCCTGCTTCACAGTTACCGCGCCTGATTGGCGACCTGCTGGCGTGGCTGAAAACAACCGACCTGCATCCGTTGATCGCCAGCTCTGTTTTCCATTACGAATTTGAATTTATCCATCCTTTCTCCGACGGAAATGGCCGAATGGGTCGGTTATGGCAGACGTTGATCCTTAGTCAGTGGCGTAATGAGCTGGCCTGGTTGCCTGTTGAAACGCTGATTCACTTCCAGCAGACGCGTTATTACCAGATCCTTGGTCAGTGCGATAAAGCCAGTGACTGCACGCTCTTTGTCGAATTTATGTCGGAAAACATGGCAGGTGCGTTGCGTGAGGGGCTCGGTCAGCCGACGATAATGTCGGAAGAAATGCCGCCACCGCTTTCTGAGATGGAACAAAAAATATGGTTTTTGTTAAAAGACAATCCTTCACTGACTACAGTCAGCCTGGCCGTACGGCTGGATGTATCATCAAAAACAATAGAGCGTCACCTTAAATCGTTACAGCTTAAAGAGAGGCTTCGGCGAGTAGGCCCTAATAAAGGGGGCCACTGGCAGGTGGTTTGAAATACGGCCCGGAACGCCGGGCCTTTCTTGTTTATTTCACCGGCGTGGCTTCAAAGACCAGCGTTTCAAACGGTTTAAGCGTGACTACGATTGCATCTTTGTAGTCAGCAGGCACCGTTGTGTTATCACCATATACCGCTTTCAGCGATAATTGTGTCGCCTCACCCCGCGGGATTTCGAAGTCTTTCACCAGATTCAGATAGTAAGTCTGTGGCTTATCGGACGGGTTGCGCAGGCCCAGAATGGCTTTCTGTTTGCTCCACGATGCCCAGCCATAAGCTTCAAGTTTCGTTGGGTCGCCGCCAATCCAGTGGGTATCCACCAACACTTTAGCGTTATCCCTTGACCACCTGGCCGCCTGCGCCAGCGTGTCCCACTTGGTTTTATTCAGCATCGACGGAGTGATGTAAAGCTCCTGGAGCTGCGTACCGGTGGCGAAATAGCTCCAGACCTGATCGGCAAAGTCGCTGTCGGTCTGTACTTTTTCGAGCCCGTAATAGGCATGTTCGGCGCTGACGATGCCGTGATACATCAGTGAGTTAAGCGGGAACAGTGGGCCTTTACGCACGATAGAGCGATACGTTTCCGCATCACGATAGGTCATCCACTGCTGCACGGGTGTTCCCGGGCCATAAAGATTGATGTCATCACCCTGACGCCAGATGGAATCGGCGTACAGCAGCCAGGACGGGCTGGCGTCGGTGCCGGTGGTCAGGTTGATAAACAGATTTGGGTTGGCCTGTCGCATGTTGTGCAGCAGCGCAATGGAGGCATCAAAGTCGGAGGCAAACTTGCTGCCTTTGATGTGCGAATTGGCGTTACCCATGCCGTCGAGCTTGAACGAGGTAATATGCTCGTCCTTAATCAGCTTGATGATTTGCTCGTTGAAGTTGTCAAAATAGCGCGGGCCGGAAAGGGCAAATTTCCCGTCAACGGTTTCGAAACCATACTCTTTTGCGTGCGAGACGCGAATATCCCGCGGCTTGTTATACCCACCCCACGGTGAAAGCCAGAGCCCGACCGAACTGTGCAGGCTGTCTGCTTTTTCCCGCACTTTGCCAAATCCGTGGCTGAACGCTGGGCCAAACAGCCAGCGGCCAGTGCGATCGTCCCATCCGTCATCCAGCAGGAAGGCATCAAGCGGCACGCTGCGCCCGGTGATGAGCGCTTTGTTCCACTCATCCATCCGCCCTAAAACGTCCTGTTCGCTGTAGGTAGTGAAGAAGCCGATATCCATCCAGCTGTTGTAGTGAAGGTAGGGCTTGTAAGGGCGAGGGCGAACGGCCTCAATGAACTCATTCACGCTACGGCGCAGCTGGCTGGTTTCCGGGAAGGTGCCAAAGTAAGTGGTATAGCTGACCGGCGTATCCGTCTGAATCGGCGTTTTCAGCTCGACGCTAAGGTTGGTGGTCGCCTCGTAGGCATAGGTATTAATAATGGGTTTGCCCGGCAGCATAAAGAACGAATCCGCCACGATGGGCGAACTGTTGATCGCGCCGTCAACAAACGGCGCCTGAGCCTGCTTTTTGGTCGGGAAGAAGGTGATTTTTGCCACTTCACGCGCTTTGCCTACGGCAGAAAGCGTGTAATCGAGACTCGCATATTTACCCTTGATCAGATTTACGCTCACGGTGACGTTGAAATCAGGATGCGAGTAATCAATCACAATCGCATTGTCCTGTTTCTCAACGTGTTTCACCTTGAAATCGGCAGTGTGGATAACCGTCTCATCCGGCAGCGTCAGGAAAAACAGCTCCTGCGGTGAAAGCGGGTGGCTGGAATGTACATCTTTCACCACCAGCGCCGAGTTCGCGTCGTCAAAGGAGACGCTGAGGTTGTCATTATTGAGGGTAAATCTTGCGGCAAAAGCGCCGTTTGTAACCAGTAAAGCCAACAGCGAAAGCGTGGATACTTTTTTCATCAGGTATGTCCTTACGGGCAGATCAGGCTTCTGCGGGAAGACGCAGGCGATGGGCGGACCCGCAAACGGCGACTTTTTGTCTGACGATCTCTTTCATGGCGTTCATGCCGACGCGCATGTAATACCTTGGATCGTTGCCTTCCGGGTTCTCGGCAAACCACTCTTTAACCGCGGTGGCAAAGGCGATTTTCAGCTCGGTCGCCACGTTCACTTTGCATACGCCAAGCTCAATGGTGCGGCGTACAAACTCATCCGGTACGTCGCTCGCGCCGTGGAGCACCAACGGAATGTCGACCACTTCACGGATTTCCGCCAGCCGCTGAAAATCGATTTTCGGGCGCTTCGTGTAGAGTCCATGCGCGGTGCCAATCGCCACTGCCAGGCTGTCGACGCCGGTCAGCTCAACAAAGCGCTTCGCCTCCTGTGGGTCGGTCAGGAAAGCGCTTTCTGCATCAACGCTCATATCATCCTCCATGCCACCCAGACGTCCAAGCTCCGCTTCAACGCTGCAATCGTTCTGATGGCAGAAATCGACCACTGATTTCACCAGCTTTACGTTTTGCTCAAACGGGTAATGGCTACCGTCGATCATTGCGCTGCGCACCCCGGCATGGACCTTGCGACGGATATCCTCCAGCGATTCATGGTGATCGAGATGCAGCGCCAGCGGCATGCTGTAGCTGGTGGAGTAGGCACTGCACAGCGCGAAGATCTCTTCGAGGGCGATGTGTTTGAAGGTGCCCGGCGTCCCGGCGAGGATCACTGGCGATTGCAGTTCGCTACACACTTCGAGGATCGCCTGGATCGTCTCGGCGTTGTGAATATTAAAGGCCGGAACCGCGTAGCCGTTGGCCTGCGCGTCCTGAAGCAGATATTTGGTAGAGATGATGCTCATTGTCTTCTCCTCTTATGCCTTCCACGGGTGGATGACAACGCCCTGAACCACACGATTGACCGTGCCGTTGGCGGAAGGCGTATCCGGTGTGTTGCCGATGCTCAGAGACTGCGTCAGGGCAAAAACTTGTGCGTAAATCAGGAAGCAGAACACCTGCTCCATATCGATGAAGGGCCGCGCTGGCGGCAGCAGGATATGCGGGCCTGCTGCTATCAGTTCGTCCGTTTCGGCGGCGACGGCCACTACCCGCATCGCTTCTCCATCGCGGCGCAGCTCTGCCAGAAGATCGAGATCGTACTGGCGGGTATACGGGTGGCTGGAAACAAACACCACCACCAGCGTTTGTGCATTGATCAACGATTTTGGCCCGTGACGGAAACCTGTCGGTGAGTCATAAAACGCCGCCAGCTTACCGGCCGTCAGCTCCAGCACTTTCAGTGCGGATTCACGAGCAGCGCCCTGCAAGCCGCCGCTGCCGAGATAGACGATGCGTTCCCATGGCTCGTAACCGAACACGCCGCTGCGAAAATCGCCAAGAGAATCGAGAATCGCCCGGCAGCGGTCTGCTACATCGCGGAAGGTCTGGCTGTTGATGGTGTCTGGTGCGAAGACGGCAAGGCAGCTCGCCATCATGGTGGTGATACTGCTGGTCATCGCGAAGCCGCGATCGTGCGTTTCGGCGGGCATCAGCAGAGCGAACGCGTTATCGCTGTCCAGAGCGTTCTGGTAAAGGCTGCCGGCTTCGTTGCAGGTAATGGGCAGGTGATAGCACTCCGGCACAAGCTGATTGGCAAGGTTAACGGCGGCCAGGCTTTCCGGGCTGTTGCCTGAGCGGGCGAAAGAGACCAGCAGCAGCGGGTGCGCCGCGTTCAGGTAGTCCATCGGGTTGGTGACCAGGTCCGTGGTTGGCACCGCGCTGATGTTGAGCCCGGTATGGCGTGAGAGCCACGGTGCAATAATATCGCCGATAAACGCCGAGGTGCCCGCGCCGGTCAGAACAATTCGCAGATCTTTTTTGCTGAGCAGCGGGGTAAGAAAACCGTCCAGCGCAGGGCGGAGCTTATCGAGGTTAGTCAGGGAGCGGATCCAGCTGGCGGGCTGTTGGCGGATCTCGGTTTCGGTCCAGGTACCGGTGACGGAGGTGATCGTTTCGGGCATAGCTCATTCCTTAGTCGCGTGAGTTCCACAGTGGACGCGGGTACGTGTCGCTGTCTTTCGTTTCGTTTCACTTGCTTATCTGTTTCGTTAAACAAAATCTATAGAAAAGAAATTGAAACATCAATGAAAGAAAGCGAAATATGATGAAATTTGTGACCGCCAACGGGTGTTCTTGTTTAACTTTATGAAAAGTAAATGATTTATTTAACGAGGTGAAATAGAGAAAGATTTCGTGAAAGGAAAAGAAAGGCCTGCCACTACCTTCATGCAGGCCAATATGATGCAAAATGAAAGGTCTACAGGGGGAGAGCCAGACCTGAATTATTAACCCTGAAGCGAGCTCAGATCCCTTCCTCAACGGGCTTTGCCTCACGGCAGCGCCCCAGTTCATCGACCAGGCTGGTCAGCCCGCGGTGTCCGCATTCCAGCGCCTGTACGCGGAAGGTTTCGCTGTTTAATCCGTCTCGCTCAAGCACCATTTCCAGCAGCAGTTGCAGATTGGTTCCGGCGATCACCTCTCGCCCAGGCTTTTGCATCGCCAGCATAGAGGCTACGCGAAAAGGTGTGCCACCGAGCAAGTCGGTCAGAAAGACTATTTCGTGCTGGGGATCCCACGCATTCACCGCCTGCGTTAGCTGCTCGGTAAGCAGTGCCGTGGTGGAGGTTTCAGGAAAGTCGATGGCGATAAAGTGCGACTGCTCGCCTAAGATTTGCTTCATCGCCTTTTCCATCCCGCTGGCAAACCCGCCGTGGCCGGTCAAAATAATGCCTAACATCGCGTACCTCTTTGTTTTTACAGGAAGTGACAGAATTTACCGACCACGCCGAGCAGCACGGTGATACCAATCAGGCGCAGCGGACTCCAGCCCCGACGCACCAGCCAGAACATGCACAGGGTATAGACCAGCGGCAGGAAGGCGGGCATCAGCTTATCGATCACATCGGTTTGCAGCTTCACTACCGCATCACCGGCGGTAATTTCGAGCGTGGTATTCAGGCGCACGTAGGTCGCGACCAGCGCGCCAATCACCGTCATCCCGACAATCGAGGCGGCATGACCGACTTTTTTCGTATTGGCCTTAATCAGCGGGATTGCCGCCACGCCCATGCGGTAGGTGTAATGCGCCAGCCCAAAACGCAGGCCGAGATGCACCACGTTAAACAGCACCAGGAACACCACAGCGCCGAGAATCGAGCCCTGAAGCGCCAGGCTCGCGCCGATGCCGCCGCAAATGGGTAGCAGCGTCAGCCAGAACATCGCATCACCGATGCCGCCGAGCGGTGCGCCAACCGCAATTTTGGTGCTCTGAATGCTGTTCACATCCTGCTTGGAACGCTCCATCGCGAGAATAATGCCGATGACGAACGTCACCAGGAACGGATGGGTGTTGAAGAAACCCATGTGGCCCTTCATGGCGCGCGCCAGGTCGCGGGGGTTGGTGTGGATCTTTTTCAGCGCGGGCAGCAGGCCATACAGCCACCCCGAAGCCTGCATACGCTCGTAGTTAAAGGAAGCCTGCAACAGCATCGAACGCCAGGCCACGCGGTTAATGTCTTTACGGGTGAGCTCCGCACCGAGCTTCTGATCTTCATAGATATTTTCATTCACGTCTGTCAGCAGCGTCTGCTCACCGTCGACGACGCCCGGCAGGGTGGTATGTTCAGATGCCATCTTCGAATTCCTCTTTCTGTGCTGCCGGGGCAGCCGGTTCTGGAGATTTACGCAGCAGATCGATAAGCGCCATTGCCAGCGCCGCGGCAGCAATCGCCAGCACCGGTAATTTCAACCAGGCGGCGGCGACAAAGCCGATGATGAAATAAGGGATGTAGACGTTTTTCATCATGATTTTCAGCAGTACGGCGAAACCGATGGCGGGCATGATGCCGCCCGCTACGCCAAGACCGTCGATCAGGCGAGCGGGCAGGACGTCGATGGCGGTTTTCGCGTGTTCAGCGCCGAAGTAAATCGGCAGGAAAGCGCAGAGAAAATAGAACACGCCGAGTGCCAGCAGCGCCAGATAGTTCACCCGCTCGATGCCTTTCACATCGGCGTTTGCCGCCATGCGGTCGCAGCGGGACATCACGCCGGACATCACCGAGAAGAGGAACGTAATGCCCATTTGTACCGCCACGGCGAACGGTACAGCCACGCCGACCGCCACTTCAGGTTTGACGCCAGTCGAGATAGCAAACGTGGTACCGACAATGGTGCCGATAATGACGTTCGGTGGCTGCGCTCCGGCCAGCGGCGCCAGGCCCATCCATACCAGCTCCAGCGTTCCGCCGGTCAGGATCCCGGTGTGCAGGTCGCCCAGAATCAGGCCAACCAGCGGCCCCAATACGACCGGCCGGTGCATATGGGTTAACCCGTTGAACATATCGAGGCCAGCAACAAAGGCGAGAAGGCCCAGCGCAACAGCCTGCAACAGACTGATTTCCATTATGAATCCTTCAGAGTAGTTTAAAGAGATCTAAAGCGGGCTCGGTCGGCACGCCCTGCACGAAGCAGGCAACCCCAGCGTCTTTCAGCCCGTTGAATGCGGCAATATCGCTGGCGTCGACAGAAACCGTTTTGGCAATTTGCTGTTTGCCGTTGGCGTAATGCATGTTTCCTACGTTGATGCGCGTCACCGGCACGCCGCCCTCAACCAGCTTCATAAAGTCAGTGGGGGATTTACAAACCAGCAGGATTTTCTGCCGATCCGCCGCCCGGTGAATGCTGTCGATCACCTTTTGCAGCGGCCAGAAACGCACGGCGATCCCTTCCGCCAGCACCATCTCCATCAGGTTTTGCTGAACCGGATCGTCAGCCACTTCATCGTTGGCCACCAGTACCAGATTCGCCCCGGCGAAGCCGACCCACTGCACGCCAACCTGACCGTGGATCAGGCGCTCATCAATCCGACTTAACACAATGTTTGGCATACTGTTTTCCTCTTCGTTGTTATGCGTTAGGGGACGTTTCGCCCTGACAGGCCGCGTGGTACTGGCGAAGTATGTCCTGGATATGGTCGAGGATGAGGTCCCGCGGTGCCGCATTGAGATCGCCCTCGCGGACTTTTACGTACTGCAGCGGCAGGTACTGGCTGATCAGCGGCAGCGGAATGGGGTCGTCGGCCAGATTGCGCACCAGTCGCTCAAACGCATCATCAATTTGGCTGTCCGGCCAGTAGTAGCGCACGCGGTCAGAGTAGCTGTAGCCTCGGGCCAGACGACGGGTATTGCCATCTCCGTGATAGTGGCTTTGCCAGTATTCCGGCCGATCCAGCATGACGGTTTCCAGCACATGGCGCAGGCCGGAACCGGCTTTGGCGGGCAGCAGCTCTTCTTCGATGGCAGCCAGAGAGAACAAAGCTTCGCGCAGCGCAAAGGTGAGCGCCGGGCCGACCTTGAGGATGGCGAAATGATCTTTCACCAGCCGGCGCAGCGCCTGCGGCGTCTGATAATCGGTGGAGTGCGCTTCAAAAACGAGGGTGTCGAACGCGTTGACCATCTCGCTCAGCGCTACGGCTTTCTGCGGCTGATAGTCAATCACGTGGGTATGATCGAATTCGACGCCGGGCTGGACGACCAGCGCAATAATGCGCGGCCAGATAGCATTGAGCCCCTGCTTTTCAAAGGCGTGGCGATGGGCTTCAAGCGTCGCACGGGCCGCATCCGGCGTCGTGACCTCAAGTTCGGTTAGCGCTTCATGTGCACCGCCCGGCACCGGCACTTCTGTGCCAATCACGTACACCAGATCGGCGCTGCCGAAATGCTCACGACAGGTTTGCTCGGCGATGTTTGCAAGCCTTGCGGCGCGTTCAGCCACGATTTCGTCGGTGAGCGGCACCGGGTCGCCCGCGCAGGACATGCTGCAATCGAGGTGGATTTTTTTGAAACCCGCAGCGACATAGCATTCGATTAAGCTGTCGGCGTTAGCCATGGCTTCTTCAGCAGGTAAATTCTGCCAGCGATTTGGGCCCAGATGATCGCCGCCGAAAATGAGGCGTGATTCAGGGAAACTAAGTCTGCCGGCGAGCTGACAAACAAATCGGCGAAAATCAGCAGGGGTCATGCCGGTGTAGCCGCCGAACTGATCGACCTGGTTCGAGGTGGCTTCAATCAGCAGCGGGGTCTGCCGGGCATGGGCATAGCGGAGTGCGGCTTCGAGCACCAGCGGATGTGCGGAACAGACGGCATAAATGCCGTTGCCGTTTCCTTGCTTATGCTGCGCGACGCTATCAATAAGATGTTTCACTTTCCTCTCCGTTTCGGATGGTTATGGCATTAATCTTTCGTTTTGTTTCAATTAATCCTGCATTATGCTGCTTTAAAAATAAAACGAAAGATAATGGTTTTCCGATCTGTTTCACAAAAGAAACATAATGAAAGGTTTCAGCGGAAAGATAAGCGCGTAAGGCGAGGCGGGCAGCGCTTGCATTTCGGCAAAAGAAAGGCGTTAATAGCTAAAACGAAATGAAACGAAAGTTTTTCTTAAAGGAGCTCTTATGAGCAACAGCGAATTGTCCGCAGAAAAGCGCATTAGCGGCACCAGCGAAAGGCGTGAGCAGATTATCCAGCGGTTGCGGCAGCAGGGAAGCGTGCAGGTTAACGATCTTTCTGCCGCCTTTGGCGTCTCCACGGTGACCATCCGCAATGACCTGGCTTTCCTGGAAAAACAGGGGATTGCGGTGCGCGCCTACGGCGGAGCGCTAATTTGCGAGGGCAATACGCCCGTGCACGAGCCGTCGGTGGAGGACAAAAGCGCCCTCAACACCGGGGTGAAGCGCAATATTGCCCGTGCTGCTGCCGACCTTATCAAAGCGGGCCATCGCATCATTCTGGATTCCGGGACCACCACCTGTGAGATTGCCAGAATGCTCCGCCAGCACACGGAGGTCATCGTCATGACCAACGGCATGAACGTCGCCAACGCGCTGCTGGAGGCCGATGGGGTTGAGCTGCTGATGACCGGCGGGCATCTGCGTCGTCAGTCGCAGTCGTTCTATGGCGACCAGGCCGAACAGTCGTTGCAGAACTACCACTTCGACATGCTGTTTCTCGGGGTGGATGCCATCGACACCGATCGCGGCGTCAGCACGCATAATGAAGATGAAGCTCGTCTCAACCGCCGGATGTGCGAGGTGGCCGAGCGCATCATCGTGGTGACCGACTCCAGTAAGTTCAATCGCTCCAGCCTGCATAAAATTATCGATACCCCGCGTATCGACATGATCATCACCGACGAAGGTATTCCGGCAGAAAGCCTGAAAGAGCTGCAGCGTGTGGGGATTGAGGTGTTGCAGGTGAAGGCGTAATTGCGGGATTTGGAAAAGGAAGAGCCGGGTAGCGCTGGCGCATACCCGGCCTGGAAGCCTGCAAGACAATCAGGTCACCGGCGCCGGGTTAAACACCGCCAGCTGATTGTGCAGCCCCCACTGGTCGGAAAACGTCTTTTTGCGCCCGCTCGCTACATCCAGAATAAAGTGGAACAGCCTCCAGCCGACATCCTCAATAGTTTCTTCCCCGGTGGCTATCGTGCCTGCATTGATGTCCATAAGGTCATACCAGCGGTTGGCGAGCGCCGTGCGCGTTGCCATCTTGATGACTGGCACCGCCATCAGGCCGTAAGGCGTGCCTCGCCCGGTGGTAAACACCTGAACCGTTATCCCGGAGGCGACCTGCTGCGTGCCGCAGACGAAGTCGCTGGCGGGCGTGGCGGCGTATATCAGGCCACGCTTCGTCGGGCGCTGCCCCGGAGAGAGCACTTCGACAATCGCGCTTTGCCCGGATTTGGCAATCGATCCCAATGCTTTTTCTACCACGTTCGCCAGCCCGCCTTTTTTATTGCCGGGCGAAGGGTTGGCGCTGCGGTCCGTTTTGCCCATATCGAGATAGTTATCGTACCAGGCCATCTCCTCCAGCAGGCGTTTGCCGACCTCTTCGTTAATGGCGCGCGGCGTGAGCAGGTGAATCGCGTCGCGCACTTCAGTCACCTCCGAGAACATCACCGTGGCGCCACAGCGGACCAACAGATCTGAGGCGTAGCCGACAGCCGGGTTGGCGGTGACGCCGGAGAAGGCATCGCTGCCGCCGCACTGCATGCCGACCACCAGGTCAGATGCCGGGCAGGTTTCGCGCTGGCGCTGGTTGAGCTTAGCCAGATGTCGTTCGGCGACCTGCAAAATATCGTCGACCATTGAGCGAAAACCGACGTGCTGCTCATCCTGCAAACGCACAACGCTGGCGCCGTCCACCGGAATGGCCTGTACATCTTCACTCCCCTGTAGCAGCCGCTCCGGCTGAAGCTTTTCACAGCCAAGCCCGACGACCATCACTTCGCCACCGAAATTAGGGTTCAGGGCGATATTGTGGATGGTGCGAATCGGCACGATGGCGGCGGGCGCATTGATAGCCACGCCGCAGCCGTAGAGGTGATTGAGGCCAACCACGCCGTCGACGTTAGGGTATTTAGGCAGTAAGTCGCGCTCGATAATTTTCACCACAAAATCCACAACGCCCGCCACGCAGTGGACGCTGGTGGAAATACCAAGCAGATTTTTAGTGCCGACGCTGCCGTCTGCATTGCGATAACCTTCGAAGGTATAGCCTTCCAGGGCAGGCAATGGCTCTGGCACCCGCGTGGCTAATGGCAGGGTTGCCAGCGGCGGCGCTTCCGGCAGAGCGACGGTAGATTCATCAATCCAGCTGCCTTGTGCGATATCCCGCACCGCATAGCCAATGACTTCGCCGTAGCGGACAATTTCGCCGTGGCATGGAATAGCCTCCAGCGCGACCTTATGGCCCTGAGGAATATGCTCCACCAGCGTCAGGCCGTCGGCAAAACAGGTTCCTGCCTTTAGCCCATTATCGTTAACAATAATGGCGACGTTATCAGCGGCATGCACTTTGATATAAATTGCCTGCGGTGCCTTATCCCGGATTTCGATATCAGCCATTGTTCCGTTTTCTCCAGTATGAAAAGAGACAGCGAAATAAAGAAAATGAAGAGCCGCCAATATGCCGGGGGAATGCACGGGAAAATGTGATCGCTATCACTCAATAAGCCGCCGGAAACCTAGCCGGGCCAGCAATATCACGTTCTGTGGCGCAGCGCGTATCAGGGTGTGCAGATGCACAGGACAATGAAAGAAACGGGTAAAGATATTGGTTTCCTGCACAATGCGCGACTCTTCAGGGCTGCTTATACTGAACAGGTTTTTATTTCAGAGCCTGCGCATTGGGCGGCAGATAAATAAGAAGGGCGTGGGGTTCACTGACTGACGAATAAAATAACCAAAGGCTGAAATCATGACGAACGGATTATTTCCGAACACCTTCAAGGCTGCGCTGGCGGCACATCAGATTCAGATTGGCTGCTGGTCAGCATTGGCGAACCCAATCAGCACTGAAGTACTGGGGCTGGCTGGCTTCGACTGGCTGGTGCTGGACGGAGAGCATGCCCCCAACGATATCTCGACTTTTATTCCACAGCTGATGGCGCTGAAGGGAAGCTCAAGCGCCCCGGTGGTGAGGGTGCCAACTAACGAACCGGTCATTATTAAGCGCCTGCTGGATATCGGCTTCCATAACTTCCTGATCCCGTTTGTCGAAACGCAAGAAGAAGCCATTCTTGCGGTAGCCTCCACGCGTTATCCGCCTGAAGGGATCCGCGGCGTGTCGGTATCACACCGCGCCAATATGTTTGGCACCGTGCCGGACTATTTCACTCAGTCGAACAACAACATTTCCGTTCTGGTGCAGATCGAAAGCCAGACAGGGGTGGACAACGTCGATGCTATCGCGGCTACTGACGGCGTGGACGGCATATTTGTCGGTCCGAGCGATCTGGCCGCGGCCTTCGGCCATCTTGGCAACGCGTCGCATCCTGAGGTGCAGAAATGCATTCAGCACATCTTCGCGCGCGCCAAAGCGCATGGTAAACCGAGCGGTATTCTGGCGCCCGTTGAGGCCGACGCCCGTCGCTATCTGGAGTGGGGAGCAACCTTCGTTGCCGTCGGCAGCGATCTCGGCGTATTCCGCTCCGCCACGCAAAAGCTGGCTGACGCCTTTAAAAAATAACCACCACCGTAATTGAGAAGGAACAGAAGATGACGATGAAAGTGGGCTTTATTGGCCTGGGCATTATGGGTAAACCGATGAGTAAAAACCTGCTGAAGGCGGGATACTCGCTGGTGGTGTCGGACCGCAATCCTGAAGCGGTGGCTGAAGTGATTGCCGCGGGCGCGGAAGCCGCCAGCACGGCCAAAGATATTGCTGAGCAGTGCGACGTCATTATCACCATGCTGCCGAATTCGCCGCACGTGAAGGAGGTGGCGCTCGGTGAGAACGGCATTATTGACGGCGCGAAGCCGGGCACGGTGCTGATTGATATGAGCTCCATTGCGCCGCTGGCGAGCCGTGAAATCAGCGAGGCGCTGAAGGCCAAAGGCGTGGCGATGCTGGATGCGCCGGTCAGCGGCGGTGAGCCAAAAGCCATCGACGGCACGCTCTCCGTGATGGTGGGCGGCGATAAAGTGATTTTCGACCGCTATTACGATTTGCTGAAATCGATGGCAGGTTCCGTCGTGCATACCGGTGAAATCGGTGCGGGTAACGTCACCAAGCTCGCCAATCAGGTGATTGTGGCGCTGAATATTGCGGCCATGTCGGAGGCGCTGACGCTGGCGACTAAAGCGGGTGTGAATCCGGACTTAGTGTATCAGGCTATTCGCGGTGGTCTGGCGGGAAGCACCGTGCTGGATGCCAAAGCGCCAATGGTGATGGACAGAAACTTCAGGCCGGGCTTCCGAATCGACCTGCACATCAAAGATTTAGCCAATGCGCTGGATACTTCTCACGGCGTGGGCGCACAGCTGCCGCTGACCGCAGCGGTCATGGAGATGATGCAGGCGCTGCGTGCCGACGGGCTGGGAACCGCCGATCATAGCGCGCTGGCCTGCTATTACGAAAAACTGGCGAAGGTGGAAGTCACCCGCTAACAGCGTTGCTGCTGCGCTGCGAGTCGGGATGCAGCCCGAAGGGTGACAAAGCTATGCGAACCCTCTATACTGCGCGCCGAAGCTGACCAGACAGTCGCCGCTTTGTCGTCGTCCTCCTTCGGGGGGAGACGGGCGAAGGGGAGGAAAGTCCGGGCTCCACAGGGCAGGGTGCCAGGTAACGCCTGGGGGGGAAACCCACGACCAGTGCAACAGAGAGCAAACCGCCGATGGCCCGCGTAAGCGGGATCAGGTAAGGGTGAAAGGGTGCGGTAAGAGCGCACCGCGCGGCTGGTAACAGTCCGTGGCACGGTAAACTCCACCCGGAGCAAGGCCAAATAGGGGTTCACATGGTACGGCCCGTACTGAACCCGGGTAGGCTGCTTGAGCCAGTGAGCGATTGCTGGCCTAGATGAATGACTGTCCACGACAGAACCCGGCTTATCGGTCAGCTTCAACTTCTTTCAGAACCCCGCTTCGGCGGGGTTCTTGCTTTATGCGCGAGTGAGATGAATGACTGTCCACGACGCTATGCCCAAAAGAAAGCGGCTTATCGGCCGGCTTCAACTTTTATAAAGACGCCCGCAGATGAAAATCTGTGGGCGTTTTGCTTTGTGGCAGCAAGTGATGAATGGCTGTCCCTTCCTCTGTCTCAATAAAAAGAAAGCGACTTAGTGGTCAGCTTCGCTAACCTTGCTTTGTCTCCTCTTTAATTCTAAATAGCCCTGAATTACTGTGAGTAAAGCACTAAAAGAGTTCGATGCGATAAATATAAGATACATCATCAAGAAGCTATATTTACATAAACTTACATTGTTGTTAAGTGATTCACTATTTAAATAAGTTTTTGCATGTGTAACAGTTAAATGGCGGAAAGCAAGCGACTAACCAATAAAAGGAATCTTTATGACAAAAATAAAAGAATTAAGTTTAGATGAGATGGCGTTAGTCAGCGGCGGTGAGAGCATGATGAGTGCAGCAAATCGTGGAACGACAAAAGGTAGCACTTCCTATGGAGGGCAGGCAAACGGGTTTCAACCGAATTATGCTGCGGCTGGAGGAACGGGAAGTTGTGGCGCAGGTGTTGCTGGAGGTTTGGTTGGTGGTATAACTGCTGCGGCTATTGCTACAGGTGTTATTACCGGTGGAATTGGTTTTGTGGGCACTCTCGCGGCAGGAGCTATTGCGGGGGGATGTTTCTCTGGCGGGGCGAGCAGCGGCAACGGAGGGAAAGTGGGTTCAAATAACTGTTCTGGCGGTGGAGCGGGGGCGACTTGCAGTAGATAATTTTGGAATTAAGGTATTAATAATGATTTTTAATATGAAAAGAGTGATGACAATATTTTTAACTGTATTCACATTGTACTTTGTTTTTACTAATTCACCTATCCTTGAATTGAAAAGGGAAACAATATTACAACAGTTGGCTTTTTTTGTAATAATAACAAGTATTCCGTCAGGGTTGGTTTTTTTATATGAAAAACTTATTGCTATTGCGGAATGGTTTCTGCTAAACATAATAAATGGTAAGTAAAGGCATAAAGCAGGAATTGCGTTTACATAAGCCTGTGTTGTTGTTGGTTAATTCACTATTTCAATGGGTTTTGTTATTTTAAAACATGTTCCGAAAGTGCATGGTAAATAACAAGAGCAACGAAGATTACTATCGCATGAGTGTTGGAGCCGGGTGCGTTTTCATTATGACCTATGGCAGATATGAACTGCTCTGCTCAATTATGACGCCGTGTTTCCTTTGCCGTGCTCCGACATATTTTCACCAGAACAACGAGCTGGCTTTGCACGAGTCCTGGATCGGCTGACTGAACGGTCAGCGTACAGCTATATTCGCTGAAGAGTAAGGATTACGGCCAGCCAATGCCTGTCCGGAGTCAGGCAGCAATATCACCCGCAGTCTGAATATAGCGCAACGGCGAGACGCCGAGCTTCTTGCGGAACATCGCGATAAAGGCGCTGGCGCTGGCATAACCCAATTCATGCGCCAGTTTGCCGATCGCTGCCCCCCGGGCAAGATTACACACTGCTTCCAGCAGGCGAATCTGCTGGCGCCACTCGGAGAAACTGAGGTTGGTCTCCTCGCGAAACAGTCTTGCCAGCGTGCGTTCACTGGCCCCGACCTTTTGCCCCCACCACGACAGGGTAGCCGTATGGTCCAGTTCGCGGCATAACGTATCGCACACCTGCCGCACGCGCCGATCGCGAGGAAGGATCACATGGCAAAGCATGCTGGTTGGTAAACGGGAGAGTTCATCGTTTAATAGCGCGGAAATCAGCGCCTGGCGTTCCGCCGGGATCCCCTCATCCAGGCCAGCCGTAATCAGCGTATGCAGGAGCGGCGTTGCTGCCAGGCCACGACAATGAGAGCCAAACTGGCGCGAAGCCTGAGGCGTTAAGTAGATATTTTGCGTTACCACGTGGTCAATCGCCTGCAGACCATGTGATAAACCTCCGGGCAGCCAGATGGCGCGTCCGGGCGAAAGTAACCAGATATGCTGCGGAGTGACGATTTTTGCCACCCCACGTAACATATAAATCATCTGCCCTTGTTCATGCTGATGAACCGGCTCTTCGCTGCCCGGGGTATATTTCAGCTGACGCAGCCCTTCAATAGCCTGCTGGATTGTCATCTTCACCTGCCTTTGTCCGATTCTCACCATTTATGAGCACTGCTGCGTATAGAGACAACTTTTGTCTTAATGGCGACATCCAGGTGGCCAGTTGCGCCATTCTGCCATGGACGGGCTTCTCTTTTAAAGTTGAATAATTATCATTTCCACCTAACTCTAATAACAGTCGGAAATAATATGAAAGAGATTGGCAAGTTTTTCAGGGATAAGCCGTTGAAAGTACTGGCATGTACGATCATCGCAGGATACAGCGGGCAAGCGTTTACTGCGGATAACGGGCAGGATAGCACAAAAGAACAGACGATGGTGGTCACCGCCGTTGCTGGCTCACAGGGCCAGGAAGACGAAAGTAATATCGTTGCACATAGCGCAACGGCAGGCAGTAAATCGAGCCAGCTTATCAGCCGGACCGCACAAAGTATTGCGGTGGTTACCCAGGCACAAATTGAAGCTCAGGCGGCGAAGACCATTCCGGAAGCATTGCGCTACGTTTCCGGCGTGTCGTCGGAAAGCTCCGGCCCGGATACCCGCTTCGATACCATCATGGTGCGCGGATTCGAGGCCGACGAGTACCTTGACGGCCTGCGTCTGCCGCGAGAAGCCTGGTGGAGTCGACCAGCATGGGACCCGTTCCTGCTGTCCCGTATCGAAGTCGTAAAAGGCCCCGCCTCGGTGCTCTACGGGCAGGCTAACCCCGGCGGGATCGTCAATATGGTGAGCAAAACCCCGCAGGCTGAACCTGGTGGTCAGGTGTATGTGACCACGGGCAATAACAACCTGTTTGGTACCGGCGTTGACGCGACCGGGGCGCTGAACGAGGACAAAACGCTGCTCGGCCGCGTCGCTGGCACCTTTTTCGATACGGAAACCCAGGTCGATCATACCCGCTATCAGCACTATGCTATCGCGCCTTCGTTGACCTGGCAGCCGAGCGATCGCACCAGCCTGACGCTCCTGGCGCAGCTGCGTAAAGACCCGGACAGCGGCTTCTACAACCAGATGCCCCTTTCCGGCACGCTGACCCACAACCCGAACGGGCAGATCTCCACCCACTTCTACGGCGGGCAGCCCGGCTTTGACAAGTACGAACGTGAACAGGGCAGTATCGGCTATCAGTTCCGCCATGACTTTAACGATACGGTAACCTTCCGTCAGAACCTGCGCTATATCAGCAGCACCGGCGACTACCTGATGGTGTATCCGTGGGGCGAACACGCCGACGCGCCGCTGATTGACCGCTATTCGATGAACCTGAAAGAGACGATGGTCAACTTCGCCGTGGATAACCAGGCGGAGTTCCATCTGCAAAGCGGGCCGATCGCCCACACGCTGCTGGTAGGTATCGATCGCATGCACAGCTCGGTGCGCAGCCAGTCAGGCTATGGCGATGCCAGCCCGATCAACTATCGCGATCCTGACTACAGCACGCCGGTCGAAAAACCGCCCTTTGACAGCAGTACTCACTCGACGATGGATCAAACCGGGTTCTATTTACAGGATCAGCTGGAGTGGAACCGGTGGATCATGAACCTCGCCGGGCGCTATGACGCGGCAAAAACCAAAAGCACGGACCTGATCGCCGACACCCGCAGCGAACGTAACGATTACGCCACCACCGGTCGCGCCGGGCTGCTCTACCATTTCGACAGTGGCCTGTCGCCTTATGTCAGCTACTCGACGTCGTTTGTGCCAACCAGCAACACCGACTTCTACGGCCACGCCTTTAAGCCAACGGAAGGTAAGCAGACGGAGATCGGCCTGAAATACGATCCTGTCGGTCTTGATGCGCTGTTTACCCTCGCGCTGTTTAACCTGCGCGAAACCAACGTGGCCACGCCAGATCCGGATCATGCCAACTTCAGCGTGCAGACGGGTGAGATCCGCTCCCGCGGGGTTGAAGTGGACGGCAAAATCAACATCACACCTGCCTGGTCGGTCATGGCTTCCTATGCGTTAACCGATCCGGAAGTCACCAGCGCTAACGACGGCAGCGAAGGCAAGCATCCGGTAGGTATTGCGCGTAACAGCGCCAAACTGTGGACCGAGTACGCACTCAGCGGCCCGCTGGACGGCGTTTCATTGGGCGGCGGCGTGCGTTATGTCGGCAGCAGCTATGCCACGACGGACAACAGCCTGAAAGTGCCTGCTGCAACGGTTTACGATGCGCGGATTGGCTACCAGTGGCGCGAATGGGGCGTGGCGCTTAACGCGGCTAACCTGACCGACAAGACCTATCTCTCCACCTGCCAGGATAACGGCTGCGAATATGCGATGAAACGGCAGCTGGTCGCCACCGTGAACTACAAGTGGTAACCATGCTTTCACGACGCAGGTTGTTAACTGCCGCTCTGCTGGCCCCCGCGTTGTCGTGGGCTGGCAGTACGCCAGTGCCGCAGCGGCTGGCGGTGCTGGACTGGGGGCTGACGGAGATGATCCTTGCCCTCGGCATCACGCCAGCCGGCGTTTCGGCGCCGGACTGGTATCGCAAACTGATCCCCACGCCCGTTCTGCCGCCGACGGTGCAGGATCTGGGTCTGCTGTTTCAGCCCAATCTGGAAACGCTCTTTGCGTTGAAACCTGACGCGATTGTGATCACTCCGCAACACGTTCTGCTAAAAATGGCTCTGGCGCAGGTGGCTCCTCTTCTGACCTTACCTGCCCATGGGCTCAGCGACTTCATCAGCGCTACGCAGCAGCTGGGTGTTGCACTGAACCGTGAAGCACGGGCGGCAGCGCTGCTCGCGCGCTTGCACCAGCAAATCGCTCGCGCCCGCGATCATGCGCGTAGCCTGCACCAGCCGGTGATTATTGCCGCCCCGGTAGACGCCCTGCACCTGCGGTTATACACGGACGGCAGCCTGCCGGGAGATGTGCTGACGGCCTGCGGGATGCGCAACGCCTGGCACGGCGGCGGCGGGGCAGAAGGCAATGTTCTGGTGGAACTGACACGCATCGCGGGCGTTGATGCCCGGTTGATCCTGCTGGTTGCGGCGGATCAACAGGACGCGGTTTCCCACTGGCAGCAAAGTCCACTGTGGCGACGCTTGCCGTTAACCTCTCGCTATCCGATCGCGCGGATTGATCAGCAAATCAGCGATGCCGGAGCGCTGATCACCGCCGGACGTTTTGCCGATATCTTCAGCCAGCTGATGGCGGGGTGGCGCGATGCATGAACCTTTTTCCCGCCGCCTCTCCTGGAGCGTTATCGGCGTACTGTGGCTGGTTTCGCTGCTGCTGGCGGTCAGCGATGTGCTGCACCAGGGCGGGTTTGCCGCGCTGTTCAATGCCCACAACATTCAGCCGATGGCGATTATCCTGCACAGCATGTGGCTGCCGCGGCAGGGGATGGCCATCGTTGGCGGGGCCACGCTCGGGCTGTGCGGCTGGCTGATGCAACGCGCGCTGCGCAACCCGCTGGCGGAGCCGATCACCCTCGGGATGACCTCCGGTGCGACGCTGGCGATGGGGCTGGCTTCGCTATGGCTACCGGCCCTGAGCGGCGGCATGCGGATGGGATTCATCATAGGCGGTGAACTGGCGGCGCTGCTGCTGGTGTTGCTGCTTAGCTGGCGTCAGCGCCTCTCGCCGCTGGTGATGATTCAGGCCGGGATGATGATCAACTTATGGTGCGGCGCGCTGACGATGCTGATCGCCATCATTAACGATCGTTTCCTGCTGACCGTCCTGATGTGGGGCGGCGGTTCGCTGGCCCAGGAAGACGGTCATCTGCTGCTGTCGCTGCTGCCGTGGCTGGCGCTGTGTCTGGGGCTACTGGCGCTAATGTTGCGTCCGCTGGAACTGCTACAGCTGCCGGAAACGATGGTTAACAGCCTCGGTGCTTCAGCGCTGCGGATCCGCACGGCTGCGGTATTGCTGGCGCTGGTGATGAGTGCGCTCATCATAAACGCCGTCGGGGTGATTGGCTTTATCGGTCTCGCCTCGCCGCATCTCGCCCGTTTTGGCGGCGCGCGCACCTCGCGCCAGCTGCTGCTGCACAGCGCCCTGAGCGGCGCGGGTCTGCTGTGGTTTACCGACCTGTGCGTCTCCCGGGTTTCTCTGCTCAACGGCCAGCTACTGCCGACAGGAATGTTGACCGCGCTGATTGGCGGACCGCTGCTGATCCTGCTGGCGCGCCATGCCCGCCAGCACACGCTTGATACGGCGCCACCCCCGCTGGCGGTGGAGCATTCTGCCAGTCGCCGGGTGCCGTGGGCTGTGGCGCTGGCTCTGCTGCTATCGGTCGCGATCTCGCTGTTTTTCGGCCGTGGGCTGAGCCACTGGCACTGGGCCCATTCGGCGGAGCTGGCGCAATTGCTGCCCCTGCGGCTACCGCGGCTACTGGCGGCGATGAGCGCCGGTGCTCTGCTGGCCGGGGCTGGCGTACTGATGCAAAGGGTAAGCGGCAATCCCCTCGCCAGTCCTGAAGTGCTGGGTATTGGCGGCGGCGCGGCGATGGGGGTGACCGTTTATATTCTGCTTTTTCCCACTCACGGCAGCGCTTTTTTACTGCTCAGCAGCCTCTGTGGCGCGCTCATCAGCCTGCTGCTGACGATGTGGAACAGCCGCAGCAGCGCCTTTAATCCGCAGCGGGTGCTGCTCAATGGCGTCGCTCTCAACGCTCTGTGCCAGGCGGCGGTGAGCATTGTCATGCTTAATAACCTCGCTGCCAGCTCGATACTGCTGCCGTTGATGACCGGAAGCACCTATTACATCAGCGCGCCGCTGGCGCAGGCGCTGTTTGTCTCCACCCTGGTTCTGCTGGCGCTGACGCCGCTGCTGCGCCGCTGGCTGACGCTCCTGCCGCTCGGCGGCGTGGCCGGTTCGTTGGGGCTCTCCCTGCCGCGCGCCCGTTTCGGGGTGCTGGCGCTGGCGGCACTGATGACCGGGCTTGCCACGCTGCTGGTCGGCCCGGTGTCGTTTATCGGCCTGCTCGGGCCACATCTGGCTCGTAAAGTCGGCGTCAAAGGTGCGCTGGCGCAGCTTTACACCGCTGCGCTGCTGTCCGCCTGCATCATGACCTTCGCCGACTGGCTGGGGCGTAATGCGCTCTATCCACGTCAGCTGCCGGTCGGGCTGGTGGCGTCACTGATCGGCGTTCCGCTGCTGGTCTGGCCGTTGATGCGCGCGAAGCGCCAGCCCGGCGGCGACTAACAAAGAATAAGCAATGAAAAAGGAATGATGCATGTCGGTTTTGTTGATTTTGTTTCGTATGGTCGGCGGCTGGCTGCTGCTGGCGGTCGTCGCCGGGATAATCAGCGGCTTTAGCAATGCATCGCTGCTGGCGATGATTAACCACAGCCTGACGCTGCCGCAGGCGAAAAGCGGGTTAGGGCCGGGGGTGCAGTTCACGCTGCTGGCCCTGCTGATGCTGGCCACCCGGGTACTATCCCAGACCACCTTTATGTATCTCGGGCAGAAGGTGAAAGCGCGGCTGCGCGGCGAACTGACCCGGCACGTCAGCGAGACCCGCTGGCTCCAGCTGGAGAGCGCCGGCATGGCAAAAACGATCTCGGTACTGACCCAGGATCTCGATACCCTGGTGGTGTTTTTCGTCAGCCTGCCGAATCTGTTTATCTATGGTGCGGTGATCGTCGGTTGCCTGGTTTACCTTTCAACTCTCTCGATCGGCGTCCTTGCGCTGGCGCTGGCCGCCATTATTCTTGGCACCCTCGGCTATCACGCTGCCCACGGCAGGGCCATTGGCCTGCTGCGCCAGTCGCGGCAGCGGGAAGACACCCTGATTCAGCAGTGCAAAAAGCTGTTTGATGGTGGGCGTGAGTACCGGCTGAATGCCTCCCGCCGCCGCCAGTTCGTCTATGGCGAGCTGGCTGACAATATTGAGGCTGTCCGCCGGGAGCGCACCCGCGGCTATGTCCTGTACGGGCTGGCCACCAGCTGGGGCAGCATTCTGTTTTTTGCCTTTATCGGCCTGGTGCTCTTTGGCCTGCGCGAGTCGCTGACGCTCTCACCGGCGGCGATTACCGGCTACGTCATGATCTTTCTCTACATGATTGTGCCGGTAGAAGGGGTGCTGTCGTCGCTGCCGACCATTGCCAGCGCCCGGGTAGCGCTGCAGCGGGTACAGCACCTGCGTGATGAGCTGCCGCCGGAGCAGCCGCAGCGCCCGCTGGCGGCGGAACCTTTTCGCTCCCTGGCGCTCAGCGAGGTGTGCTATCAATATCAGGGGGAAGACGGGGAACGCTTTACTCTCGGGCCGCTGAATCTACAGTTTATCCCGGGAGAGCTGGTGTTTGTGGTCGGCGGCAACGGCAGCGGCAAAACCACCCTTGCCAGTTTGCTGGCAGGGCTTTATCCGCCTGATAGCGGGGCCATTTTGCTTAACGGCCACACCGTCGCGGCCGACCAGCAGGAGGCATATCGCCAGCTGTTCTCGGCGGTATTCAGCGATTTTTTCCTTTTTGACGACGTGGCGTTTGTGCATGAACGCACGCCAGAGCAGGTTGACCGGCTGCTGCAGTTGCTCAAGCTCAGCCATAAAGTACGCTTTCAGGACGGCCGTTTCTCCACGACCGCCCTCTCGCAGGGGCAGCGAAAACGGCTGGCGCTCCTGCAGGCGTGGCTGGAGGAACGGCCGCTGTATCTGTTCGATGAGTGGGCTGCCGATCAGGACCCGGAGTTCAAAGCGGTGTTTTACCTTGAGCTGCTGCCGATGCTGAAGGCTGAGGGTAAAACCATCATCGCCATCACCCACGACGACCGCTATTTTCACCTGGCGGATCGGCTGATTAAGCTGGAGTCGGGGCAGGTCGTGTAGTCTGCAATAACGGTACTAACCCCTCCAGACGGGGTTAGTCGCTGCCATGTCTGCCGCTTCGCTCAATGATGACGAGGTGTTTCCTTCGCCATACCCCGACATGCTTTCTCCACAATCCTGCCACAATGATTAACTGACTTTGCACTTGTCCTGGATTGGCTGACTGAGCGGGCGACATACTTAAACCTGTAAACGCTTCTACATCCACGATTCTGCGAGGGTTTAAAAATGAAAACGACTTCTCTGCTGACAGGTGCAGTTTTTATGCTGATTTCCGGTGCGGCGCTGGCCGCGGGTCCAAAACAGGTTGATGCCGATCGGGCCAGCGGGCTACAGGAAATGGGTACCGTTCAGGTATCCGGGATTGCTGGCTCATCAGATGATGCGGTGCGTGCGCTGAAAGCGAAAGCCGCGCAAGATAATGCGGGCCATTACCAGATTGTTGCGATGGGCAACGGAGGGGACTCCAGCCTGTGGGACGGCACGGCAATTCTCTATAAATAACCGTTTTACCTCCAGTAGCCAGACCCTCGACAAAGCCTCATGTGCCCACATGAGGCTTTTTTGTGAGCAGCGCCCGCTTGTTGTAAAAGTGTGGTAGTTGTTTCTTATTGGTTGCTAAATATTCATCGGGTTGATGATTTAAAGATTGAGAAATGTGCTTCTGTAACAATACGCGTGATCGCTATCGTATTTTATAGCCACCTTTATGGTCCTCTTTAAATTATTTTTATTTATTAAAATAAAGATAGATAATAAAGTGATGAAAATATATACCGAAAATGCGATGAATATAGCCGGTTAAACAAATTGTGAATAATTAGTGTGACGCGATTTATCGCCATAAAATAAAGTTATGCGCTTGATGTTTATTGACTCTGGTCAGGCTATTGTTGAATTGATAATTCATTAACACATTGTATATAAAGAGTAATCCTAAATAATGTGAGCTGATGCAGGCAACCCTTCCGGTGAATTGTGAGTGATCGCACATACGCCGCTATATTTAATTTACTAGAATTCAGCCCGAAGAAAGGAATATGGACTGAGTACTATGGATAATATTCTTCTGCCAAAAACGCAGCACCTTGTCGTGTTTCAGGAAGTGATCCGCTGTGGCTCGATTGGCTCAGCGGCAAAACAGCTCAGGCTCACGCAACCGGCGGTCAGTAAAATTATCAATGACGTTGAGTATTATTTCGGCACTGAATTGATGATTCGAAAAAACACCGGGGTAACGCTAACCAGCGCCGGGCAGGTGCTGCTGGCCTATGCGGAATCCATCACCCGTGAAATGAAGAATATGGTCAGTGAGATCAACAGCCTCAGCGCAGGCGGCGTGGTTGATGTTTCCTTTGGCTTTCCGTCGCTTATCGGCTTTACGTTTTTGCCGGGCATGATGAAAACGTTCAAGGAGCTGTTTCCGACGGCGCAGGTTTCCATGTTCGAAGCGCAGCTTTCCTCCTTCCTGCCCGCGCTGCGCGATGGTCGTCTCGACTTCGCGATTGGCACGCTGGACGATGACATGCAGCTCCAGGACCTGCACGTGGAACCGTTGTTTGAAACGGAATTTGTGGTGGTGGCAAGCCGGTCCCGAACATGCGGGGGAGCGATCCGACTTGATTCGTTGCAGAACGAACAGTGGGTCCTCCCGCACACGGAAATGGGGTACTACAAGCAACTGCTCGCCATTCTTCAGCGACACCACATCAACCCAGACCATATTGTTAAAACCGACTCGGTCGTGACGATTTATAACCTCGTGATGAACGCCGATTTCCTGACCGTCATTCCCTGTGATATGACGACGCCTTTCGGCTCAGAACAGTTTATTACGCTGCCGCTGAAGGATGTGTTACCGATGGCCCGCTACGCCGCCATTTGGTCGAAAAATTACAGTATTAAAAAATCGGCTTCAGTATTAGTGGGGCTGGCAAAGCATTACTCAGAACAAAACTTTACCCGGCGAAGGTCGGTGACAGAAATAAATTAAATAAGCATTAAACCCTATGCGGAGTGCTCAGGTTTGAGCCTCTAATGACCTGATATTGCCTGAAATTCAGATGAGTTTCTGAAAAGAGGATGTTATGCATATTACTTACGATCTTCCGGTTACCCTCGATGATATTCAGCAGGCAAAGCACCGCCTTGCCGGTAAAATATATAAGACAGGCATGCCCCGCTCAAATTATCTGAGTGAACGCTGTAAAGGTGAAATTTACCTGAAGTTTGAAAACATGCAGCGCACCGGCTCATTTAAAATTCGCGGGGCGTTTAATAAGCTGAGTTCGTTAACGATGGAAGAGCGCCGTAAAGGCGTGGTCGCCTGTTCCGCCGGGAACCACGCGCAGGGCGTATCGCTCTCCTGTGCGATGCTCGGGATTGACGGCAAAGTCGTGATGCCGCGCGGTGCGCCGAAATCCAAAGTGGCTGCCACCCAGGATTATTCGGCAGAAGTGATCCTGCACGGCGACAACTTCAACGACACGATTGCCAAAGTGAGTGAAATCGTCGAGATGGAAGGGCGGATTTTCATCCCACCGTACGATGACCGACACGTGATTGCAGGCCAGGGCACCATTGGCCTCGAAATCCTTCAGGACCTCTATGACGTTGACAACGTGATTGTGCCGATTGGCGGCGGCGGCCTGATTGCCGGGATTGCCACGGCGATCAAATCCATTAACCCGACCATTAAAATCATCGGTGTGCAGTCCGAGAACGTGCACGGCATGGCCGCTTCCTGGCGTGCAGGCACTATCACTAATCATCGTCTGAATCCGACGCTTGCCGACGGCTGCGACGTGGCGCGTCCGGGCAATCTGACCTTTGAAATTGTTCGTGAGCTGGTGGATGACATCGTGCTGGTCACCGAAGACGAAATCCGCGACAGCATGATTGCGCTTATCCAGCGCAACAAAGTGATTACCGAAGGCGCCGGTGCCCTGGCTTCCGCCGCGCTGCTCAGCGGTAAGCTGGATGACTACATTCAGCACCGTAAAACCGTCAGCATTATTTCTGGCGGCAATATCGATCTTTCCCGCGTTTCACAAATTACCGGATTAGTTGGGGCATAATGCCCCGCTTTGACAGGTTTCGGAACATTTTCGCTAAGGACACGATATGAGTACCACAGAAACCCTGGTTGCCGGCCAGCAAAAATCCTCGGCATGGCGCAAATCGGATACGACCTGGACGCTCGGCCTGTTCGGCACGGCGATCGGGGCCGGTGTGCTGTTCTTCCCTATCCGTGCCGGTTACGGCGGTCTGATCCCGATTCTGATCATGCTGGTGCTGGCCTATCCCATTGCCTTCTACTGCCACCGCGCGCTGGCGCGCCTGTGCCTGTCCGGGAAAAACCCTTCCGGCAACATCACGGAAACGGTGGAGGAGCACTTCGGCAAGACCGGCGGCGTGGTGATCACCTTCCTTTACTTCTTCGCCATCTGTCCGCTGCTGTGGATTTACGGCGTGACCATCACCAACACCTTTATGACCTTCTGGGAAAATCAGCTTGGCTACGCGGCGCTAAACCGCGGCATGGTCGCGCTGTTCCTGCTGCTGCTGATGGCCTTCGTCATCTGGTTTGGTAAGGATCTGATGGTAAAAGTGATGAGCTGGCTGGTCTTCCCGTTCATCGCAAGCCTGGTGCTGATTTCGCTCTCGCTCATCCCTTACTGGAACTCAGCGGTAATCGATCAGGTAAGCCTCAGCGACATTGCGCTCACCGGCCATGACGGCATTCTGGTCACCGTGTGGCTCGGCATTTCTATCATGGTGTTCTCCTTTAACTTCTCGCCGATTGTCTCTTCGTTTGTGGTATCCAAGCGCGAAGAGTACGAAAAGGATTTCGGCAATCAGTACACCGAGCAGAAATGTTCGCAGATTATCTCTCGCGCCAGCATGCTGATGGTAGCCGTGGTCATGTTCTTCGCCTTCAGCTGCCTGTTCACGCTTTCCCCGCAGAACATGGCGGAAGCGAAAGCGCAGAATATCCCGGTGCTTTCCTACCTGGCGAACCACTTTGCGACCATGACCGGCACCAAATCTACGTTTGCTACCGTGCTTGAATTTGGGGCTTCTATCATCGCGCTGGTGGCGATTTTCAAATCCTTCTTTGGCCACTATCTGGGCACGCTGGAAGGGCTGAATGGCCTGGTGCTGAAGTTTGGCTACAAGGGCGATAAAACCAAAGTCTCGATGGGCAAACTGAACACCATCAGCATGGTGTTCATCATGGGCTCCACCTGGGTTGTGGCTTACGCCAACCCCAACATTCTGGACCTGATTGAAGCAATGGGCGCGCCAATTATTGCCTCGCTGCTGTGCCTGCTGCCGATGTTCGCTATTAGTAGAGTCCCGGCGCTGGCGAAATATAAAGGCAGAACCGAGAATATTTTTGTCACCGTTATTGGCCTGCTGACTATTCTGAATATTGTCTACAAACTGTTTTAATTCCTGATACCCCAATAAACTCAGGCTGCATTCGCAGTCTGAGTCTTTCATCACGAAACAAGGACGAGCGGAGAATTCAAATGATTGAGTTTCCTGTGGTGCTGGTCATTAATTGCGGATCGTCTTCCATTAAATTTTCTGTAATGGATGCTGATTCTCAGGATGTATTACTGACGGGCATTGTCGAAGGCGTTAATACTGACGTTGCCACTTTACGTATTAATGAAAATGACCCTGTTGAATTGAATCACCAGGATTACGAATGTGCGCTGGGTGCGATTACCGACGAATTAGATAAACGTCAATTACTGAACAGAGTCACGTTAATTGGCCATCGGATTGCCCACGGCGGCAGCATATTCAGTGAATCGGTAGTCATTACCGATGAAGTTATTGAACTTATTCGCCAGGTATCGCCGCTGGCTCCGCTGCACAATTTCGCCAACTTAAGCGGCGTGGAGTGTGCCAGACGCCTTTTTCCTGGCGTGCAGCAGGTGGCGGTATTTGACACCAGCTTCCACCAGACGCTGGAGCCGGAAGCTTATCTCTACGGTCTGCCGTGGCGCTATTTCGAAGAGTATGGCGTGCGTCGCTACGGCTTTCACGGCACCTCACACCGCTATGTGTCGCAGCGCGCCTGTGACCTGCTGGGTCTTGAAGAACAAAACTCAGGCCTGGTGATTGCTCACCTGGGTAACGGCGCCTCGATTTGCGCGGTACGCGACGGCAAAAGCGTCGACACCTCGATGGGTATGACGCCGCTCGAAGGGCTGATGATGGGCACCCGCTGCGGCGACGTGGACTTCGGTGCAATGGCCTGGATTGCTGGCCAGACCGGGCAATCCCTGAGCGACCTTGAGCGCGTGGTGAATAAAGAATCCGGCCTGCTTGGCATATCCGGGCTTTCCTCGGATCTACGGGTGCTGGAAAAGGCCTGGCATGACGGCCATTACCACGCGCGCCTGGCGATCAAAACATTCGTCCACCGAATTGCCCGCCACATTGGCGGCCACGCGATGGCGCTTAAGCGCCTCGACGGCCTCATTTTCACCGGCGGAATTGGCGAAAACTCAACGCTCATTCGCCAGCTGGTCGTGGAACATCTGGAGGTGCTGGGCATTCAGCTCGATCCCATGAAAAACCGGCTGTCGGGGAAAGAAGGTGAGCGAATTATCTCGCGGCCAGAATCCCGGGCTGCCTGCGCGGTGATCCCAACCAACGAAGAACAGATGATCGCGATGGATGCGATCGCGCTTGGACATATTCACGCTCCGGCCGAATACGCCTGACGTTAAGAGAGAGCTATTTCATGAAGGTTAATATCGATATCAACGACATGCAGTATGTCGCTGCCTGGCAGGGATTTCACGGCGCCGACTGGAAACTCGGCATCAACGTGCGTGATTTCATTCAGGCGAACTACACCCCTTACAGCGGTGATGAATCTTTTTTAGCGGCGGCAACGCCTGCGACCACCGCGCTGTGGGAAAAGGTAATGGAAGGGATTCGCACGGAGAACGCCACTCATGCACCGGTGGATTTTGACTCCAGTGTCGCCACCACGATCACCGCCCATGCGCCGGGCTACATCGAGCAAAGCCTGGAAACCATCGTTGGCCTGCAAACCGACAAACCCCTGAAGCGCGCGCTGCATCCGTACGGCGGCATCAATATGATCAAGAGCTCATTTGATGCCTACGGGCGCGAAATGGACCCGCAGTTTGAGTACCTGTTTACCCATCTGCGCAAGACCCACAACCAGGGCGTATTCGACGTTTATTCGCCGGACATGCTGCGCTGCCGTAAGTCCGGCGTGCTGACCGGGCTGCCGGACGGCTACGGGCGAGGACGCATTATTGGCGACTACCGCCGCGTGGCGCTGTACGGTATTACGTATCTGGTGCGGGAGCGCGAACAGCAGTTCGCCGAGCTGCAATCCGCGCTTGAGCGCGGCGAGAATCTTGAAGCGACCATTCGCCTGCGTGAAGAGCTGGCCGAGCATCGCCGTGCGCTGCTGGAGATCCAGCAGATGGCTGCGAGCTACGGCTACGATATTTCCCGCCCCGCGCATACCGCACAGGAAGCGATTCAGTGGCTCTATTTTGCTTATCTTGCCGCGGTGAAATCGCAGAACGGCGGGGCGATGTCGCTTGGGCGCACCGCGTCCTTCCTCGATATTTACATTGAACGTGACATGCGTGCGGGCCGCCTGACGGAAACTCAGGCCCAGGAGCTGGTCGATCACTTCATCATGAAGATCCGCATGGTGCGCTTCCTGCGCACGCCGGAGTTTGATTCGCTGTTCTCCGGCGATCCGATTTGGGCGACGGAAGTGATTGGCGGGATGGGGCTGGATGGCCGTACGCTGGTGACCAAAAGCTCATTCCGCTACCTGCATACGCTGCACACGATGGGGCCAGCGCCAGAGCCGAACCTGACGATCCTTTGGTCGGAAGCGCTGCCGATTGCCTTTAAAAAATACGCCGCGCAGATGTCGATCGAGACCTCGTCATTGCAGTACGAAAACGACGATCTGATGCGCACCGATTTCAACAGCGACGATTACGCCATTGCCTGCTGCGTCAGCCCGATGGTGATCGGCAAACAGATGCAGTTCTTCGGCGCCCGCGCCAACCTTGCCAAAACGCTGCTGTATGCGATCAACGGCGGCATGGATGAGAAGCTCAAAATCCAGGTCGGCCCGAAAACCGCGCCGTTGATGGACGAGGTGCTGGATTACGCCACGGTAATGGAGAGCCTCGATCACTTTATGGACTGGCTGGCGGTGCAGTACATCAGCGCGCTGAACCTGATCCACTACATGCATGACAAATACAGCTACGAAGCCTCGCTGATGGCGCTGCACGATCGCGACGTGCATCGCACGATGGCGTGCGGGATTGCCGGGCTGTCGGTGGCGGTGGACTCCCTCTCCGCCATCAAATATGCGCAGGTGAAGCCGGTGCGCGACCACACCGGGCTGGCGGTCGATTTTGTTATCGACGGTGACTACCCGCAGTACGGCAATAACGACGAACGCGTGGACAGCATCGCCTGCGATCTGGTTGAACGCTTTATGCGCAAAATCAGCGCGTTGCCGACTTATCGCAATGCAGTACCGACGCAGTCCATTCTGACCATTACCTCCAACGTGGTTTATGGCCAGAAAACCGGGAACACGCCGGATGGTCGTCGTGCAGGTATGCCGTTTGCGCCAGGGGCAAACCCGATGCATGGCCGCGATCGGAAAGGCGCGGTGGCTTCACTGACGTCGGTTGCGAAGCTGCCGTTTGCCTATGCCAAAGACGGTATTTCCTACACGTTCTCCATCGTGCCAGCGGCGCTCGGTAAAGAGGACGGCACGCGGAAAACGAACCTGGTGGGCCTGCTCGACGGCTACTTCCATCACGAAGAAGCCATTGAGGGCGGGCAGCACCTGAACGTTAACGTGATGAATCGCGACATGCTGCTGGATGCTATTGAGCATCCGGAGCAGTACCCGAATCTGACCATTCGCGTATCAGGCTACGCGGTGCGCTTCAATGCACTGACCCGCGAACAGCAGCAGGACGTGATTTCCCGAACCTTTACGCACGCGCTGTAATTTGCGCTCACGGCGAGGCGTGCTCTTGGCGCCTCGCCCGGCCACCGCTCTTCACCGACAGGTTTTCAGGAGTGTGGATATGATTAGCACCTTCGACATTTTCAAAATTGGCATTGGTCCTTCGAGCTCGCACACCGTCGGGCCGATGAACGCTGGTAAAAGCTTTATCGATCTTCTGGTGGCATCGGGTGCGTTAGCTTCCGTTACCCGGATTAGCATCGATCTCTACGGCTCGCTGTCACTCACCGGCAAAGGCCACGCCACCGACACGGCCATCATCATGGGACTTGCCGGAAACACGCCGCAGAGCGTAGCAATTGATGGCATCCCCGCCTTCATTGAGCGGGTCGCCTCCAACGGGAAACTGCCGGTGGCAGGCGGTGCGCATCAGGTGGCTTTTGCTATGAATGAGGACATTGTTTTTCATGATGAAACGCTGCCGCGGCATGAAAACGGCATGCGGATCGTCGCCTGGCGCGGGCAGGAGCGGCTGCTCAGCAAAACGTACTACTCCATCGGCGGCGGGTTTATCGTTGATGAAGAGCATTTCGGCCAGGCGCATGAGGTGGAAACGCCGGTGCCGTACGCTTTCCGCTCCGCAGGTGAATTGCTGAAGCTGTGCGAGCGCAACGGGCTTTCCGTCTCCGGGCTGATGATGCAGAACGAACTCGCGCTGCGCAGCAAAGAGGAGATTGATACCGGGATCGCTCAGCTGTGGCAGGTGATGCACGACGGCATTGAGCGTGGCATGAATATCGAAGGCGTGCTGCCGGGGCCGCTCAAGGTGCCGCGTCGTGCCGTCGCGCTGCGAAGAATGCTGGTGGCGAGCGACAGCCTGTCGAGCGATCCGATGAACGTGATCGACTGGATCAATATGTTTGCCCTGGCGGTCAGCGAAGAGAACGCGGCGGGTGGGCGCGTGGTGACCGCTCCGACCAACGGCGCCTGCGGCATCATTCCGGCAGTGCTCGCCTATTACGATAAATTCCGACGCCCGGTTAACCCCAACTCCATTGCCCGCTATTTGCTGGCCGCCAGCGCCATTGGCGCGCTGTACAAAATGAATGCGTCGATTTCCGGGGCGGAAGTGGGTTGTCAGGGGGAGATTGGCGTTGCCGCATCGATGGCTGCGGCGGGGCTTACCGAGCTGCTGGGCGGCAGTCCGGCGCAGGTCTGCATCGCCGCCGAAATCGCCATGGAGCATAACCTGGGGCTGACCTGCGATCCGGTTGCCGGACAGGTGCAAATCCCCTGCATCGAGCGTAATGCCATCAATGCGGTGAAGGCGGTTAATGCGGCCCGGATGGCGCTGCGTCGTACGTCCGAACCCCGGGTTTCACTCGATAAGGTGATCGAAACCATGTACGAAACGGGCAAGGACATGAACGACAAATACCGTGAAACCTCACGCGGTGGGCTGGCGATAAAAGTTGTCTGCGCGTAATCCTGCACGCACGAGCAGAAACGGCGCGCGCTGCAACGGCTATTAAGACCAGATGCCCGGTGGCGCTACGCTTACCGGGCCTACAACTTCAGCGTAATGATTTGATTTTGTAGGCCTGATAAGCGAAGCGCCATCAGGCAGAACAGGGAGAATTTCTACGCCAGACGAGCTTCCTGTTCCAGCCTGGTTTCGGCTTCCGAGACAATAGCCTCCAGTTCCCCCAACATTTCATCAAAACCAAACGCTATCGGCGAGGCGTTGACGCTGGCGACCGTTTCCAGGTTTTCTTGCGGAGCGGCCGTCTGAACCGCGCCTTTTTTCTGCTGTTTTTTGCTCACGATGACCGCCAGAATTCAGGGCTATACCGGTAAATCTATCAGCAAAGCGCGCAGCGGCGTATCAGCAACCAGTGTTATGTTAGCCTCGTCACGAATAAAAGCGCCGTCGCCGCAGGTCAGGCCTTCCCGTTCGGCTTTTGGCGTTAGCGCATGAACGGTGCCGTGAATCGACTGTAAGTACGCACGAGGCCCATGAAGCTGGAAGCTGAGCTGCTCGCCTTTCTCTAACTGAATGTGATGGATCCATACCTGCTGACGCAACTGCACGCTCTGCTGGCTGCCGTCCGGAGAGGCAATCAGCTGCTGCGCGGTATTGCTGAGCGCCAGCTTCTGCACCGGCTGGTTTTCCCTTTCCGGGCAGGCATCGAGCCACAGCTGCATGCGGGTCAGTGATTTGTCTTTGCTGAGGTTGTGCTCGCTGTAGCTGATACCCGGTTGGGTGGCAATCAGCAGCGCTTCGCCTGCTTTGGCCTGAACGTGATTCCCTTCACTGTCGCGATACTCGGCTTCCCCTTCCAGAATGAGGTTAAGGATATCGACTTTCGGGTACGTTCTTGGCTGGAATGCGCTGCCTGGGCCGAGCACTTCCTGATTCAGAACGCGCAGCGAGGCGTAGCCCAGCAGTTTTGGGTCGAAGTAGTGTCCAAAGGAGAAAGTGTATCGGGCCTGCAGCCAGCCGAAATCGGCTTGTCCACACTGTTTGGCTGTTCGGGTAGTAATCATATTCTTGACCTCTCTTTACACTAAAACAATGGTAAAGCTATGGACGCTGCATTGTTAGCCAGATATTCTGCCCGGTATGTTCAAATTTCCTGAATGAGAACGCCATGGCTAAAGAGAGAGCATTGACGCTGGAAGCGTTAAGAGTAATGGATGCCATCGACAGGCGGGGCAGTTTTGCCGCCGCTGCCGATGAGCTGGGGCGCGTTCCGTCGGCGCTGAGCTACACCATGCAGAAGCTGGAAGAAGAGCTGGATGTGGTGCTGTTTGACCGATCAGGACATCGTACAAAATTCACCAACGTGGGGCGCATGCTGCTGGAGCGTGGGCGCGTTTTGCTGGAAGCGGCGGACAAGCTCACCACCGATGCCGAAGCGCTGGCTCGCGGCTGGGAAACGCACCTGACGCTGGTCACAGAGGCGCTGGTGCCAACGCCTGAGCTGTTCCCGCTGGTGGAAAAGCTGGCGGTGAAAGCCAACACGCAGCTGTCGATCATTACCGAAGTGCTGGCGGGCGCATGGGAAAGGCTGGAGCAGGGGCGGGCGGATATTGTGATCGCTCCGGATATGCATTTTCGTTCGTCTTCCGAGATTAACTCCCGCAAGCTTTATTCCATTATGAGCGTGTATGTTGCGGCACCGGATCACCCGATCCACCAGGAGCCGGAACCGTTATCCGAAGTGACGCGCGTGAAATACCGTGGCGTGGCGGTGGCTGATACTGCCCGGGAACGGCCAGTGTTAACCGTGCAGCTGCTCGATAAGCAGCCGCGCCTGACCGTCAGCACCATTGAAGATAAGCGTCAGGCGCTGCTTGCCGGGCTTGGCGTGGCGACGATGCCGTATCCGCTGGTAGAGCAGGACATCGCCGAAGGGCGCCTGCGGGTTGTCAGCCCGGAATACACCAACGAAATCGATATCATTATGGCCTGGCGGCGTGACAGCATGGGCGAAGCGAAAGCCTGGTGCCTGCGCGAAATACCAAAGTTGTTTGCACACCATAAATAGCGAACGCAGAAACGAAAACGCTCCTCAGACGGGAGCGTTTTTTGGTTATACGCAGAAGGCGTTATGACACAATCCGCTGCGTTGCATCTGATGCTTTCGGGTCCGGCCCGAAGCGGTTGTCGCCTGGCGTGCCGCTCTGGCAGTTAAAGACCAGGATCACCAGCCAGCCGATCACCGGGATCAGCCAGATAAGCAGCCACCACGCGGAACGATCGGTGTCGTGCAGACGGCGGAACTGTACCGCCAGCCCCGGCAGCAGCACCAGCAGACCATAAATGCTTGCCAGCACACCTTCACCTCCGGCGCGCTCCCAGCCGAGGATCTTATCGATAATGCTTAGTACCCCGGCCAGAACGAAGCTTATCAGCACGAACATCCAGTATTCTTTCCGGCGTGCGCGGCCACCAAATCCGATGTAATTCTTCAGTACTTTTAGATACCAGTCCATTTTCCTTGCCTCGATTATCAGTCAATCACTTGTTTTCTAAGCGATCGAGGTAAGGATAGATGCAAAAGATGAATTAAAAAAGGGCATCCAGAGATGCCCTTGATAATTAGCGGAAGCGGACGTCGCGCCCGTGCGGTTCGTCGAGATCCTGCCAGGGGCCGATGGAGATGATCCCTGTCGGGTTAATGGTTTTGTGGCTGCGGTAATAGTGGTTACGAATGTGGTCAAAATTGACCGTCTCCGCCACGCCCGGCAGCTGATAAATATCGCGCAGGAAAGCGTACAGGTTCGGATAATCGCTGATGCGGTGCTTGTCGCATTTGAAGTGGGTGACGTACACCGGGTCGAAGCGTACCAGCGTTGTCCACAGACGGAGGTCGGCTTCGGTTAGCTGGTTACCCGTCAGATAGCGGTGCTGATTGAGGATCTGTTCGACGCGCGCGAGGGATTCAAAGACTTTATTCACCGCTTCGTCGTAGGCCTCCTGGCTGGTAGCAAACCCGGCCTTGTAGACGCCGTTATTGATGGTGTCGTAGATCCAGCCGTTCAGCTCGTCTATTTTCCCACGCAGCGCTTCCGGGTAGTAGTCTCCCGCGCGTGCGCCGAGGCCGTCAAACGCCGTGTTCAGCATACGGATGATTTCAGCGGATTCGTTGCTGACGATGGTGTGGTTCTTTTTATCCCACAGCACCGGAACGGTGACGCGCCCGCTGTAGTGCGGATCGGCGTGGAGGTAGAGCTGATAGAGAAATTCGTTTTGGTACAGGCTGTCGCCGGTTGCGCCGGGGAAGCTGTCGTCGAAGGTCCAGCCGTTTTCGAACATCAGCGGGTTGACCACCGAGACGTCGATAAACGCTTCCAGGCCTTTCAGCGCGCGCATAATCAGCGTGCGGTGTGCCCACGGGCAGGCGAGGGAAACGTATAAATGATAGCGATCTTTCTCGGCGGCAAACCCGCCTTCTCCGGAGGGGCCGGGCGCGCCATCGGCGGTCAGCCAGTTACGAAACGCCGAAACGGAACGTTTGAAACGCCCCCCGGTTGATTTTGTGTCATACCAGGTGTCATACCAGACGCCGTCAATCAGTTGTCCCATGTTCTCTCTCCTTCAAATGGCAAAAGCGAGGAAGACGCTCCTCGCTTTTTGATGCATTCAGTATAGATGCCTTACCACTTTTTGTTCAGCACGCGGTCCAGACTCAGGGCACCAGGGCCGGTGATAGCCAGTACCAGGAAGCCGCCTGCGATGGTCATGTTCTTCATGAACATCAGGGAGTTCACGCCTTCCGCAAAGTTGCTGTGGAAGATGAACGCGGTCAGCAGCGTAAAGACGGCGGTAATAATCGCGGTGGTACGGGTCAGCAGACCGAACAGAATGGCCAGGCCGCCGCCAAACTCGAGCAGAATGGTCAGAGGCAGCAGCGCACCCGGAACGCCCATGGCTTCCATGTATTGTTGGGTGCCAGCGTAGCCGGTGATCTTGCCCCAGCCTGCGGTGATAAACAGGATTGGCATCAGAATACGTGCTACCAGGAAACCAACATCTTCTAATTTTTTCATTCTACTCTCCATCAAACCTTTTGGGCGTCTGTATTGATTTGTTGTGCAATTTCGCAGAGATACCGCGTGCTTGCTGTCGATGGAAAGGAGTGTAAACGTGACGGTGCGGGATTGTTAGCAAGGAAAACTGTCAGTCTTCTTCAAATATATTGAGTGTGTGCGGGGTTGCCTGATGGCGCGGATTGCCTGGTGGCGGCTAATGCCTTACCTGGCCTACAAATCAGGTCCGGGGAGAGGCAAAGAGAGGGAAAGGAGGCCGGGTAAGCGGTAGCGCCACCCGGCATTCAGCCATTTGGCAACATCAACGGAACTGCTGCTGGCGAAGCGTATTTTTTACCAGGCGGTATGCGCTCCAGGCACCAAAGCCCCGGCGGGCCCAGCGCACCAGGAAGCGGGGATGACGAACGCTCCAGATGGCCATCACGCTGCTGCCAACCAGCGCCCAGGAACGCAGGTTAAGCAGCGTGTTCCAGCCACGATCGTAGACGCCCGTGGCCTCGTGCCAGTCGCGGCGGCTGGCAGAAAGATCCAGCCGCTGCTGCTGAATCTGGCTCAGCAAATACGCTTTGCGTTTTTGCAGCTCCAGTTTGCTCTTACTCACGATCGTCGTCCTCAAGCAGCGCCCGGTCGTTCGCCAGCTCGTTGCGGGTGTGGCGCAGGAAGGTGGAGCGCCGCGCCTTACGCAGCGTCCAGAGGCCGCCAATAAGCGCCAGCGCAAGCAGCACCACGGTGGTGGCAATCATGGCGTTCAGGCGGTACTGCGGATCGATGGCCCAGATAATCAGCACCATCAGGCTCATTAACCCAAAGGCGGCGAACAGCATGGTCAGGCCAAGCATCAGCAACATCTGGAAGAGGTTGGCTTTCTCCTCTTCCAGCTCGACCACCGCCAGTCGCAGACGGGTTTCGACCATCTCGACCATGATGGTGACGATCCGCTGACCGATACCAAAGACGCTTTTGCCCGGCCCGTGTGTGCGATGTGAATCAGCCATAATCAGCGACGCGTCAGCAGCACACCCAGCACCAGCCCGACGGCTGCACCGATACCTACGCCAGTCCATGGGTTATCACGTACGTACTCATCTGCGCGCGCGGCCGCTTCACGGGTTTGTTTGGCAATAACGTCGCTGGTTTCGCCCAGACGATTGCGGCTATCCTTCAGTGCGCGTTCTGCTTTGCTGCGCAGTTTGCCCAACTCTTCTTTTGATTTATCGGTGGAGGAGTTCAGCACCTCTTCCAGGGTATCCGCCAGGGATTTCAGTTCGGCACGAAGATGTTCTGAGGTGTTCTCTTTTGACATGGTGTTCTCCAGTTGACGAGATTAGACTTCCATTGACTCAATAATCACGAGACTCCAGCGCTTTCAGCTGCTCCTGCGCTTCTGCGAGCTTGTGTTCACGTTTACTGATTTTGTCCGCATCACCTTTGGCTTTCGCTTCGTCCAGGTCGTGGCGACGCTCGGTGACTTCCTCTTTTTGTCTGGCAATTTTCTGCTGGTGGTCGGCGCGAAGTTTTGTGTCGCTACAGCTGTTTTTCACTTCGCGTAACGCTTTGTTCAGACCGTCAATCCGGCTCTGGTTGTGGTGCTTTTCGGCGTAGTGAATTTCGCGCTGAATGTCCTGCTCTTTCTCCTGGCACGGCGTGGTGGCAAACGCGGCTGTGCTCAGCGTGACAAGGCCCAAAGTCAGAAAAATGCGGTATTTCATAGGTGAAACCTTCCATTGTGTCGTGGGCAACGCTGGACATTGCCCCACCCAGTCGATGAGATGAGGATGGTGACTTCCGCTTACTCAATGATAGTTAGTAAACGCGAAATCACCAAAGCCTGTGAAAAGATTCAGAATCCTGGAAGGGATTAACCGAAACGGTGTGGGTTATCACGGAAGCGGGAAAGCCAGTGCGGGGTCAGCGAGTCGTCGTCGTCCTGCTGGGCGATGATGTAACCGTGGGGCAGCGTTCTGTCCAGCACCTCTTTGGCGGCGGCGCTCTGATCGCTGGATTCAAATTTGATCACTAAGGCATCTTTCTGTGGGGTGATGCTTTTAAAGGGGATACCGTTGGCATCCAGGTGATGCCAGACGGAGAAGCCGTCCGGCATGCTGACGCTTGCGCTCACCGGGCGAATGGCCAGCGATGATTCCCGCTGTTGCACCGCGCTTCCAAACCAGATGAGGGCGCACAGCATGAGCAGTGCACCGAAACAGAGGCTGAGCCGGCGCAGGGTGACGTTACGCAATTCCATGCTTAACTCCGGTTACCGTATTTTTTCTTCCACAGCACGACCAGCGAACCGATAAGGCCAAATACCAGCAATACCACAGGCAGCAGCATCAGACAGGACATTAACGCATCTTCGTATTTCTGGAATACCGGCGTTTTACCCAGCGCGTAGCCGAGCGTGGTGAGGATAACCACCCACAGCAGGCCGCTCATCCAGTTAAAGAACTGAAAACGGGTGTTGCTCAGGCCGGACAACCCGGCGATGGTCGGGAGCAGGGTACGTACGAAAGCGATAAAGCGGCCAACCAGCAGCGCGGATAAACCATGCTTATGGAACAGATGATGCGCGCGCTGGTGGTAATGTGCAGGCAGATGCGACATCCAGGTTTGTACGAGGCGCGTATTGCCGAGCCAGCGCCCCTGAATGTAGCTGACCCAGGAACCGAGACTTGCGGCAACGGTGAGCAGCAGCAGCGTCTGTGGGAGGCCCATCACGCCTTTGGCAATCAGTACGCCGACCAGGATCAGCAGGCTGTCGCCGGGCAGAAACGCCGCAGGGAGGATCCCATTCTCAAGAAACAGAATCATAAATAATACGAGGTAAAGCATGCCGATGAGGGAAGGATTCGCGAGGGTTTCGAAATCCTGACTCCATAAGGCATCAAGTAATTGGGTTAACAGTTCCATTCACGATTCCTGGTACATCGATTAATGTCACGCCTGAACGCGTTGTCTGCCGGACGTCAGTTGTTATTGATTGATTATGGACGCTGGCGTGGCGTTCCGAACTTATCCATGTTTATACGAAACGGGGCAGCCCGTTTCGCGAACGACAAATTGCATCTAAGTGTAACAAAGCCTCTGGTTCTGCGTCACAGAAATTACAGATTGTTGAGCAGTGATTTTGCTTTCTGAAAGAGGGCGAGGCGAGGGATTTTACACAGGCTGACACTATAGTGGCTTAACTTACCCTCGATAAGGCATCGAGGGTAAAGAAACGCTTATTTTACGCCGTTAGCGGCCGTATCGAGATGAACGACCGGATTCTCCGCAAACAGATAGCGATCGGCGTTGAATTCAAAGTCATCGCTGGTTTCGTTAAACAGCATTTGTTTGGTGTTTTCAAGGTGCTGCCACATTGCCAGCTTCGCCGCATGGGGATCTTTACGGATCAGCGCTTTCAGGATCTGATCGTGATCGTCGCACCAGTTATCAACGGTTCGAGAGTCGATGTGATCGTGCAGTTTTTTCCAGTACGGGTTGTGTACGCGCTGCGTCCACATTTTTTCGACGATGGCCGCAAGCGCGGTATTTTGCGTTGCCATTGCCACCTGCACGTGGAACTGCAAATCCCATTCTGAATCGCGGAAGCACTTCTCTTTGCGCGCCTTTTCCTGAATCTCCATCAGCTTCATGATGTCCTGCTTGGTGACCTGAGTCGCCGCAAATTCAGCAATGTTGCTTTCAATCAGCTGACGAGCCTGAAGCAGCTCAAAGGGGCCATAATTCGCAAACTCAAGGGATTCATCCGGGGTCTGGTAGTGTTTAGCCGTGCTGGAAATAACATGAATACCGGAGCCTTTACGCACTTCAACGTAGCCTTCAACCTCCAGCATAATGATGGCTTCACGGACAACCGTACGGCTGACGTTCTTCTCGTCGGCAATAAAACGTTCTGCAGGCAGCTTGTCGCCCACAAGATAAACGCCTTGCTCGATGCGATCTTTCAGCTCAGCGGCAAGCTGTTGATATAAACGGCGTGATTCCGTGATTTCCATATTCGCTCCAGGCAGGGTACAGCATAATGAATTTGTTATACCACTTTTACCCAATCCTCACCACCCTGAAACAGCAAAAAGCCGCTCGGTGAGCGGCTTTAATGTCAGTCGTGATAAGGCTTAGCTCTGCGTAGCCGGGCCGCCAATGGTCTGGATATTTTCCGCCGCAGGTTTGTTCTGCAGGACGGTCCAGATCACTACCGCACCTATCAGGTCAAACAGCGCCAGCACCGCGAACAGCGGGCTGAAGCCAAGCGTATCCGCCAGGGCACCAACCACAAGCGCAAACAGGGTGCTTGCTGTCCAGGCCGCCATACCGGTCAGGCCGTTTGCCGTTGCCACTTCGTTACGGCCAAACACATCAGAAGAGAGCGTGATCAGCGCGCCGGACAGAGCCTGGTGAGCGAAGCCGCCGACGCACAGCAGTGCAATCGCTATATACGGGCTGGTGAACAGGCCAATCATGCCCGGGCCAATCATCAGTACCGCGCCCATGGTCACCACCAGCTTACGGGAGACAATCAGGTTCACGCCAAAGACGCGCTGGAACAGCGGCGGCAGATAGCCGCCAACGACGCAGCCGAGGTCGGCAAACAGCATTGGCATCCAGGCGAACATCGCGATGTGCTTCAGGTCGAAGCCGTAAACTTTGAACATAAACAGCGGGATCCAGGCGTTGAACGTTCCCCATGCCGGTTCTGCCAGGAAGCGCGGCAGCGCAATGCCCCAGAACTGACGGTTGCGGACGATCTGCCAGGCAGACATTTTCTTCGCGTTGTTGGTTTGATGCTGGGCTTCCTGACCGCCGATGATGTACTCGCGCTCTTCATCGCTTAATTTTTTCTGATCGCGCGGATGCTTATAGAAGATAAGCCAGGCCATTGCCCAGGCGAAGCTCAGGACGCCGGAAATAATGAACGCCATCTGCCAGCTGTGCATCACAATCGCCCAGACGACCAGCGGCGGAGCAATCATCGCGCCAATCGATGAGCCCACGTTGAAGTAGCCAACTGCCACGGAACGTTCCTTCGCCGGGAACCACTCGGAGCTCGCTTTCAGACCCGCAGGGATCATCGCGGCTTCCGCAGCACCCACAGCACCACGTGCCAGCGCCAGGCCTCCCCAGCTGCCTGCCAGCGCGGTTGCGCCGCAGAAACAGGCCCAGAGTACGGCAAACATAGCGTAGCCAATTTTGGTGCCGAGCAGGTCGAGTACGTAGCCTGCTACAGGCTGCATCACGGTATAAGCCGCGGAGTAGGCGGCGATAATGTAGGAGTATTGCTGGGTGGAAATATGCAGTTCTTGCATCAACGTCGGTGCGGCGGCGGCCACGGTGTTACGGGTCAGATAACCCAGCACGGTGCCAAGCGTCACCAGTGCGATCATGTACCAACGTAACCCTTTAATTTTACGCATCTAAAACCTCGTCATTTGTTTTATCCGCGCACCGCGCGGTCATCTTCCTGGGAGGAAGGAGGATGTTTAAGTAACGGGGGCGTAACAGACAAACTGTAACGGCCCGAACCTTGCCATGAGTAATCCTGCGAATTCGGTATCCGTACCGGGTAATTCCGACGACGCTGTCATCGGTAATGCATTCCGTCGGCTGATAGGTTGCGACGGGGCAAACGATAACTTGTCATACAACTTTAAAAGGTGAGAACCGTCACAAATGCTGGAATAACCGTAGGGTCTTTATTGCTGATGAATAAAGCCAGTGTCTGCGCGGCCTGGCACGTTGTTTACTTCTTATTGAGTACTTTTTTTGTCGGTGTTTATTGATCTGACTCACGAAAAATTCTTCGGTGGCTGGAAATTGGTGTGATAACTTTGTCACCATTGCAGTTAAGCATCTGACGCACTCTATAATGAGGAAGACGATAATGACGCCGTTTATGACCGAAGATTTCCTGCTCGATACCGAATTTGCCCGCCGTCTGTACCATGACTACGCCAAAGACCAGCCGATTTTCGACTACCACTGCCATTTGCCGCCGCAGCAGGTTGCCGAAAATTACCGTTTTAAAAACCTGTATGACATCTGGCTGAAAGGCGATCACTATAAATGGCGTGCGATGCGCACCAACGGCGTAGCGGAAAGGCTGTGTACCGGGGATGCGTCCGATCGTGAAAAATTCGATGCGTGGGCCGCGACAGTGCCGCACACCATTGGCAACCCGCTGTATCACTGGACGCACCTCGAGCTGCGTCGTCCGTTCGGCATCACTGGCAAGCTGCTTTCTCCGGCAACGGCCGATGAGATCTGGAACCAGTGCAACGATCTGCTGGCGCAGGACAACTTCTCTGCGCGTGGGATCATGAAGCAGATGAACGTGAAGATGGTCGGCACCACCGACGATCCGATCGATTCCCTTGAACATCATGCCGCCGTGGCGAAAGACACAAGCTTTGACGTGAAAGTGCTGCCAAGCTGGCGCCCGGATAAAGCGTTCAATATTGAACAGGCTACCTTCAACGACTATATGGCGAAGCTCAGCGAAGTGTCTGACACCAACATCCGTCGCTTCAGCGATCTGCAAACCGCGCTGGGCCGCCGCCTGGATCACTTTGCGGCGCACGGCTGTAAGGTTTCGGATCACGCGCTGGACGTGGTGTTGTTTGCGGAAGCAAGCGAAGCGGAACTGGATGCGATTCTGGCGCGTCGTCTGTCAGGCGAAACCCTGAGCGAGCACGAAGTGGCGCAGTTCAAAACGGCTGTTCTGGTGTGGCTCGGTGGTGAATACGCCCGTCGCGGCTGGGTGCAGCAGTACCATATCGGCGCGCTGCGCAACAACAACCAGCGCCAGTTTAAGCTGCTGGGGGCGGACGTCGGCTTCGACTCCATCAATGACCGTCCGATGGCGGAAGAGCTGTCGAAGCTGCTGAGCAAGCAGAATGAAGAAAACCTGCTGCCGAAGACCATTCTGTACTGCCTGAACCCGCGCGATAACGAAGTGCTGGGCACCATGATCGGTAACTTCCAGGGCGAAGGGATGCCGGGCAAGATGCAGTTCGGTTCCGGCTGGTGGTTCAACGATCAGAAAGACGGTATGGAGCGTCAGATGACGCAGCTGGCGCAGCTTGGCCTGTTGAGTCGCTTTGTCGGGATGCTGACCGACAGCCGCAGCTTCCTCTCTTATACGCGTCATGAATATTTCCGCCGCATTCTGTGCCAGATGATTGGCCGCTGGGTCGCCGCAGGCGAAGCGCCAGCCGACATTCAACTGCTGGGCGAAATGGTCAGAAATATCTGCTTTAACAATGCGCGCGACTACTTCGCCATTGAACTGAACTGATTCGCTACCGCATCGGCATTAAGGTTGGTTGATATGCAATACATCAAAATCCATTCGCTGGACAACGTGGTTGTCGCGCTGGCGGATATCGCAGCGGGACAGGAAGTGACCGTGGAAGGTCAGACGGTACGCCTGCTGGCGGACGTCGTGCGCGGGCACAAGTTTGCCCTGTACGCCATCGCGAAGGGTGAAAACGTCATCAAATATGGACTGCCTATTGGTCATGCGCTGACGGACATTGCGCCCGGGGAACATATTCATTCCCACAACACACGAACCAATCTCAGCGATTTGGATGAGTACAGCTATCAACCGGATCTGCACAGCGAACTCGCTCAGGCAAGTGATCGTGACGTGCAGATCTACCGCCGGGCGAACGGTGAAGTGGGCGTTCGCAACGAACTGTGGATCCTGCCGACCGTTGGCTGCGTGAACGGTATCGCGCGTCAGATTCAGAACCGTTTTCTGAAAGAGACAAACAACGCAGAAGGCACCGACGGGGTGTTCCTGTTTAGTCACACTTACGGCTGTTCGCAACTTGGTGACGATCACGTTAACACCCGTACCATGCTGCAGAATATGGTGCGCCACCCGAACGCCGGGGCAGTGCTGGTGATTGGCCTCGGCTGTGAAAACAACCAGGTCGATGTGTTCCGCGAAACGCTGGGCGAATTTGACGCTGACCGCGTGCATTTCATGATTTGCCAGAAGCAGGACGATGAAGTGGAGGCGGGTCTTGAGCTGCTGCATCAGCTGTATGACGTTATGCGCCACGACAAGCGCGAGCCGGGCAAGCTGAGCGAGCTGAAGTTTGGCCTTGAATGCGGCGGCTCCGATGGCCTCTCCGGCATCACCGCTAACCCGATGCTCGGGCGCTTCTCAGATTATGTGATTGGCAACGGCGGCACGACCGTACTGACAGAAGTACCGGAGATGTTTGGTGCCGAGCAGATCCTGATGAGCCACTGCCGCGACGAAGCGACGTTTGAAAAGACCGTCACCATGGTCAACGACTTCAAGCAATACTTTATCGCGCACAATCAGCCGATCTACGAGAACCCGTCGCCGGGCAATAAGGCTGGCGGGATCACCACGCTGGAAGAGAAATCCCTGGGCTGTACGCAGAAGGCGGGCTCAAGCCAGGTGGTGGACGTGCTTCGCTACGGAGAACGCCTGAAAACCCACGGGCTGAATCTGCTGAGCGCACCGGGTAACGATGCGGTGGCGACCAGCGCACTCGCCGGAGCGGGCTGCCACATGGTGCTGTTCAGCACCGGGCGCGGCACGCCGTACGGCGGCTTTGTGCCGACGGTGAAAATCGCCACCAACAGCGAGCTGGCGGCGAAGAAAAAGCACTGGATCGACTTCGATGCGGGGCAGTTGATTCACGGCAAAGCGATGCCGGAGCTGCTGACGGAGTTCGTGGATGCAATTGTGGAATTTGCTAACGGCAAACAGACCTGCAACGAGAAGAATGATTTCCGCGAGCTGGCGCTGTTTAAGTCGGGCGTAACGCTCTGAAGATAACGCGCCGGATGGCGACGACCCGCCTTATCCGGCCTACAAAACCTTGCCTATCCTGTAGGCCGGATAAGCGCTAGCGCTATCCGGCTTTATTTTTATCCGCGCAGCGCGTCCTTCGCCAGACGTGCATCTTCTGCCTGACAAACCGCAGCGGTGAACATCACGTCAGTAGAGGAGTTGATGGCGGTTTCGCACGAGTCCTGAAGCACGCCGATGATAAAGCCCACGGCGACCACCTGCATGGCAATCTCGTTCGGGATGCCGAACATGTTGCAGGCCAACGGGATCAGCAACAGTGAACCGCCCGCCACGCCGGATGCGCCGCAGGCGCAGAGTGCCGCCACCACGCTTAACAGCAGCGCCGTTGGCAGATCGACCGGAATACCCAGCGTATTTACCGCTGCCAGCGTCAGCACCGTGATGGTAATCGCCGCGCCCGCCATATTAACGGTTGCGCCCAGCGGGATAGAGACGGAGTAAGTATCGCGGTCCAGGTTCAGCTTCTCACACAGCGACATATTGACCGGAATATTCGCCGCCGAGCTGCGGGTGAAGAAGGCGGTCACACCGCTTTCGCGCAGGCACATCAGCACCAGCGGATACGGGTTACGGCGCGTCTGAAAGAAGACCAACAGCGGGTTGATGACCAGGGCGACTACCGCCATACAGCCAATCAGCACCAGCAACAGCTGCGCGTAACCCCACAGAGCACCGAAACCGGTGGTAGCGAGCGTCGAGGAGACCAGGCCAAAAATACCAATCGGCGCAAAGCGAATAACCAGCGTCACGATAAAGGTCACGGCGTCAGAGACGTCGTTAATCAGGTTTTTGGTGGTGTCATTACCGTGGCGCAGGGCAAAGCCCAGGCCCACCGCCCACACCAGAATGCCGATATAGTTGGCATTGATCAGCGCGTGGATGGGGTTGGCAACAATGCTCATCAGCAGGCCATGCAACACTTCAACAATACCCGCTGGCGGGGTAATGTCGGTGGCGCCCGACGTCAGCTGCAGCGTGGAAGGGAAGATAAAGCTGACAATGACCGCTGTCAGGGCGGCCGAGAAGGTACCCAGCAGGTACATCCACAGGATCGGACGAATATTGGTTTTTTGCCCCTGCTGGTGGTTGGCGATAGAGGCCATCACCAGAGTCAGAACCAGTACCGGCGCTACGGCCTTCAGGGCACCGACGAACAGCGTACCCAGCAGCCCGGTCGCTACCGCGGCAGGTTTTGAGATCAGTGCCAGCGCGACGCCGAGCACCAGGCCAACCAGTATTTGCTTAACAAGGCTGCCGCGCGACAGGCGCGTAAACAGACCCGATGATGATTTGGTCATGGGTATTCCTTAAGTGAAATTGCGTTCCATCCCGGATGTGCTCTGAGTCACATTTATGTCCGGATGTAAGTAAATGTTTGCCTGGTCGAGTATAGGGAAAGTGGTGGGGGAGGGAAGCGTAAAATGCTGGATTTTACGTGTTGCGTCATGTTTTTTAACTGTTGTTTTACAATGTTGCCGGGTGGCGCTTCGCTTATTCGGCTAACTGGGGGCTTGTAGGCCCGGCAAGCGTAGCGCCGCCGGGCAAAGCCAGTTAAGCCTGTTTCTTATCCTGCTGGTAATTAACCCATGCATTGATAAGCAGCGTCACAACCAGAATGCCGAACACCACGCCCAGTGAAATTGCGATAGGGATATGGTAGAAATCGACGATCAGCATCTTGATACCGATAAACACCAGAATCACCGACAGGCCGTATTTGAGCATTGAGAAGCGTTCTGCCACGCCCGCCAGCAGGAAGTACATGGCACGCAGGCCGAGGATCGCAAACAGGTTCGACGTCAGCACGATGAACGGATCGGTGGTCACCGCGAAGATAGCCGGAATGCTGTCTACCGCGAAAATCACGTCGCTCAGCTCCACCAGTATCAGCACCAGCAGCAGCGGCGTGGCGTACAGCAGGCCGTTTTGGCGCACGAAGAAGCGTTCGTTTTCGATTTTATCGGTCATGCGCAGATGCCCGCGGATCCAGCGCACCAGCGGCTTATCGCCGATACCCCCTTCATCTTCTTTTGCCAGCGCCATCTTCACGCCGGTAAACAGCAGGAACGCGCCGAACACATACAGCAGCCATTCGAACTGGGAAATCAGCCAGCTTCCGGTGAAGATCATGATCGTACGCAGCACAATCGCGCCCAGAACGCCGTACACCAGTACCCGACGCTGCAGCGCTGCCGGCACCGCAAAGTAGCTGAACAGCATCAGCCAGACGAAGACGTTATCTACCGCCAGCGCTTTCTCAATCAGGTAACCCGTGAGGAACGCCATGGCCTGCGGATCGGCAACGGCACGGCCCTGGGTTTGGGCGAGATACCACCAGAAGGCAAGGTTGAAAAGCAGCGATAAAGTGACCCAGACCAGCGACCAGCTTGCCGCCTGCTTCATGGTCATGGCATGTGCGCCGCGCCGTCCCTGTAACAGCAGATCGATCGCCAGCATAATGACGACCACAACAACAAATCCGCCCCAAAGTAACGGTGTGCCGACAGTATTCATAATCTTTCCTTTAAGCAAAAAAAACGGCTAACGTCCAAAAGACGATAGCCGTTATGGGATTTTTTGCCCGGACCTCGCCTTTCGGCAAGGTCTCACTTACAGCAGGAAAGAAATTATGCTGCATCTCTTTCCTGTTGCCCGGCGACCGGATGCTTTCGCATCGTCATGACGATCCACCGGCTAACAAGTTACTCCCCTTTGCGTGTGACAAAATATTACAGAGCATTGAGGGGGTCAATGCCCTGTAACATCGGTTTTACATTGTTTTACGCAGCCGCGCCGTCAGCCGGGAAGACTACGCCGGTCTGACGGCGGATTTCGGTCGACAGCTTCGCCGTGATGCGGCTGACCTCGAGACCCGGATGGTTCACCTCACCGGCTTCCACCAGGCGGGCGAACGTTTCCGCTTCATACAACATGGTGTTGATGTGCTGTGGTTGGGTCAGGTCCTGGGCTTTACCGCCGCGCGGCACGAAGGACACTTTCTGGCACTCGGAGATTTTCTCGATCACCAGCGAGCCGTCTTCGCCCTGAATTTCGCTTGGCAGAACGGAATCGCTCACCTTGGAGTGCTGTAGCGTCACGCTGAAATCGCCGTAGTCCAGCACCGCCACGCCGTGCGCGTCAACGCCGCTTGCCAGCAGCGAAGCTGTAGCCTTCACGCTCTGCGGCTCGCCCCAAAGCGCGACAGCGGAGGCCAGGCAGTAGAAGCCGATGTCCATAATCGAACCATTGGAAAACGCCGGGTTAAAGGTGTTCGGGTTTTCGCCGTCGAGATAGCGCTGATAGCGTGACGAGTACTGGCAGTAGTTGATAAACGCCTTGCGCAGGTTGCCCACTTTGTCGAGCGACTGCTGCAACGCTATGAAGTTCGGCAAGCTGGCGGTCTTGAATGCTTCAAACAGCACCACCTCGTTTGCCCGGGCGATGGCGATAGCCTCTTCTGCTTCAGCAATATTGGAGGCAAAAGGCTTCTCGCAGATAACATGCTTTTTGTTACCCAGGAACAGCTTCGTCTGCGGGAAGTGCAGGGAGTTTGGGCTGGCAATATATACCGCGTCGATAACGTCGCTTTGCGCCATCTCATCGAGCGAAGTGAAGGTGTGCTCCACCATGTAATCGCTGGCGAACGCCTGGGCCTGTTCGGGGCTGCGGGAATAAACGGCGGTTAGCTTATAGCTGCCGGTTTCATGGGCGGCATCGACAAACTGGCGGGTGATCCAGTTGGTACCAATGACTGCGAAACGTATCATGAGAATCAACGTACTCCGTAAAAGTGACCTTTCGCCACTTTAGCACGGCTAAATGACAAAACCAGTGCGCGCTCACGCAGAACCCGGCAGCGAAAGCTGCGTCAGCCAAAGGCGGGTATCAAACTCCAGCTGGTGATACTGCGGCTCCATATGGCAGCAGAGCTGATAGAAGGCTTTGTTGTGATCTTTCTCCTTCAGGTGCGCCAGCTCATGCACCACAATCATTCGCAAAAAAGCTTCCGGCGACTGGCGAAACACGGTGGCGACGCGGATCTCCGCTTTGGCCTTCAGCTTCCCGCCCTGCACGCGCGATACTGCAGTGTGCAGGCCCAGCGCGTTTTTCAGCACGTGAATTTTATTGTCGAACGCCACTTTGTTGATAGGCGGAGCGCTGCGCATATAGCGGTTTTTCAGGTTTTGCGTAAATTCCCACAGCGCCTTATCGTTAGTGATGTCGTGCCTGTCGGGATAGCGCTTCTCCAGCACTTCGCCAAGACGCCGTTCGGCAATCAGGGTGCGAACCTGGGCGAGCAGATGCTCGGGATAACCGCTTAAATACGTCAGTTCGCTCATGCTTGTCTCAGATTCCGGGAAAAAAGGGTATACTCACGCACCCCGAAGGGGCGACGCAGCGCTGAACATCCTGTAAGAGTGCAAGTAAGGATGTCATTACTGTAAAAAAAACAAGGAAAATCAATTCATTGATTTTCGACTGATGACAACAAAAAAGGAAAAACCACGCTTTTTCCTTTTTTGTCAGTAACCTGACGCCCCCTGACGGGGATACCACCGAATTTTACCATCCAGGAGGGCCGATGAGCCAATCAGACAACGGTTTCCGTTCACTGACACTAAAACGTTTCCCGGAAACGGACGACGTTAACCCGCTGCAGGCGTGGGAAGCGGCAGATGAATACCTGCTGCAGCAGTTAGACGGCACCGATATCACCGGCCCGGTCCTCGTTCTGAACGATACCTTCGGCGCGCTGGCCTGTGCGCTGGCGGAACACCAACCTTACAGCATTGGTGATTCCTACTTAAGCGAGCTGGCGACCCGTGAAAACCTGCGCCACAACGACATTCCGGAAAACAGCGTCACCTTCCGCGACAGTACCGGCGAATACCCGGCAGATCCGGCGGTTGTACTGATTAAAATCCCGAAAACGCTGGCGCTGCTGGAACAGCAGCTGCGTGCCCTGCGCGAAGTGGTCACGCCACAAACCCGTATTATCGGCGGTGCGAAGGCTCGCGACGTGCATAACTCCACGCTGGATCTGTTCACGAAAATTCTCGGCACCACGACCACCACGCTTGCGTGGAAAAAAGCCCGTCTCATCAACTGTACTTTCACCGCTCCGGCGCTGAAGGAAGAGTCGCAGATAACCAGCTGGAAGCTGGAAGGAACTGACTGGACTATCCATAATCATGCGAACGTGTTTTCCCGCACCGGGCTGGATATCGGCGCGCGCTTCTTTATGGAGCATCTGCCGAAGGATCTGGAAGGGGAAATAGTCGATCTCGGCTGCGGTAACGGCGTTATCGGCCTGACGTTGCTGGAGCGCAACCCGCAGGCGAACGTGGTGTTCGTGGATGAATCGCCGATGGCGGTCAGCTCCAGCCGCATGAACGTAGAAGAAAACATGCCGGACGTGCTGGATCGCTGCGAGTTCATGATCAACAACGCGCTGTCGGGGGTGGAGCCGTTCCGCTTTAACGCCGTGCTCTGCAACCCGCCGTTCCATCAGCAAAGCGCGCTGACCGATGGCGTGGCTTGGGAAATGTTCCACCACGCGCGCCGCTGCCTGAAAATCAACGGCGAGCTGGTGATTGTGGCGAACCGCCACCTCGACTATTACCACAAGCTGAAGAAGATTTTTGGCAACTGTACGACTATCGCCACCAACAAGAAATTTGTGATCCTGAAAGCGGTCAAGCTCGGCCGTAACCGTTAAGGTTTTTTGCCCGGCGGCGCTTCGCTTGCTCAGGCCTACGGTTTTGTAGGCCCGGTAAGCGAAGCGCCACCGGGCAACATCTTTAAATTTCCAACGCTAATTTCGTGCCCTGAGCAATCGCGCGACGCGCATCTAACTCCATCGCCACATCACATCCGCCAATCAGATGCACCGGTTTACCGGCTGCACGCAGCGGTTCGGCCAGGCTGCGGCGCGGCTCCTGTCCTGCACAGATAATCACGTGATCCACCTCGAGCAGCTGCGGTTCTCCGCCGATCGTTACGTGCAGCCCACGATCGTCAATTTTCTCGTAGCTCACCGACGGGAACATTTTCACCCCACGCGCAAGCAGAGTTGTGCGATGGATCCAGCCGGTGGTTTTGCCTAACCCTTCGCCAGGTTTGCTGGCTTTGCGCTGTAGCATCACAATCTGGCGGGGGCTCTGGTGCAGCTGTGGCCCTTCCGGACGCAGGCCACCGTTCAGTTGCAGGCTGGTATCAATTCCCCATTCCACGCAAAACTCAGCGATATTCTGGCTGGTGGCCTCGCCCGGCTGGCTCAGGTACATCGCGGTATCAAAACCAATGCCGCCGCAGCCGATAATGGCGACGCGCTGGCCAACCGGCGTTTTGTCGCGCAGCACGTCGAGATAATTCAGTACCTTAGAATGATCGATTCCCTCGATGGCAGGCAGTCGCGGCTTAATGCCTGTCGCGAGGACCGTTTCGTCGAATTCGGTCAGATCTTCTGCGCAGACAGTGCGGTTCAGCTCCAGCTTCACGCCGTGGAGCTCGATCATCCGGCGGTAATAGCGCAGCGTCTCGTAAAACTCCTCTTTGCCGGGGATCTGCTTAGCGATATTAAACTGGCCGCCAATTTCGCCTGCGGCATCGAACAGCGTCACCTGATGCCCCCGCGCCGCCGCGTTCACCGCAAACGCAAGGCCAGCCGGGCCCGCGCCGACAACGGCCAGGTTTTTCTTCTGCTGTGCCGGCACGACGGGCATCCGCGTTTCATGGCAGGCGCGTGGGTTAACGAGGCATGAGGTCACTTTGCCGGCGAAAATTTGATCGAGGCAGGCCTGGTTACAGCCGATGCAGGTGTTGATCTCATCCGCCCGCCCGCTTTGCGCCTTGGAGAGCAGCTCCGAATCTGCGAGGAAAGGCCGCGCCATCGATACCATATCGGCGTCGCCGCGCGCGAGGATCTCATCGGCCACCTGCGGATCGTTAATACGGTTAGTGGTCACCAGTGGGATCGTGACTTTGCCTTTCAGCTTACGCGTCACCCAGGTAAACGCGCCGCGCGGCACGGGCGTGGCAATCGTTGGAATGCGGGCTTCGTGCCAGCCAATGCCGGTGTTGATGAGGGTTGCGCCTGCTTTTTCAATGGCCTGCGCCAGCTCTACGGTTTCGTTGAAGTTGCCGCCGCCCTCGACCAGGTCGAGCATCGACAGACGGTAGATAATGATGAAATCCTCACCCACGCGCTCACGCACTGCGCGAACCACTTCGACGGCGAAGCGCATGCGTTTTTCCCAGCTTCCGCCCCATTCGTCTTCACGCTGGTTGGTGCGGGCCGCAAGGAATTCGTTGATCAGATAGCCTTCAGAACCCATCACTTCCACGCCGTCGTAGCCTGCTTCACGCGCCAGTAGAGCGCACTGAGCAAAGTCATCAATCAGCACCAGAATTTCTTCGTGAGTCAGGGCGTGCGGCTTGAAGCGGTTGATCGGGGCCTGAAGGGCTGAAGGCGCGACCGGCCGCGGCTGATAGCTGTAGCGCCCGGTATGCAGGATTTGCAGGGCGATTTTACCGCCTTCTTTATGCACCGCGTCGGTCACCGGGCGATGATGGGCCAGCTGGCTGGCATCGTTGAGCACCGCACCGCCTTCCATTGTGACGCCAGATAAAGTCGGTGCCACGCCGCCGGTTACGATAAGCGCCACGCCGTGCCGGGCACGTTCGGCATAGAACGCCGCCAGCCGTTCGGTACCGTCCGGACGTTCCTCCAGCCCGGTGTGCATCGAGCCCATCAGAACGCGGTTTTTCAGGGTGGTAAAGCCCAGATCGAGCGGGGCAAACAGGGACGGGTAGTGGCTCATAATCGCTTCCAGTGTAAAATTATTGTTATGTGGTCGGATGAGTTGTTAATTTAGCTTTCGGCGGGCAAAAGGGAAAAGGGTGAGTGCGGTGATTGTGATGGGATTCAAAGATTGGGGGAGTGAGGTGATGGTCCTCTCCCTGGAAGGGAGAGGGAGCAAATTATTCCCTCTCCCCTTTGGGGAGAGGGCTAGGGTGAGGGGCGTTGGCCGGGCGAGCGCATCAGCCCCGGAGCCTGCCACATCGACGTTGTCAGGCCGCTGTCCACCAGACCAAGCTGATCGGCATAGACCTTCTGCCACTTATCCTTCATGCCGTCGTAGAGCTCCCGGTGCGCACGATTCGGCGTAAACACCCGGCTCCAGCTCACCAGCTTTTCGCCCGCGCTGGCCATATCGGCATACAGCCCGGCACCCGCGCCTGCGGCGATCGCACAGCCCAGTGCGGTGGCTTCTTTGACTTCTGGCACCCGCACCGGTAGCCCGGTAACGTCGCTTAAAATCTGGCTCCACAGCGCGCCTTTCGAACCGCCGCCCGCGAATACCAGGCTGTCGAACTGTACGCCGGAGAACTGTGAAATCTGCGCCAGATTGCAGGCTGACACAATCGCCGCGTTCTCTTCGAGCGCGCGGAACAGCGTGGCCTTGTTGCACTTTTCGGGGTCGATGGAGAGGTTAATAAACGACGGCGCGGCGTGATACCACTGGCTGAAGTGCATGGCGTCAGAGAATATCGGCATCACGCCGTGAGAACCCGCCGGTACGCGGCTCGCCATCTCTTCGAGCAGTGCATAGGTATCGGTGCCGAGGCGTTCGGCAATCAGCTTTTCCTCAGCGCAGAAGGCATCGCGGAACCAGCGCATGGTGAGCCCGGTAAAAAAGCTTATCGATTCTGCCTGCACCATGCCGGGAATAACATGCGGGTTAACGCGGATGTTCATCGCAGGGTCGGTTCGCACTTCCGGCAAATTCACCACCTGCTGCCAGAAGGTGCCCCCGAGCACGGCCGTCTGGCCAGGACGCACCACGCCAAGCCCCAGACAGCCCAACTGTACGTCGCCACCGCCCATCACCACGGGTGTACCAGCCCGCAATCCGCACTGCTGCGCCGCGGCTTTGGTGACGCTGCCGAGCACCGTGCCGGTTTCTTTTACCGGTGAGAGCATATCCGCCCGCAGCCCGGCCATATCCAGCAGCGCGGGGCGCCAGTCACGGCTGAACAGATCCAGCATCCCGGTGGTGCCTGCGTTAGACGGGTCTACCGCCAGTTCACCGGAGAGCTTTGCCGCCAGCCAGTCGCTGATCATGGTGATGGTTGCGGCATTGCGATAGATATCCGGCCGATGGTGTGCCAGCCAGAGCAGGCGCGGCATGGCAGAGAGCGCCAGCGTCTGGCCGGACACGTCGTACACTTCGGATTCAAACCGGTAGTCGTGGATCTCTTTTAGCTCCGCCACTTCGCGACTGGCCCGGGCATCGACGTTGGCGCAGGCCCAGATGGCCTCGCCGTTGCGATCGTAGAGCACAATCCCTTCACGCATCGAACAGCAGGCGACAGACTGAATATCGGCGGCGCTGAGGTGGGCGTTTGCCAGCGCCTGGCGGATGCACTGGCAGGCGAGCTGCCAGTTCGTGGTGAGGTCAAATTCCATCGAGCCGGGAACGCCCTCGACGCTCAGGTGTTTCCACTCGGCCTGGCCGACCGCTATCTGGCGGCCTGCCAGGTCGAAAATCACCGCCCGAATGCTGCCGGTTCCTGCGTCTAACGCTAAAAGGTAACTCATGACGTGCGCCTCGCTGTTATCGCACGGCGCGCGGCGGTTACCCCGCCAGCGACAGCACCGCGCGTGCTGTTGTCTCTTCCGTTACCAGGCCATTAATGCGTTTGCCGGTGAGGGCCGCATAAATAGCCTGCGCTTTCTCTTCTCCCCCGGCGACGCCAACGATGGTCGGCAGCTGCGCCAGCTCATCGAGCGTGACGCCGAGCAGCTCGCGGTGGATCTCCAGTCCTTCAACCGGCTTGCCGTCTGCCTGGAGGAAGTAGCCCAGAATGTCGCCGACCGCACCTTTGCGGGCGAACATCAGCTGTTCTCCTTCGCTGATATAGCCGGAACGCAGGATCGTGGCGTCACGCCGCTGATCGATGGCGCCAATCCCGACGACCGCCGCGTCTGCCGCACCCGCCGCGAGGATCACATCCCGCACGCTGGATTCACGCCGCAGGATCTCTGCCACCTCCGGCGACGAGACCCGCAGCGGGGCAGGGATCATGCTGACGCTGCACGCCGCATCTAACTGCCCGATGCCGGTCATATACGGCCCGACGCCGCCGGAGAGCGTCACCAGGCGGATCTGCTGAGAGCCGATAAAGCCGCTCAGGTGCTGAATACAGCTCATGGTTGCTTCGCCGAACCCCACCGCCAGCAGCTGGCCTGGCTCAAGCACGCCCATCAGTGACTGCGCGGCACCTACGCCTAACCGCGTGTTCATCGGCGGAGTGTTCAGCGCTGGCAACACCCGGGCAATTTTGAGCCCGAAGCGCTGCTGCAGTTCGGTTTCCAGCGCCAGGCAACCCTCGTAGCGGGAGTTGATCTGCACGCGGATCACGCCGGACTGGCGCCCTTTTTCCAGCAGCCGGGAAATCTTCAGCCGCGGCAGGCCGAGCCGCTCGCCAATGTCGTTCTGGGTCAGACCGTCGTGGTAGTAGCACCAGGCCACCCGCGCCACCAGTTCTTCCTCCGCCAGCGCCAGCCCGGCGTAGCGGCCCTCTTCGATGCGTTTTTCGCTCATAAAGTGAACTCTTATAAAAATCTAGATCATATGTTCGCAGTTGCGCGGACTGAAAGTGTGAAGCCACTGGCAAAACAGATCTTTCATTGCTCATCGACTTTGCAGGGCGATGAAAACGCCAAAACTGTGATCCTTGCACGGTTGTAAATATAGTTCAGGGTCTACGCTTTTGAACATTATTAATTTAAAAAATCATTTGTTCAACCGAGGCGTGACGATGAAGCCACTGATTGAAGCCCGCAGCATTCGCAAAAAGTTCTCCGGTATCGCCGTGCTGAAGGGCATTGATTTCACGCTTTTTTCTGGTCAGGTGCATGCGCTGATGGGCGGCAACGGGGCGGGAAAATCCACGCTGATGAAGATTGTCGCCGGGGTGGAAACGCCGGACGAGGGTGAACTTCGGATAAACGGTAAACCTTTTGCGCGGCTCAAGCCCGGCCAGGCTCACCAGCTCGGCATTTACCTGGTGCCGCAGGAGCCGATGCTGTTTCCGAATTTGACCGTGCGGGAAAACATTCTCTTTCGTCTGCCGCGTGAGGCGAATCTCGATCAAAGGCTGGCGGAGAAATTACAGCAGCTGAACTGCCAGCTGAATTTGCAGGCCACCGCCGGCACGCTGGAGGTGGCGGATCAGCAGATGGTTGAGATCCTGCGCGGGCTGATGCGCAACGCGCAAATTTTGATCCTCGACGAACCCACTGCGTCATTAACGCCCGGCGAAACGGATCGGCTGTTTCGGCAGGTTCGGGCATTACAGGCACTGGGCGTCGGGATCGTCTTTATCTCCCACAAGCTGCCGGAGATCCGCGCGCTGGCGAGCCACGTATCGGTGATGCGCGACGGCGCGGTGGTGTTAAGCGGCGCGACAGCCGATCACAGCGATGCGCAGCTGATCGCCGCGATGACGCCCGCCAGCCGCGACAAATATCTGAGCGACACGCAAAAGCTTTGGCTGGCGCTGCCGGGCAACCGCCGCACCCAACCGCAGGATTTTCCCGTTCTGCGCGTGGAAGATCTGACCGGGGAAGGTTTTATCGATCTGAATCTGGAGATCCGTGCCGGTGAGATCGTTGGCCTTGCGGGGCTGGTTGGCTCCGGGCGCACGGAGCTGGCGGAAACGCTGTACGGCCTGCGCCCGGTGCGCGCCGGGCGAATCTGGCTGGAAAACCGCGATATCAGCGGCGACAGCACCCGCGCGCGGCTGGCAAGCGGGCTGGTTTATCTGCCGGAAGACAGACAGGTTTCGGGGCTGTTTCTCGATGCGCCCGTTCGCTGGAACACGGTGATGTTCAATCAGCCTTCGCTGTGGCAGGAAAACAAACGTGAGGCAGCGGTGGTGGAACGCTATCACCGGGCGCTGGGCATCAAGCTCAACAATGCCGACCAGCCGGTGCGCACGCTCTCCGGCGGTAACCAGCAGAAGGTGCTGCTGGCTCGCTGTCTGGAAGCGAATCCTTTACTGCTGATCGTCGATGAGCCAACGCGCGGCGTGGACGTTTCCGCTCGTGCCGATATCTATCAGCTGCTGAAAAGCGTGGCGGCGCAAAACGTGGCGGTGCTGATGATTTCCAGCGATCTTGATGAATTTCCGGGGCTGGCAGATCGGGTGCTGGTGATGCATCAGGGCCGCATGAGTGGCGAACTAATGAGGCAGGCGGTGAGCGTCGATCGGATGATGACCCTGGCCTTCGGAGGGCAGGCATGAAAACCTTGCTGAAAAACCGTGAACTGAGCGCGTTCCTCGCCATTCTGGCGCTGTTTGCCGTGCTGGTGGCGCTGAATCCGTCCTACTTCAGCCTGCAAACCCTGGCGATGATTTTTTCCAGCTCGCAGATCCTCTGCCTGCTGGCGCTGGGGGCCGCGCTGGTGATGCTGACGCGTAATATTGATGTTTCGGTCGGTTCCACCGTTGGTCTGAGCGCGATAGCCGTCGGCGTGGCGCTTAACAACGGCTACGGCCTGCCGGTCGCTATCGCCTTTGCGCTGGGGATTGGCGCGCTGGCGGGCGCATTCAATGGCCTGTTAGTGGTGGGCTTTCGCATTCCGGCGATCGTCGCCACGCTCGGCACGCTGGGGCTGTATCGCGGCATTATGCTGTTGTGGACCGGCGGCAAGTGGATTGAAGGCCTGCCGGACAGCCTGAAATCGCTATCGGAACCGGCGCTTATCGGCATTTCACCGCTCGGCTGGCTGGTACTGGTCTTGCTGCTGGCGGGCGCGTGGACGCTGGCACGCACCACCTTTGGCCGTGATTTTTATGCGGTGGGCGATAACCTTGCCGCCGCACGCCAGCTGGGCGTTGGCGTGAACCGTACGCGAATGCTGGCCTTCACCTTCAATGGCATGCTCGCCGCCTGTGGCGGGATTATCTTTGCCGCACAGATTGGCTTTGTGCCGAACCAGACCGGCAGCGGGCTGGAGATGAAGGCCATTGCTGCCTGCGTGCTTGGCGGCGTGTCGCTGCTCGGCGGCACCGGCACGCTGATTGGCGCCTTCCTCGGCGCGTTTTTCCTGACCCAGATCGACACCGTGCTGGTGCTGTTCAGGCTCCCGGCCTGGTGGAACGACTTTATCGCCGGGCTGGTGCTGCTTGGCGTGCTGGTTCTGGACGGACGGCTGCGTCAGGCGCTGGCCCGCCATCAGCGGGCGCAGAAGTACAGCCGGTTTCAGCCTGGCAACAAAGGCGGCAAGAACGTCGCCCCGTTTCCCAAACGTAAAAGCAAAGAGGTGGCGTAAATGAAGCTCAACTGGGAAAGCGCGCTGCTGATTCTGCTGGTGCTGGAGATTGCTTTGTTCGGGGCGCTGAACCCGCGCATGCTGGACGCCAATATGCTGCTGTTCAGCACCAGCGATTTCATCTGTATTGGCATTGTCGCGCTCCCGCTGACGCTGGTGATCATCAGCGGGGGAATAGACATTTCGCTTGGCTCAACCATTGGCCTGTGCGCGATCGCGCTGGGCGTGATGATGCAGGCGGGCTGGCCGATGAGCGTGGCGATACCGCTCACTTTACTGCTCGGCGTGCTGTGCGGGCTAGTGAACGCGGCGCTTATCCATTACACCGGCATTAGCCCTTTGGTCATCACGCTTGGCACGCTTTATCTCTACGGCGGTGCGGCGCTGCTGCTTTCCGGCATGGCCGGGGCGACGGGCTATGAGGGCATCGGCGGCTTCCCGGACAGCTTCACCGCCTTCGCCAACCTGACGCTGCTTGGCCTGCCGGTGCCGCTGGTGCTGTTTATCGTTATTACCTTTTTCTTCTGGCTGCAGGCCCACCGTGGGCGCTTCGGGCGCCATCTCTTTTTGCTTGGGCAAAACCCGCGCGCGGCGCGCTATGCGGCGCTTTCCGTTAACGGTATGCCGTACGTTCTGTACGGCCTGGTGGGGCTGGCATCCGCGATTGCCGCGCTGGTGCTGGTGTCCTATTTCGGCTCTGCCCGTTCGGATTTAGGTCGCGATTTGTTAATGCCCGCGCTGACCGCAGCGGTGCTCGGCGGGGCCAATATTTACGGCGGTTCCGGCTCGGTTATCGGGACGGCGCTGGCGGCGCTGCTGGTGGGGTATCTGCAGCAGGGTTTACAGATGGTCGGTATTCCCAACCAGGTGTCGAGTGCGCTTGCGGGCGCGCTGCTGGTTGTTGTGGTGATGGGGCGTTCGCTGAGTCTGCATCGTGAAGGGGTGCGCACGGTGTGGCGTCGGCTTTTTTCGCAAAAAATATCCGGAGCATAAGATGAAAGCAAAACTGTGTGTGCAGCTGAGCGCCCTGGCGCTGGCAATGAGCGTGGTGACGGCGCAGGCGGCAGATCGCATTGCGTTTATCCCGAAGCTGGTCGGCGTCGGCTTCTTTACCAGCGGCGGCAACGGTGCGAAAGAGGCGGGCAAGCAGCTCGGCGTGGACGTCACCTACGACGGCCCGACGGAGCCGAGCGTCTCCGGCCAGGTGCAGCTAATCAACAACTTCGTCAACCAGGGCTATAGCGCAATTATCGTTTCGGCGGTGTCACCGGACGGCCTTTGCCCGGCGCTCAAGCGTGCGATGCAGCGCGGTGTAAAAGTGCTGACGTGGGATTCCGACACCAAACCGGAATGCCGCAGTATCTACATCAACCAGGGCACGCCGGAGCAGCTTGGCGGCCTGCTGGTGGATATGGCCGGGAAGCAGGTTACCAAACCTGATGCCAAAGTGGCGTTCTTCTATTCCAGCCCCACCGTTACCGACCAGAACCAGTGGGTGAAAGAGGCGAAGGCTAAAATCGCCAAAGATCATCCGCAGTGGCAGGTGGTCACCACCCAATTTGGCTATAACGACGCCACCAAATCATTGCAGACCGCCGAAGGCATTCTGAAAGCGTATCCGGATCTCGACGCGATTATCGCGCCGGATGCCAATGCGTTGCCTGCTGCGGCACAGGCGGCTGAAAACCTGAAGTGCCAGGGCGTGGCGATTGTTGGTTTCAGCACGCCGAACGTGATGCGCCCTTACGTAGAGCGCGGCACGGTGAAGGCCTTCGGCCTGTGGGATGTGGTGGAACAGGGCAAGATTGCGGTTAACGTCGCCGATCATTTGCTGAAAAAAGGCGATCTTAACGTCGGTGACAGCGTGGCGGTGAAGGATATCGGCGACCTGAAGGTCGAACCGAACAGCGTGCAGGGCTACCAGTATGAGGCGAAGGGCAACGGTATCGTGCTGCTGCCGGAGCGCGTGGTGTTCACTAAAGAGAACATCGGCAAATACGATTTCTGAGGGAGGGAACAATGGCTGATTTAGACGATATCAAAGACGGTAAAGACTTTGGGCTCGACCGCCCACAGAAAAACGTGCTGTACGAGCTGAAGGGCTGCGGCTCGCTGGAGTGGGGCATGCAGTCGCGTCTGGCACGCATCTTTAACCCGCAAAGCAACCGCACGGTGATGCTGGCCTTCGACCATGGCTATTTCCAGGGGCCGACGACGGGGCTTGAGCGTATCGACCTGTCGATAGCGCCGCTGTTTAGCGAAACCGACGTGCTGATGTGCACGCGCGGCATTTTGCGCAGCACCGTGCCTGCCGCAACCAACAAACCTGTGGTGCTGCGTGCGTCCGGCGGCAACTCGATTCTGAGCGAACTTTCCAACGAGTGCGTGGCGGTGACGATGGAAGATGCCCTGCGCCTCAACGTGGCGGCGGTGGCGGCGCAGGTGTATATCGGCAGCGAGTACGAGCATCAGTCAATCAGCAACATCATCAAGCTGGTGGATGCCGGAAACCGCTACGGCATGCCGGTGCTGGCGGTGACGGGTGTGGGCAAAGAGATGACGCGTGACGCCCGATACTTCTCGCTTGCCAGCAGAATTGCGGCAGAAATGGGGGCGACCTTCGTCAAAACCTACTTCGTGGAAGAGGGCTTTGAAAAAGTGACCGCCAGCTGTCCGGTGCCGATTGTGATTGCTGGCGGTAAAAAGCTGCCTGAGGACGAAGCGCTGGAAATGTGCTGGCGGGCCATCGACCAGGGGGCGTCCGGCGTGGATATGGGACGCAATATCTTCCAGTCCAGCGCGCCGCTGGCGATGCTGAAGGCGGTGAAAAAAGTGGTGCATGAGAACCTGAGCGCCCGCGAGGCGTACCAGTTCTGGCAGGAAGAAAAACAGGGAGAAGCCAAATGAACGTGACGCTGGTGGAGATCAACATCAAACCGGAACGCGTGGATGAGTTTCTGGACGTATTCCGCGCCAACCACGAAGGGGCGCTGACCGAGCCGGGTAACCTGCGCTTCGACGTATTGCAGGACCCGGAGGTGGCGACCCGGTTCTTTATCTACGAAGCCTATAAGGATGAGGCTGCGGTGCTGGCGCACAAGCAGACCCCACACTATCTGGCCTGCGTGGAGAAACTTGATGAGATGATGTCGGAACCGCGCAAAAAGCGGAGCTTTGTTGGGTTGTTGCCTGAGTAAAAAATGCCTGGTAGCTGATTGCCCGGTGGCGGCTATGCCTTACCGGGCCTACGGGATCCTCACTCGTAGGCCGGATAAGCGCAGCGCCATCCGGCAATGGCCAAGTGCGTGCAGAAAAAGCCCGGTGGCGGCTATGCCTTACCGGGCCTATGGGATCCTCACTCGTAGGCCGGATAAGCGCAGCGCCATCCGGCAATGACAAATTGCGCGCAGAAAAAAGCCCGGTGAGTGTCAAATCTCACCGGGCTTTTTGTTGGCTATCCTCAGGCTTGCTCCACGGAGACCCGCAGTGCAGCCAGTGCTTTACCCGTCGCTTTCAGTACCTGCTCACATTGCTCAACGGTGAGCGTCAGAGGGGGTTCAATGCGAATGGTTTTAGCGTTGTTCAACGTGCCCGCCACCAGAATACGCTGGCGGAACATTTCGCTCGCAAAGCTGTAGCCGATCTCGTTATCAACGAACTCGATGGCGATCAGCAAGCCTTTCCCGCGCGCTTCCTGCACCAGATCCGGGTATTCACGCGCCAGCAGACGGAAGCCGTCCAGCAGCATGTCACCTTTCTGTTCCGCCTGAGCGGGCAGGTTCTGTTCCAGCAGCACGTTGATGGTTGCCAGCGCCGCCGCACAGGCCAGCGGGTTGCCGCCAAAGGTGGTGGTGTGCAGGAACGGGTTGTCGAACAGCACCGAGAACACTTCTTCGGTCGCTACCGTGGCACCAATTGGCATCACGCCGCCGCCAAGCGCCTTGGCAAGACAGAGAATGTCCGGCTGCACGTTTTCATGTTCGCAGGCGAACATTTTGCCGGTGCGGCCCATCCCGGTTTGTACTTCATCGAGTATCAGCAGCGCGCCAAACTCATCGCAGAGCTTACGCACGGCGGGCAGATAGCCCTGCGGTGGCAGGATCACGCCGCCTTCGCCCTGGATGGGTTCCAGAATGATGGCTGCCACGTCGTCCCCGGTCTTTTTGCATTCGCTCAGCACGGTGCGCATGGCGTTGATGTCACCGAACGGCACATGACGGAAGCCTGGCAGCAGCGGCATAAACGGCTTGCGGAAATTCGCTTTTGCCGTGGCCGACAGTGCGCCAAGGGATTTCCCGTGGAACGCGCCGCTGGTGGCGATAAAGGTGAACTTGCCGCGCGGTGACTGGTACGCTTTGGCAAGCTTGATGGCCGCCTCTACGGACTCGGTGCCGCTGTTGCTGAAGAAACTGTATTTCAGCTTGCCCGGCGTCAGTGCCGCGAGCGTTTTCGCCAGCATCGCGCGAAGCGGATCGAGCAGTTCCTGGCTGTGAAGCGGTTGTTTGGCGAGCTGATTCTGTACGGCGGAAACGACTGTTGGATTACGGTGCCCCACGTTGAAAATCCCGAATCCACCCAGGCAGTCGACGAACTCCTGTCCCTGGGTGTCGACAAGCGTATTCAGACTGCCCGCTTGCCACTCTACGGCTCCGTAATCCCCGCCGGCGGTAACAGATTTGCGATATTCCAGAAAACCTGGATTCACGTGCTCTTTAAAGTACTCCCGGACCTCCTGGTTGAGTGATTTCATCTCATCATGATCGAGCGTGCGCTTCTCAATGAGGTTCAATGCGTGCGCTGTGCAGGCCAAAGCCGATGCGCTGGAAGGTAACCTGTTCAAAATATGCTCCTGGCGATCGCGTATCACATGATACTGATTTAAGTATTGCAGGGATTACGCCAGCCGGGAGCGGACCGCGAAAATCGAGATAAACGGCTGTGGAGGGCGCTATGTTACAAAATTTAATCATTTCTATAACACTGTGACGTGTTTTACTCCTGAGCTTTCAGCATATGTGCGGTCATTATATTGAACGGTTGCACTGCACTGGTGCAGAGGTTGCACCGTGAGAGGGATGGCCTACGAAAATCAGGGTTTAAACGCAAATTGCGATCTGTATCAACTTTAACAATTAAAGTAAAAGTGGTTATCGCCGAAATAACAATTAAGAGAAAAATTAATAACCATCGAATCAGCCAAGGACGCGTTTAATGTCACCTCCACTGACCGTCACGCAGCGTGATTATACGCTTGACGATGACACCACGTTGATGTCCACCACCGATCTGCAAAGTTACATTACCCACGCTAACGACACGTTTGTTCAGGTCAGCGGCTACCGCCTGGAGGAGCTAACCGGGCAGCCGCACAACATGGTGCGTCACCCGGATATGCCAAAAGCCGCCTTCGCCGACATGTGGGCCACGCTGCAACAGGGCGAGCCATGGACCGGAATCGTCAAAAACCGCCGCAAGAATGGTGACCACTACTGGGTGCGTGCCAACGCCGTGCCGCTGGTACGCAATGGTAAAATCAGTGGTTATATGTCGATTCGTACCAAAGCGCAGCCTGAGGAAATAGCGGCCACAGAGTCGTTGTACAAAGCGCTCAATGAAGGCCGCTGCACGAAGCGCGTGCGTAAAGGGCTGGTGGTGAGCAAGCGCTGGTGGGGGAAATTACCGGGTATGCCGCTGCGCTGGCGAGTACGTGGCGTGATGGGGCTTACCTGGCTGGCGCTGACGGCGGTGCTGCTCAGTACCGGCGCGCACTGGCTGGCGTGGCTTGTCAGTTCGCTAATGCTGCTGGCGGGTAACGGGTTTATTCAGTGGCAAATTGTGCGCCCGGTAGAGAACGTGGCACGTCAGGCGCTGAGCGTGGCGACCGGCGAGCGAAACAGCGTCACCCACCTCAATCGCAGCGACGAGCTTGGGCTGATTCTGCGCTCGGTCGGTCAGCTTGGGCTGATGTGTCGCTGGCTGATTCATGACGTCTCCGGTCAGGTGGCGAGCGTCCGGCAGGGCAGCGAAACGCTGGCTCAGGGCAACAGTTCGCTGAACGAAAGGACCCGCCAGACCGTGGAGAACGTCCAGCAGACGGTGGCCACCATGAGCCAGATGGCAGCGTCGGTGCAGAACAATGCTGAGACCGCCGCGGCGGCGGATAAGTTGTCGAACGCGGCAAGCGCGGCGGCCACTCAAGGCGGGCAGGCGATGCACACCGTGGTGAAAACCATGGATGAGATTGCCGACAGCACCCAGCGGATTGGTTCGATCACCAGGCTCATCAACGATATTGCCTTCCAGACGAATATTCTGGCGCTGAATGCGGCGGTTGAAGCAGCGCGCGCCGGGGAACAGGGCAAAGGCTTCGCGGTAGTGGCAGGCGAAGTGCGCCATCTGGCAAGCCGCAGCGCGAGCGCGGCCAATGACATCCGCAAGCTGATCGATGCCAGCGCCAGCAAAGTGCAGTCCGGCTCCGATCAGGTTCATGCTGCCGGAAAAACAATGGACGACATTGTGAGCCAGGTGCGCAACGTTACCGGACTGATTGCGCAGATTAGCCTCTCGACATCAGAGCAGGCGACGGGGCTGGCGGACCTGACCCGCGCCGTGGCGGAGCTGGATGCCATCACCCTGAAAAATGCAGGGCTGGTTGAGGAGAGCGCGCATGTCTCGGCGATGGTGAAACACCGCGCCGGACGCTTACAGGATGCCGTGGCGGTGCTGCACTGATCGCACAAGCTGCCCTTTTGTGTTTTGTTGCAAATCATTATCATTTGCGCTTAATGACAATAACAGACTAAAAGAGGCTTACCGATGGCGACCCTGACCGAAAAAAAATACCCGAAGCGCGTGCGTAACGAGCTGCGCTTTCGTGAGCTGACCGTGCTGCGAGTGGAGCGCATCAGCCAGGCGTTCCAGCGTATTGTGCTGGGGGGCGAGGCGCTGGAAGGCTTCACTTCAGCCGGATTTGACGATCACACTAAGCTGTTTTTCCCGGAGTCGGGCAGCCATTTCACCCCGCCGACCGTCACCGACGAAGGCATTATCTGGGTGGACGACGTGCGCCCGCCAACGCGTGACTACACCCCACTGTATAATGCGGAGCGTCATGAGCTGGCCTATGACTTCTTTATCCACGACGGTGGAGTTGCCAGCCAGTGGGCAATGGCGGCGCAAGTGGGTGACAAGCTCACCGTCGGCGGTCCGCGTGGTTCACTGGTGGTGCCGGAAGATTATGCGTGGCAGCTTTATGTCGCTGATGAATCCGGCATGCCCGCGCTGCTGCGTCGCTTCACGGCTCTCCGCCAGCTGGCGAATCGCCCGCAGGTGAGAGCGATTGTCACCGTCGCGAACGCGGCGTATCAGGATTATCTCGCCGATTGTGGCTTTGAGATCGACTGGGTGGTAGGGCACAGTGCAGAAGCAGTAGCGGAGAAACTGGCGGCGTTGAACGTGCCGGAGGAAGATTATTTCCTGTGGTTTACCGGCGAGGGCACGGTGGTGAAATCGCTGCTGGATGAGTTTGTCACGGAAGAGATTGATCCGCAGCTGGTGCGTTCACAGGCTTACTGGCATCAAAAGTAACAGTTTCCCCTCACCCCGGCCCTCTCCCCAAAGGGGCGAGGAGGAAAACCAAACATCCGCTCCAGACAGTTCCCTCTCCCCTCCGGGGAGAGGGTTAGGGTGAGGGGTTGTCACCTGACTCACGCCACCTCATCAAATCCCGCATCGACAATCTGCTTTTCCAGCGTGCGAATGGTGTTGCTCATCGCTTTCTCCTGTTGCCGGAAATAGCCTTCCGTGTCACGAAGCGTGGTGACTAACTGCCACGCACCTTCTTTTTCCAGACCCGACAGCTCCAGATGCAGAGCCTGAATCTGCCGACGCATTTCGTTGATGCGCTGGCGTAACGGTGCCAGCTCGTTGAGACGAGCACTCGCCATTTCTGGCTGCTGACCCTGCATAAGCCTGGCGAGGATCGTCCGCACCGTGGCGAGATCGCCGCGCTGACGGGCCTGGTTGAGCCTCACCATCAGCGTATTGGCTTCCGCTTTCAGCGCCTCGTCCACCAGATCCGGGTGGCACAGCTTGCTGGCCTGTCGCCACAGGCGCTTCAGCTCCTGGCGCTCGGATTCTGCCAGCCGCAGCTGGGCGGCCTGGTGCTGCTGGGCCTCCTGGTGGCGCTGGCGATACGATTCATAATCCTGGCTTGCGGCATCGGCCTGGCGGGCCGATTCTTCGGTGACGGGCTCACTGCGGCTGCCTTCATGCAGCTGACGACGCAGCATTTTCTCCGCCAGCACTTTACGCAGGCGCAGGATCTCCGTCATCAGCGGGCCGAGACGGGTCATATAGAGATCGTTGAAATCATCCAGCCGCTGAATGCGGGCGTTGCGCCGATCGACCAGATCCTGCAGCTCGGTCTCGAGAGTTTTCAGCTCCAGCTTGCTGGCGGCAATTTGCGGATCCTGCCAGGCCGTCAGCGCCCGCTGACTTTGCAGCCAGGCGCTGATGGCGGTGATGGCGTCGGCATAGCGGTGCTGCTCCAGCGCCTGCACGATCGCGGTGAGTGCCTCATCCAGTGGCTCTTTCTTCAGCCGGACAAGCTGGCTCTCGACGATGTCGTCGTCCTCCAGCTCAATCGCATTCTTGATGATTTCCAGCCGTTTAATGGGTTTATTCATGACGCGTAAGCTCTGCTTCCTGGCCTGCGGAGTGGCAGGCAGATTACCACTGTGCCCGGACGGCTGTCAGCGGATAAACGTCATTATAAATTGTCTTATTTCAGTCAGTTAACACTTCAACCTAATCTAAAACCTTAACCGCAACTGCCAGTCAAAAATGGCAAAGAGCCGGGTTAGCACATTGCGGCATAATCATATGCGTATTTTGTTGTTGAGTTCTTTGTGAAACTAATGCTACCGTCTGGACGTCTATAGCTCTAAACATCTAAAAATAATGATTGTACTTAACCAGATCCGCAAAATTTTTGACCACGGTAAAGCGCCCATCACCGCCGTGGACGACGTCAGCCTGACCGTCGACAAGGGGCAGATTTACGGCATCATCGGCTACAGCGGCGCGGGAAAAAGCACGCTGATCCGCCTGCTCAACGGCCTGGAAAAGCCGACTTCCGGCAGCGTGTTGATCAACGGCCAGAACATCGCTACCGCCAGGGGCGAAACGCTGCGCCGGGCGCGCCTGAAAATCAGCATGGTGTTCCAGCACTTTAACCTGCTGTGGTCGCGTACCGTCAGTGAAAACATTGCGTTTTCCATGCAGATTGCCGGGGCGCCGAAAGCGCAAATCAAGGCCCGCGTGGCGGAGCTTATCGATCTGGTGGGGCTGAAAGGGCGTGAAAATGCTTATCCGTCGCAGCTGTCCGGTGGGCAAAAGCAGCGAGTGGGCATTGCCCGGGCGCTGGCGAACAGTCCGGACGTGCTGTTGTGTGATGAGGCCACTTCGGCGCTCGATCCGCAGACAACCGATCAGATTCTGGATTTACTGCTCGATATCAACCGCCGCTTTGGCCTGACTATCGTGCTCATCACCCATGAAATGCACGTGGTGCGCAAAATCTGTGACCGTGTGGCGGTGATGGAAAACGGCAGAGTGGTGGAAGAGGGGGAGGTGATCCGCGTCTTCACGCACCCGCAGCAGCCGATTACCCAACAGTTTGTGCGCCAGGTGAGCCAGTACGCCGAAGACGACGCCTTTAACCCGGCGCTTGCGCAGGATTTGCAGGGCAGCGTGATCAAGCTGACCTTTACCGGACACAGCACGCACCAGCCGATTGTTGGCGAGCTGACGCTGCGCTATGGCCTGCCTTTTAACATCCTTCACGGCAAGATGACCCAGACGGCGCACGGCGTGTTTGGCCAGCTCTGGCTGCACGTGGTGGCAACGGAAGAACAGCTGAACAACATCCTCGCGGATTTGCAGCACAGCGATATCGACGGCGAGGTGATTAAACGTGGCTGATTTGACCCTGACTGAACAATGGTTCCCGCATCTGGATCTCGACTCGCTGTGGGCGGCCACTCAGGAAACGCTCTACATGACGGCGCTGTCCGGTGCGGCGACGTTTGTCCTCGGTATTGTGCTCGGGCTGGCGTTATTCCTGACAGCCAAAGGCGGCCTGTTCCACAACCGTGCCGTCTACGGTGTGATTTCGGTGCTGGTGAACGTGTTCCGTTCCATTCCGTTCATCATTTTGATTGTGCTGCTGATCCCGTTCACCAAGACGATCGTCGGCACCATTCTTGGCGCGAACGCCGCGCTCCCGGCGCTGATTGTGGGCGCCGCCCCGTTTTACGCACGGCTGGTGGAAATTGCCCTGCGTGAAGTCGATAAAGGCGTGATTGAAGCGACCCGCTCCATGGGGGCACGCCTGTCGACCCTGATTTTCCGCGTGCTGCTGCCGGAGTCTTCTCCGGCGCTGGTTTCGGGGATTACCGTCACCCTGATTGCGCTGGTGAGCTACAGCGCAATGGCGGGGGTGATTGGCGCAGGTGGCTTAGGCAATCTTGCGTATCTGGAAGGATTCCAGCGTAACCATAATGACGTCACCCTGGTGGCGACGGTGACCATCCTTGTCATCGTCTTCATCATTCAGTTCTGCGGCGACGTTCTGACTTCTCTTTTGGATAAACGATAATTCTTTGGGACCACACATCATGAAAAAAGCACTGACACTGATTGCCGCCGCCACCCTGAGTGCCCTGAGTCTCTCTGCGTGGGCTGATACCCTGACCGTAGGCGCGTCTAACGTACCGCACGCCGAAATTCTGGAGCAGGCGAAGCCGATTCTGGCGAAAGAGGGGATCGACCTGGAAATCAAACGCTTCCAGGACTATATCCTGCCAAACACCGCGCTGGCGGGCCGCGAAATTGATGCCAACTACTTCCAGCACATTCCTTATCTGAACAGCGTGCTGAAGGACCATGCGGGCGATAAAGAGTATGATTTCGTTAGCGCAGGGGCGATTCACATTGAGCCGATTGGCATCTACTCGAAAAAATACAAATCGCTGAAGGACCTGCCGGAAGGCGGAAAAATCATCATGCGTGATGCGGTGTCAGAAGAAGGGCGCATCCTTTCCATCTTTGAAAAAGAGGGCGTGATCAAGCTGAAGCCGGGAATTGATAAAGTCACGGCGCGCATCAGCGATATCGTGGATAACCCGAAAAAGCTGAAGTTCCTGCCGAACGTCGAAGCTTCCCTGCTGCCTCAGATGTATAACAACGACGAAGGTGATGCGGTGGTGATCAACGCCAACTATGCCATCGACGCGGGTCTCGACCCGGTTCACGATCCCATTGCCGTTGAGAGCGGTGAAAATAACCCGTACGCCAACATCATCACCGTGCACCGCGGCGACGAGAAGAAAAAGGATATCGTCGAACTGGTGAAAGTGCTCCACTCCAAAGAGATTCAGGACTGGATCCGTACCAAATACAAAGGTGCTGTGATTCCTGTGAATAACTGATTGCTCTTCTTTGGTCAGGGTTGAACACATTGCTTTAAGGTTCGGTGTGCACCCTCTCCCCGGCCCTCTCCCAAAGGGAGAGGGAGAAGGTCAAAGGCTGCACCGTGCAGTTCTCTCTTCCCGGGTGAGGGAGAAGGTCAAAGGCTGCACCATACAGTTCCCTCTCCCTTTGGGAGAGGGTTAGGGAGAGGGGAAATCGTCAACACAAGTCCCGTTCCAGACACTTCTTTACAGCACTCCCCTTCATCTGCCGCTAAGATAAGCCTCGAAAATCCCTGAGGCATTTATGATTAAACGACCGCGCAACGCTTTTCTTCTTGTCGCTCTGGCTTGTCTGGTGGTGCTGATTTGCACCGCGCAGCGCATGGCTGGCGTGCACGCGCTGGTGATGAATGCTTCTCCCGTTGCGCAGCAGACTGCCCAGCAAAACGTTACGCAAAGCAATGATACCGACGCGCCCGTTACGCCGTGCGAGTTAAGCGCCAAATCCCTGCTGGCGACGCCGCCGGTGATGTTTGAAGGTGCGCTGTTTGCCATTGCGCTGCTGATGGCGGTGCTGGCCGCCGTGCCGCAACGCCCGGAGCGGCTCTGGCCGCCGCGAGTCATTTCTCCTCCCCGTTTACGGGTGCATCTGCGATTATGCGTCTTCCGTGAGTGAGTGATTGCCTGACAGCTCAGGTTAATCAATCATTTACGGAGAAACATTATGCAAAACCTTTTCAGGCAGCTTCTGCTCTGCCTGCTCTGGCTATGGCTGCCTGTCAGCCATGCCGCCGATACGGGCTGGCTGCGCGCCGCCGATAACGATCATGCCAGCATCAGGCTGCGAGCTCAGGCTCAGCAGGCGGGTGATGCGCGTCTGCTGCTGGATGTGGCCCTCGAAAAAGGCTGGAAAACCTACTGGCGTTCGCCGGGAGAAGGCGGCATCGCGCCCGCCATTAAGTGGCAGACGCCGCTGGAGATGGACTGGCGCTGGCCGGTGCCGCAGCGGTTTGAGGTGGCGGGTATTTCCACTCAGGGCTACCATGGCAACGTAACGTTTCCGGTAACCCTGCGTGGCAAACTGCCTGAAAAGCTCAGCGGCGTGCTGACGCTTTCAACCTGCAGCAACGTCTGTATCCTGACCGACTATCCGTTCTCGCTCGATCTCAGCGCGCCAGCCGGGGCGGATTTCAGCTACGACTTCACGCGTGCCATGGGCACTTTGCCGCTTAAGGATGGCTTAACGTCGCAGCTTGAGGCGGGCTACGGCGCGGGCAAGCTGACGGTTACCGCAACCCGTGATGCGGGCTGGCAAAAACCGGAGCTGTTTATCGACACCCTGGCGGATACCGACTTCGGCAAGCCAAATTATCAGGTTGAAGGACAAAATCTCACCGTCACGGTGCCGGTCAGCGATGGCTGGGGTGAAGCCGCGCCGGAGCTGCGGGGTAAAACGCTCTCCGTTGTGTTAGCCGACAGCGGGCAGGCACAGGAAAGCCGTGTGAAGGTAGGCGAAGCCAGCATGGCGGACAACTCGTTTTCACTCGGCTGGGTGCTGCTGATGGCGCTGGCAGGCGGGCTTATCCTTAACGTGATGCCGTGTGTATTGCCGGTGCTGGCGATGAAACTTGGCAGCATCATGCAGGCACAAGGTGCCGATCGCCGCAGCGTGCGCCTGCAGTTTATGGCCTCGAGCGCCGGGATCGTCACTTCTTTCCTCGTACTGGCGCTGATGATGACGGCGCTGCGCCTCAGCAACCAGGCGCTGGGCTGGGGCATTCAGTTCCAGAACCCGTGGTTTATCGCCGGGATGGCGCTGGTGATGGTGCTGTTCAGCGCCAGCCTGCTGGGCCTGTTTGAAATCCGGCTTTCTTCGGGCGTGTCTACGTTCCTCGCCACCCGCGGCGGCAACAACCTGCGCGGGCATTTCTTACAGGGCGCATTTGCCACGCTGCTGGCGACGCCTTGCACCGCGCCGTTTCTCGGTACGGCGGTATCCGTTGCGCTACTCGCGCCTCTGCCGCTGCTGTGGGGGCTGTTCCTCGCAATGGGGATCGGCATGAGCCTGCCGTGGCTGCTGATTGCTGCCTGGCCGGGGCTGGCGTTGCATCTGCCGCGTCCGGGACGCTGGATGAACGTCGTGCGTCTGATTCTGGGGCTGATGATGCTCGGCTCAGCGCTATGGCTCGGCAGCCTGCTTACCGTGCATATCGGCCAGAAGCCGACGCTGGTGTTGCTGGTCGTTGTCACCGTTGCGCTGCTGCTCGGCACGCTGTGGCGCTGGGGCTGGCGCGTTGCCGCTTCTTCTTGCCTTGCTGTACTGATTGCGATTGCCGTGGCTTTTCCCCTGCTGCAGGGAGAACGCAAAAGCCTGATGGAAGATCGTATCGCCTGGCAGCCGCTCAGCGAGCAGGCCATCACCAAAGCGCTGGCGGAGAACAAGCGCGTGTTTGTCGACGTGACCGCCGACTGGTGCGTGACCTGTAAAGCAAACAAATTCAATGTGCTGCTGCGTGAGGATGTGCAGAAGGCACTAACGGCGGATGACGTGGTTGCCCTCAGAGGTGACTGGAGCCGCCCGTCTGACACCATCAGCGAATTTCTTCGTGCCCGCCAGAGCGTGGCGATCCCGTTCAATCAAATTTATGGCCCGGGGCTGGAACAGGGTCGCATTCTGCCGCCGCTGTTAAGCCGCGATGACGTGCTGCAAACCCTCACCGACGCCAAAGGACAATAACGATGCGTATTCTGACTTTTATTCTGCTGTTTTGTGTTTCAACCCTGAGCTTCGCTGCGGAACCGGATCTGGAAAATTTGCTCTGGAACGACCCGAATACACCTTCCATCGGCGCTGAAAAACCACGCCTGACGCTGGTAAGCTTCACCGATTACAACTGCCCGTACTGCAAGCAGTTCGACCCTGAGCTGGAGAAAATTGTCCATAAATACCCGGACGTGAAGCTGGTGGTGAAGCTGTTGCCGTTTCGCAGTGAAAGTTCGGCTAACTCAGCACGCATCGCCCTGACGGCCTGGCGAGAACAGCCGCAGCAGTTCTGGGCGCTGCACCAGCGGCTGATGTCGAAGAAGGGCTACCATGATGATGCTTCCATTCATGCGGCACAGCAGAAAACAGGGACGGAGGCTATCAAGGCGGACGGGCAAAGCGCTGAAACGCTGCAGATGAACCTTATCCTTTCCCAGGTGCTGGGCGTGCAGGGCACCCCGGCGACGCTGGTGGGCAAAACCATGGTACCGGGCGCTATCCCTTACGCAGATCTGGAGGCGCTGGTGAAAGAAGAGCTGGCGAAAGCCGATGCGAGCTAAGCTCAAACGCTGGCTGCGTGAAGGTGTGGTGCTGCTGTTTATCGCGGCAGCGGCAATGCTCGTAGTGGATCAGTTCCGCAAACCAACCCTGCCTGCGGCGTTCAGCGATACGCCATTGCAGACGCTGGACGGCAAAACGGTGAATCTGGCTGAGATGAGCCAGGATCGCCCGCTGCTGGTTTACGTCTGGGCAACGTGGTGCGGCGTGTGTCGCTATACCACGCCGTCGGTCGCGACGATGGCAGAACAGGGGGATAACGTTGTGACCGTCGCGCTGCGATCCGGCGATGACGCAACGCTCTCGCGCTGGCTGGAAAAGAAAAAATACGCCATGCCTGTGGTGAATGACGAACAGGGGCAGCTTTCCCGCGCATGGCAGATTCAGGTCACGCCAACGCTGGTGGTGATGTCGAAAGGGGAAGTGAAATCCGTTACAACAGGATTCACCAGCGGATGGGGAATGAAGTTAAGGCTGTGGTGGGCGGGGATATAACCGTTGATGGCATCAGGGAGGATGCCTGTTTTTCATCTCCATCAGTCTGCCCATTCACTACGGGATCTTATTTAGGGGGGAATGGGGAATGCTTTTGCTCCGTATTCTTCAGGACAATCTGTCGGCAGTTACCGTACCGTGCAGATATGTACGCAATAACGTCATGATTACCTTCATGGACATGTAGCATATGCTCCTGCTATTAATTAAGGTATAGCAATTTTGACATGATAATCTCTTGCCTGAGATTAACGAATTAATAATATAAAAATAAGTACTCAAAACGGTGGGGGGATTTATTAAACGGTTTATATGCCGGCGTTATAGAGACAAAGTGTACGATATCAATATTACCGCTGGCAGCAATAGGATAACTTATACTTGAATGTGTTTGTTATGATAACAGGGGCCAGCTTATTCGCGTGAAAATTCATGCGCTATGATTTCCTGATTTAACGTAAGATACCAGGGCCGCCGTTTTCTACTAAATAATATCATTATCCTGCATGCCACTGTTGATGGTATATCGATTTGGGCTTCATACAGACCCACTCATTAGCTATGCGCATTCAATAGATGCGAGCAACCTTTTACACAAGAAAAACTCTACCCTGACCCTGTAATTAACATACTCCTATTAGCAAAATGGCCTCAGTAACCTCAGGAAGTGTCAGCCCCGCCGGTTTTTGCATAGAGGTAACGTGCACGGGTAAAGTATGAGGTCTAATGATTGCCCTGCTTCTTCTCTCCAGCAACAAAATAAGTTCATCCCTGATGCTATCCTCCCCTGAACGGTGGATAATCGTTCAGGGCTGCGGCTTTCCGTAGCCTGTCTCCCCATTATTAATTTACTTCTGCTGTCCTGTCTTCCCCACTGGAAGGGCAATGTCTACCAGAGATCTACCCATAAACTGCTGGATGTGGTTTGGTTTCATTGTTTCATGAAGTGAATTTATAACATTAATATCAATAGGTTAAGTAATTTTTTAAGGTGAATGAAGATAACTTCAGAAGCTGGTCAGGGTTTGATCAGAATAATGAAGCTAACTTCATTTTAAAATAAACAGGAAGCTTATTATCTTGGTATTCAATTCACTCCATTACTTTCTTTTCCCGCAAGGGCGAAGAGGGGGAGAGTTCATTCATCGGTGCTGTGGAAATGCGTTTCGAATCGCTGGTAACTATTCTATGCATCGGAGGTGGCTACATTATTTTTTCGGGGGAAGAGACGGCGGTCTTCTCCTGAAACACCATTCATCCCGCCAGAGAAATGCATTATGGAAAACAAAGAATTTATTTTGAACGACAAAAAATTTATGTTGGTCAAATTACAAGCGTGGAACCGTCTGATGTTTGTCGCTGATTTACAAAAAGATGTTCTGACACCGCTTCTGGATAATCTGGGGGAAAAATCCCTTGATGGTATTTTTTCAGCTGTATCCGAACAGGGCGATAAACCAGATGTCATGAAGCTATTAAAATCACTGTCCAGTGTTATTGATAGCCGTAATTTAGAAAAGTGGGTAAAGAGAGTCCTTTCTGAGGGGATGATCGTTTATGTGAAAGAAGATGAGCAGAAAGTAAAACTGTCTTTCCATGAACTCACAAAACTCTTCTCGGCGCCTCAGGATATCATCATGCTGATGAAGGAGGCGATTGTATTTAATCTCGACGGTATTCTCGACATTATTAAAGGTATGGGAGGGGCAAAGGCGGATAAACCGCAAATAAGCTAAAGAAGAGCCAGGGAAGAGCGCTCTTCAGTGTATAAGAAAACACATCAACTCAGAAAAGGAAGAGGGATATTCCTGTGTGGTCTCTGGCGGGCCACCGCGTGTTTTCTTTTTTGCAAATAAATATGGGATTGAATCTATATGAATGGAACAATTGATTTTTTCTCGCCATCAGGCGAGAAACTCGCTAGCACGGCCGAAATGACAGGTGCAGCTCCTGCCAAAAGTGGAGCGATCCGCATACCTGTTTCAGCAAGAGATGTCACGGGCGTACAAAAGGATAAGAACGCCCTTAATATCTTAACGAAAGATAATCAAAAAATTGTCATCAAAGACTTTTTCGGCGATGCGAAAAAGAAGCTCGTTTTTGATGATGGTAAGGAGATTTTTGAAGGGGATTATCTCCCTAACGAACAATTCAACGGTCTGCAATTTAAACCATTACAGAGTATTGATGAGGTATTTGAAGGGGCTGAAACGGCTGCAAACGACAGTGACGATTATGTATGGGTCGTGCCTTTAATTGCGGCAGCTGCTATTGGCGGTCTCGGGATTGCCGCGATAAATCATAAAGGCAGCAGCAGTAAGATTAAGGGCCGGGATACGGCCAAAGATAAGCTCGACAATGCCAAAGACGACGCCAATAAGGCGATCGACGACATGGAGCATCTGACCGACAAGGAGAAGGACGATGCCCACAAGGCCGTTGATGAGGCCAAAAATGAGGATGAGGTAAATAAAGCCGTTGAAGATGCGGCTGACAAGAACCTTGAGGGAGCCAAGGACGACGCCGATAAGGCGATCGACGACATGGAGCATCTGACCGACAAGGAAAAGGATGATGCCCACAAGGCCGTTGATGAGGCCAAAAATGAGGACGAGGTAAACAAAGCCGTTGATGATGCGGCTGACAAGAACCTCGAGGGTGCCAAGGACGACGCCGATAAGGCGATCGACGACATGGATCACCTGACCGACAAGGAGAAGGACGATGCCCACAAGGCCGTTGATGAGGCCAAAAATGAGGATGAGGTAAATAAAGCCGTTGATGATGCGGCCGAGAAGAACCTCGAGGGGGCCAAAGACGACGCCGATAAGGCGATCGACGACATGGATCACCTGACCGACAAGGAAAAGGATGATGCCCACAAGGCCGTTGATGAGGCCAAAAATGAGGACGAGGTAAACAAAGCCGTTGATGATGCGGCTGACAAGAACCTCGAGGGTGCCAAAGACGACGCTAATAAGGCGATCGACGAGATGGAGCATCTGACGGACGAGCAGAAAGATGATGCCCACCAGGCCGTTAACGATGCGACCGACGTTCCGGGCGTGGAAAAAGCGGTGGAGGATGCAGCAGAGAAGAACCTCGAGGGCGCCAAAGACGACGCCAACAAGGCGATCGACGACATGGAGCATCTGACCAACGAGGAGAAAGACGACGCCCACAAGGCCGTTGATGAGGCCAAAAACGAGGATGAGGTCAACAAAGCCGTTGAGGACGCAGCAGAGAAAAATCTCGAGGGCGCCAAAGACGACGCCAATAAAGCGATCGACGACATGGAGCACCTGACGGACGAGCAGAAGGACGATGCTCACCAGGCTGTTAACGATGCGACCGACGTTCCGGGCGTGGAAAAAGCGGTGGAGGATGCAGCAGAGAAGAACCTTGAGGGCGCCAAAGACGACGCCAACAAGGCGATCGACGAGATGGGGCACCTGACGGACGAGCAGAAGGACGATGCTCACCAGGCCGTTAACGATGCGACCGACGTTCCGGGCGTGGAAAAAGCCGTTGAGGACGCAGCAGAGAAAAATCTCGAGGGCGCCAAAGACGACGCCAACAAGGCGATCGACGAGATGGAGCACCTGACGGACGAGCAGAAGGACGATGCTCACCAGGCCGTTAACGATGCGACCGACGTTCCGGGCGTGGAAAAAGCCGTTGAAGACGCGGCTGAGAAAAACCTCGAGGGAGCCAAAGACGACGCCAGCAAAGCGATCGACGAGATGGCATACCTGAGCGATGAGCAGAAAGACGCAGCTCACCAGGCCGTAAACGTTGCGACCGACGTGCCGGGCGTGGAAAAAGCACTGGACGATGCCGCCAAAGCTAACCTCGAGGGAGCCAAAGACGACGCCAACAAGGCGATCGACGAGATGGAGCATCTGACGGACGAGCAGAAAGACGACGCTCATAAGGCCGTTAATGACGCGACCGATATCCCGGGCGTGGAAAAAGCACTGGACGATGCCGCCAGCCTCAATGTTGAAGACGATTCTTCATTCCTGGGCGATATTATCAGTGGCATATGGAATGCGATTATTGCAATTCCTAAAGGAATTTTAGAAGCACTTAAGTCGGTTATTTCGAAATTAGGTGATTACCACTTCTTGCTCGAATCAGGTCCTGCTGCCCTGACCGGTGTTGCATTGATCGTTTGGGAAGCGGTGGTTGAAATTATTCACGTGCCATTAAGCTTCTTGTCTAACATGGCTCAGTGGGTTATTGGCTTTACTACAGGTATTTTGGGCGGAATTTGGGGACCGTTAGGCACCATTCCACATATCCTGAATGGCATATTGATTCTCGTAGATGGTGCAGTTAATGCCATTAAAATTATCGTCGAAAGCATCGGTATTGGCGTTATTACCCTCCCTGCGATCATTACCGGGGCAATTGCCTGGGTGATTACCCTTGCTAAAGGGATTGGTGCTTTGTTAAGTGGCGACTCTTCCGCGATGGAAGATTTCATCTCTGACCTTTCACAATCATTTTTGCAAAACCCACTTATCCCATTAGTACTGGGTGATCTGTTCGTCGCGTTTATGGTTATTCCTAAACTGGCCGTTGAGGTAATCGCTGTCATTGCTGAGTGGATCCTGGGAATTATCACCGTAGTGATGCAATGGATCCCAGGGTTGATCCCGGTCGTCAGCGTAGTCTCTGATTTCACCCTTGCCATTGATGGTGTTGTTATTGCTATTCATTATGGCTTGAGTAGCGTTATAAACCTGATTACAAAACTGGGAATGGCATTGATCATGGGGCTCCCGATTGCTATCAGCACGGGGACATCAGCAGCCGCCATTATTGAAGCCTTTATAAAAGGCGTCCTCGGTCTTAACTCTGATGAGGATACCTCGGATAATCCAATCAATAATATTATTGATTCTATTATCGATTTTATTAGTTCGCCAATCAGCAGTATCGGAGATATTATTTCTTCAATCTTCAGTAACATTGGTAAATTCATCGAAGATCCGTTCGGCGTTATCGGCGAAATGTTTCAGAATGTTATTGATATGATTCTTAGCCCATTCAAGGGTATTATCGATGCGGTTGTCTCGGTTATTGATTTTATTACCAGTCCGTTTGAAGCAGTGGGTAATATCATCAGCGGTATAATGGAAGTCATCGGTAATATCATCAGCGATCCGTTCGGTGCTATCGGCGATATGTTCCAGAAGGTCATTGATCTGATTCTCAGCCCGTTCAAGGGTATTATTGATGCAATTGGTTCCATTTTTGATTTCATAACAAATCCGATTGATGCGATATTTAATTTGATCGGCAACCCAATTGCACTGGCGTTCAAATTTATCACTGACCCGGTCGGAACAATTACCGAGTTGTTCAACAATGTCATTGATACCCTCCTGAGTCCGTTTAAGGGAATCATTGATTTTATCGGAAATATTATTTATGGCATTACCCACCCACTGGAAACGATCTCTAATATCATTAACGATATTATAGCGAAAATCTTCGGCGGCTCATCCGACGAACCTGCCGATGCTGTTGCTGAGTCGCTCAATGCCATTCTGGATACCGTTGAATCAGCAGCTGAGGTCGTAACACCGGCGGCTGAAGCAATTGACAGCCTGCTCGTTCGTGCAGAGGGGGCTGTTGATAATTTCCTGGAGGCTCCGGTTGAATTCGTCTTTGGGGAAAGCAACGAGAAAGGCTCTTCTGTCAAAGATTTGACCGAAATTACGAGTACGCTCGATGAGTTAGCGGGTTATGCCGATGCTAATGTTGTTTCGCTGACCGAAATGGCTGAGGCGCAGGCTTCGCAGGAAGCAATTACGCCAGCGGTAAGTGAAGAGCTCACAGAGGCGCAGCTTGCTTCTGTCATGGAGGAAAGCAACGCCAGCGAGATTGATTTGGATTCACTCATTGGTGCAGAAAACGAGCTCATCGTAGCAGAGAATAATGCTCAGGATGAGCAACGCAGCGTCGAAGATACCGGAGGATATAGCGTATTTGAACAAATTATCAGTCAGCTACAGTTAAACGAAGATAGTTATCAGTTTGCTGCTGCATAATATTAAGTAATCACCTTTCCCAACAGCTTTATATATTGAGCTGTTGGGATTGGTCAGCCACATGTCTTATAAAAAGTGGCTTCTTATCAGCGCCATGAAGTATCTCTTCATCACGGATGCCAGAAACACATCATCATGGAATGATAACGCGTTGTATTTATAATTCAGGGAGATATTCAGTGGGACTTACTCATAAAACACTACTCTATTTATCCGTTACCATGGGAAATCTGTTAACGATCGCGGATGCTTCTTGTGAACTTATAACTTATCCCGTTTCATTTATTAATGAGGATAAATCATCTGCATCATCTGCATCATCTGCATCATCTGCATCATCTGCGACTTTCGAACCGAAAAAAGATCGGAACAGTGATGCCTCTGTTGTATATGCCAGGACTGTGGAAGCGAGCCCGTTACCAAAGAAACACGCTCCTGTGGCATCAGCGGCGGCGACTAAAAAAAATATCACTACTTCAAAAGAGAAATATAGCCTGCGCAGCGCAATATGGATGGCAGTCAGCTGGCACCCGGAAATAAAACGGGCAAAAGCTGAAACTGAAAGACTTAAGTCTATGGTGGATGAGGTCAGATCTGCATATTATCCTAATGTAGAAATGGGCCTTAATTCAGGAATAGAAAAAGATGGTTATACTGACGACAATAACAAAACCAATCAGCTAAACGTCTCAGTTGAACAGATGATTTATGATTTCGGCAATACTGGCGACAGGGTAGAGCTTTCTGAGCTTAACGTCATCGGTGCTAATTATGAAGTTGAAAAAGAGGTTAACGACATCCTCTATCAAACCATTAACGCTTATTTACAGATAGTTCGTTATCATCAGCTCATTGCCGCCGCCAGGGATCGCATTGACGGTTTTACTAAGATCAGAGATATAACAAAAAAACGCGTAGCCCTGGGGGCCAGCGCTGAATCTGACTACTCTCAGGCCAGCCTCAGAGTGGCCGAATCGCTCTCGAACTATAATGATTATATTTCTCAGTATAAAAAATGGTCAGCAACGCTGGATTATCTGCTAAACAAAGAGATTGCTTCCAGGATTATCATGGAGTTTCCTGCTGACGTTGAAGAACTCTACAATAAAATATTACGTGATAATCCAGCTAATATTGAATCTCCGGCGATCAGGATTGCCAGGGCAAAAATAGAGATCTCGAAAAAACAAATTGATGTGCAAAGAAATGGGCATTACCCGAAGATCACGTTGACACCTTACTATGAACACGATTTGACATCCCAATCAACCGGTAACAGCGTTGCGAAAAATCGCGATCGCTATGGCGCATTTATAAATGTAAAAGTCCCGCTTTATCAGGGGGGATCAGTGTCATCTAAAGTACAGCAAGCACAAGAAGCGCTAAATACTGCACAATTTAACTTAGATGCTGAACAAAATAATGCTAAACAGAAAATGATGGAATTTTCCAGCCAAATTATAAACACGAAAATCAGCCTGGAAAACAAACTGGAGCGGGAACAAAGTGCTATACGAACCCGGAATCTTTATATGTCTCAGTATCTGGAGTTAGGGACTCGATCATTCTCCGATTTAACCAGCGCTGAATCGGAGATCCACCAGACCAAAGCAGACATTATTAACAGTCATTATGCGATATCGAATCTTGCCCTTGAAAGTCTCTACTATGCTGGCAAGTTAATGAATTTATTACAAGATAAAAGGTAATATAGTGCAAGATATGGATTTCTTTTCCTGTATGGAAAGTGATAGTGACGCCAAAGAGTACTATCTGGAACAATGGAAAAGTGCGTTGGTTAATATTGCTCACCACTATCGACTCAATGTGTCAGAACAGAATATTCTGATAACATCGTTATGGCATGACAATGAGCCAACCCGGAAAATCATAGAAAACATGAGTCGTCGGGCCGGGCTTTCGTTTAAAGAAGACTTTGTTGATGGCTATCGGTTTAATTCCTGGCTCTTTCCTCAGGTGCTGGAAATGAAAGACGGGCGTCTGGCCATTATCAAAAGCATTGATGAGGATAAAAATTTTGTTATCTCGTTTATTGAAGACGGTGAGCTGATCTCGTTAGTGCCGGAAGAGCAGGTTCGCGCTGAAGGGCGCCGAATTATTACCTTGCGGCCGGCAAAAAACGTCTCCGATTCCCGAATTGACGATTATATCAAACCGGCTGAGAAGTACTGGGTCTGGAAGATTATTTTTGCTGACATGAAGCCATACTACCTGGTCATACTGGGTTCACTGTTTGTCAATATTCTGGGCCTGGCGGGTATCACTTACTCGATGCAGACCTATGATCGAGTCATTCCTGCGCAATCTCATCCCACAATGTGGGTGCTTTTTATCGGCGTGGTTGTGGCGCTGATTTTTGATTTCACCTTACGCTTAATCCGCTATAGCGTAACGGATATTCTGGGAAAACGTGCCGATCTGATTATTTCAGACAGGGTATTTGGCAGGGCCCTGAGGATTAAAAATGCCTACCGCCCAAAATCCACTGGTTCGTTTATTTCTCAGCTAAAGGAGCTGGAACAGGTTCGTGAAATGATGACCTCGTCGACCGTCGTCGCAATTACGGATTTGCCGTTCTTCTTTATGTTCCTGGTGATTATCTATTTTTTGGGTGGGATCGTCTTCCTCGTGCCTTTGGCCGGGGCAATTCTTATGGTGCTTCCTGGTTTGTTGAGTCAAAAGAAACTTTTCCGTCTGGCCAATACGGCCACGAGAGAATCCAGCCTGCGTAATGCCATGCTGGTCGAAACGGTTCAGGGGCTGGATGACATCAAATTTTTACAGGCTGAGCATCGTTTTCAACAGCAATGGCTGCACTACATTAAGACGACATCAGAAAATAGTCTGGAACTAAAACATCTGACACATACGTTAACCACATGGTCTTATTTAGTCCAAAGTTCGGTGTTTGTTTGCCTGGTCCTGGTAGGGACCCCGTTTGTTATGTCCGGCGATCTGTCTACCGGAGCATTAGTCGCCTCATCCATTCTTAGCTCAAGGATGATGGCACCCATTGCACAAATTGCCAACATCATTACTCGCTGGCAACAAACCAAAGTGGCGATGACGAGCCTCGACTCGATTATGCAATTACCCATTGACCAGCCGGAGCATCAGCGCTTGATCCATAAGAAATTTATCGAAGGTAAATATTCGATAAAAAATGCCTCCTTTATGCATCATGCCGATGGCCAGAAAATAGCCGTGAGCGTTGACTCACTGGAGATCAAAGCGGGTGAGCGTATTGCAATACTTGGGCGTAACGGTTCGGGGAAATCATCGCTGTTAAACGCGCTTTCAGGAATGATGCACCAGAGGTCCGGAGAGGTGATCCTGGACGGTATTAATATCAATGATATCGACCCCGCCGATCTGCGTCGCGATGTTGGATATCTGAGCCAAAACTCCCGGCTTTTTTTCGGTTCGCTCAGGGAGAACATTACGCTGGGCTCTCCGTTGGCGCGCGATGAGGATATTGTTGAAGCAATCAAGATTACCGGAGCCATTAATTTCATTAACCAACTTCCGTCTGGTTTAGATTATATTATCCAGGAAGGTGGCCATGGTCTTTCAGGTGGGCAGCAGCAAACAATTTTGCTGGCAAGACTGGTGTTGCGTAATCCTAATATTGTGATTATGGATGAACCAACTTCTTCTCTTGATGATGTTACTGAAGATGAGTTTGTCAAAAAAATGGGCGGCTGGATTTCTGGTAAAACAGTAATTATTGCCACCCATCGTAAAAAAATATTGAATCTCGTTAACCGGACTATCGTTGTATCTGGCGGAAGGATTGTGTTAGATAAAAGCAAGAATGAGATTATCGATGAAATGTAACCATATATTTTCAAGGTCGATATATTTATATTGTTGTCCAGCTATTTCGGGTGATCATTTTTAATGAAAAATACTTATGAAAAATTAAAAAATAAATTTCTGTCTGCCAAAGACTTTTGTCAGCATGTGTTTTTTACAACCGATAAGGACGCCATCCGTCAGGTACGGGCGACCGATGAATTTACGCTTGCCGATACCCATGGTGGCGTAAAGACCAGCCGGGCCCTTTATATCCTGCTCAGCATTGTCTTTTTCCTCAGTATATTTTTGCTGTGGGCCTCGATGTTCAGTATTGATGAGGTCTCTAAAGGCGATGGTCGGGTAATCCCCAGTTCGAAAGAGAAAATCATTCAGTCTCTTGATGGCGGGATCCTCGATAAGATAAATGTTACGGAGGGGCAAATCGTTCAGGCGGGAGATATTATTGCCAGCCTGGATACGATAAGAACCCAGGCTGCAGTGATGGAGTCTGAATCTAAATATCGGGCTTTATTGGCCAGCAAGGTCAGGCTGCTGGCGGAGATAAGCGACCGCCCTTTGGCGTTTCCTGACGAGCTGAATGATTTTCCTGAAATCACCGACAGAGAAAGGATACTTTATACGTCGAGAAAAAATAATTATATTTCGTCGATTAAAGATATCCAGGCATCTAAGGTGTTATTAAACAATGAGCTGGCGATCAATACACGGCTTATGGCGCAGGGTGCATCAAGTAAAGTCGACGTTATCAGACTCAGGAAGCAGCTGGTCGATCTGAACATGAAAGAGTCAGAGCTGAATTACAACTATCAGGTCAGATCGGGCGAGGAGCTATCCAGAATTTCCGGAGAAGTGGATTCACTGTATCAAAAGATCGTTGGCCAGCGCGATTTGCTGAAAAAATCGACCATTACTTCGCCGGTCAGAGGGATTGTAAAGAATATAGAAATTAACACAATTGGAGGGGTTATTCCTCCTAATGGCACCATCATGAACATCGTTCCCCTTGACGATCGCCTGCTTATTGAAGCAAAGATCTTGCCGCGCGATATCGCCTTTATTCATCCCGGACAGCGTGCAATCGTCAAAATCACCGCATATGACTACTCAATTTATGGCGGCCTGGACGGTGAAGTGGTAACAATTTCTCCTGATACCATTTCAGACCCTCAAAAACCTGAAGTTGTCTTTTATCGTGTCTATATCAGGACGACAAAAGATCATTTACAGACCATGGACAACAAACAGCATTTTATCTCTCCAGGGATGGTGGCCAGCGTTGATATTAAGACCGGTAATAAGACCATCCTCCAGTACCTGATTAAGCCATTTAACAAAGTTGGTGAAGCATTGCGGGAAAGGTAAGGGAAGCGCCTTTTCGGGGATTAAGCATGCCATTGATGCATTTAGCTAAAATGGGCTACCACTTTTTAATCGCCATTCAAAAATGGGGCAGCAAAAAGGCCACTCGCGAAAGTGGCCTAACTGTATGTATTTACTGCTTAAATTTGGTGGCCCCTGTTGGGTTTGAACCAACGACCAAGCGATTATGAGTCGCCTGCTCTAACCACTGAGCTAAGGGGCCGTGGCGGGGAATTATAAAGGAACTGGCGGGTGCAATCCAGCACCACGCGCATGGTTGCTGTTTTTATAAACAAATGGTTTTTCAATCCTTTATACTTTGGTTATCTCTCAGTAAGACAGGAAAGGCGATGATCAACGATATTCTGGCACCTGGTCTGCGCGTGGTGTTCTGCGGCATTAATCCCGGCAAATCGTCGGCACACACCGGGTTTCACTTTGCTCATTCTGGTAATCGCTTCTGGAAGGTGATTTATCAGGCCGGTTTTACCGACAGGCTGTTAAAGCCTGAAGAGGAGCAGCAGCTACTCGATACCCGCTGCGGCATTACCATGCTGGTCGAACGCCCTACGGTGCAGGCCAGCGAAGTGGCGCTGCATGAGCTGCGAAGTGGAGGAAGAGGGCTGATTGGTAAGATAGAGAGCTACCAGCCTGCGGCGTTGGCGATTCTGGGTAAGCAGGCGTACGAACAGGCTTTCAGCCAGCGTGGAGCGCAGTGGGGCAAGCAGCCGACGTCCATTGGCGCGACTCAGGTTTGGGTACTGCCAAATCCGAGCGGATTAAATCGTGCGACGCTGGATAAGCTGGTTGAGGCGTACAGAGAGCTCGATCAAGCGTTGATAGCTCGAGGGTTATAACCCGGCGTCCGACGCCGGGTCTGGCAAGATTAGAGCTGATTCGCCTGGTTGATCATCGACTGGCCTAACGTGCTCTGAATACGGTAACAAAGCGATTTCATACGCGAGTCGTAGGCGCCGGTCACCAGATCGTCAATCTGTGGGTTCAGATTTTCTTTCACTGAAAGGTACTGGCTGGTTTTACGGGTCAGCACCTGCATTTCACCGCTGTAGCGTTTATAGCTCTTGGGATTATAGGTTTTAAGCGCGGTCAGTTGTTTCACGCAGGTATCGTTGGCGATAAGAGTGGGGGCGCTGCTGACGGTTTGCGCGACAGCGGGCTGAGGCTCCACCACGACGGGCTGGGCAGGGGGCGGTGTGACCACGGATTTCGGCATATTTTGCGGTTTGTTGACGCATCCTGCCAGCGCGATGCAAAGCATCAGAAGCCAAGTTTTATTCATTATGTTTTTAATTCCTGCGAGGTTTTCAATAGTCTAAAAGGAAATCATGACGCGATGCAGTGTCTGATTCACCTCATCTCTAAGCGCCATTAAAAGGAAAAAACTTAATATCTTAGGGGAAAATTCTGCGCCGATGAGTATAGAGCGTCACCGGGCAGGTTCAAAGATTCATAAACGGCCAAAAGTCAGGCTAAAACCGCAGATTGGGTGATGAAAGCGGCCTGATGAGCAAAAAAAAGCCACACTTGCGTGTGGCTTTTTTGTCGCGGATAAAGCGTAAACGAAATTAATCGTCCAGGAAGCTACGCAGCACTTCAGAACGGCTTGGGTGACGCAGCTTGCGCAGCGCTTTCGCTTCGATCTGACGGATACGTTCGCGGGTTACGTCGAACTGTTTACCCACTTCTTCCAGAGTGTGGTCGGTGTTCATGTCGATGCCAAAGCGCATACGCAGAACCTTCGCTTCACGCGCGGTGAGGCCCGCCAGCACGTCGTGCGTTGCCGCACGCAGGCTTTCAGTGGTCGCTGAATCCAGCGGCAGCTCGAGGGTAGTATCCTCGATGAAATCGCCCAGATGTGAATCTTCATCGTCACCGATTGGGGTTTCCATGGAGATAGGCTCTTTGGCAATTTTCAGTACTTTGCGGATTTTGTCTTCCGGCATCAGCATACGTTCGGCCAACTCTTCCGGCGTCGGCTCGCGGCCCATTTCCTGCAGCATCTGGCGGGAGATACGGTTGAGCTTGTTGATGGTCTCAATCATATGCACCGGAATACGGATGGTGCGTGCCTGATCCGCGATGGAACGGGTGATCGCCTGACGGATCCACCAGGTTGCGTAAGTGGAGAACTTGTAGCCGCGACGGTATTCGAACTTATCAACCGCTTTCATCAGGCCGATGTTGCCTTCCTGAATCAGGTCGAGGAACTGCAGACCGCGGTTGGTGTACTTCTTGGCAATGGAAATAACCAGACGTAAGTTCGCTTCAACCATCTCTTTCTTCGCACGGCGGGCTTTGGCCTCACCGATGGACATGCGACGGTTGATATCTTTTACCTGTTCAATGGTCAGGCCGGTTTCTTCTTCAATCTGCTGCAGCTTCTGCAGGCCGCGCTGAACGTCGCCTTTCACATCGTTCAGTTTTTCAGACCACGGCTTATTCATCGCTACGGCGGCGTTGAACCAGGTTTCGCTGGTTTCGTTGCCGGTGAACAGGGTGATGAAGTTTTTCTTCGGCATTTTGCACTGTTCAACGCACAGCTTCATGATGATACGTTCCTGAATACGAACGCGCTCCATCATGGTCCGCATGCTGTTGACCAGGTAATCGAACTGTTTTGGCACCAGGCGGAACTGTTTGAATACTTCAGACAGCTTCTGGATCTCTTCCTGCGCCGCCGCGTGGCTACGACCTTTAGCTTTGATCGTGTCGCGGGTCAGTTCGTACTGAGTGCGCAGCTCACCGAATTTTTCACGCGCCAGTTCCGGATCGATGCTGTTGTCATCATCGCTGGAATCGTCGTCGCCGTCCTCTTCGTCTTCATCTTCGTCATCATCCTGCTCTTCCTGAGAGAGCTCAGAACCGACGTGGGTGGCGGTTGGTGCCATCTCTTCTTCAGCGTTAGGATCGACGAAGCCCGTGATGAGATCGGACAGACGCGCTTCCGCGGCTTCCACGCGATCGTACTGCTCAAGCAGGTAGGTGATCGCTTCCGGGTATTCTGCAACGGAGCACTGCACCTGGTTGATGCCGTCTTCGATACGCTTGGCGATGTCGATTTCGCCTTCGCGGGTCAGCAGCTCAACGGTCCCCATTTCGCGCATGTACATGCGCACCGGGTCGGTGGTACGACCGATTTCAGATTCAACGCTGGACAGCACCTGAGCAGCCGCTTCTTCCGCGTCCTCATCGGTGTTGTTTGAGTTTTCAGCCAGCAGGAGATCATCGGCATCCGGTGCTTCTTCCATCACCTGAATGCCCATGTCATTGATCATTTGGATGATGTCTTCGATCTGATCGGAGTCGACGATATCTTCCGGCAGATGGTCATTGACCTCGGCATAGGTCAGATAGCCTTGCTCCTTACCACGCTGGACAAGAAGCTTAAGCTGTGACTGCGGGTTTTGCTCCATAAGACGGTATCCACACTTAATTCATTGATTGGTGTCGGTCGGCGAAAACGAGTTACCGACTTTTAAAGCGAGGGCCTGCTTATATTATTGCCGCTGCGCCTCGGGGCGGCTTTCGGGGGCTTCCCGATTGATATTCGGCACTTAAGCCGTTGAATTCATTTTTTGGCCAGTTCCTGGTTCAGCGTCCAGAGTTCCCGGCGTTCTTCACTGCTTAATCCGTGTGTGCGGTCGCGAGCTATCAACTCTTCTTGCCGCTGGACCAGCAGTGAATCAAACATATGGTTTAACGAGTCGGTGAAAGTTTGTTCAGCGATTTCCTTATCTGCTATATCGTCCCACATCGACAGTTTTTCAAGGGTTGCGGCCTCATTTGTGCCGCGATACTGCTCAAGCATTTGGCCCGTTGTCAGTCCAGGCTGCGACAAACAAGTGTTGACCAGTTCAGAAAATAAGCCAAGCCCAGGCAGCTTTTTCGGATCAAGCCCGGTCAAAGGCGGCACTAGAGCAGCAAGCTCAGGGTTTTGCACCAGTAACCCTATCAGTATACGCATGGTCGTGCGTTTTAGCTGAGGCGCGGGGCGGGCAGCGCCATTTTCTGCCTGTTTTGGCATTAAACGTTCAAGCTGCGCGTCGTCCAGGATCCCAAGCTTCTTGCCCAGCTCCTGGCGCAGATAAATACGCAGCGTTTCACCCGGGACCTGGGTAATCAGCGGCAGCGCCAGCGTACTGAGCTGTGCGCGCCCGTCCGGGGTGCTTAAATCGACCTGCGGCATCAGGCTGTTAAACAGAAACGTGGAGAGCGGCTGTGCCTGCTCCATCCGTGCTTCAAACGCTGCTTTGCCCTCTTTACGCACCAGCGTATCCGGATCTTCGCCGTCCGGCAGAAACATAAACCGCAATTGACGGCCGTCAGTCATATACGGCAGCGCGGTTTCCAGCGCTCGCCATGCGGCATCGCGGCCTGCACGGTCGCCGTCGTAGCAGCAGATGACCTGATTGGTCACCCTGAACAGCAGCTGAATGTGATCGGCTGTAGTAGAGGTGCCCAGTGACGCGACGGCATAATTAATGTCGTACTGCGCAAGCGCCACCACATCCATATAGCCTTCGACCACCAGCAGACGCTGCGGTTCAGCTTCGGTTTGCTGCGCTTCATAAAGGCCGTACAGCTGGCGGCCCTTATGGAAAATATCGGTTTCCGGAGAGTTGAGGTATTTCGGCAGGGCATCGCCCAACACGCGGCCACCAAAACCTATCACCCGGCCTCGCTTATCGCGGATGGGGAACATCACCCTTTCGCGGAAGCGATCGTAGCTGCGTCCTTGATCGTTGGTGACTAACATGCCCGCATCGGTCAGCGACTGCTGATTTTCCCGGTTGTTGCCAAAACGCTTCAGGACGTTATCCCAGCCCGGTGGCGCATAGCCAATCGCAAACCGGGCGATGACTTCGCTGCTTAAACCACGCTTTGTCAGGTACTGACGCGCAGGTTCGGCGACGGGTTGGTTCAGGGATTGCTGATAAAACGCGCTCAGACCATCCATGAGCTGATAGAGACTTTGCCGCTGATGGCGCTCTATCTGGGTTGGGCCAGAGCCTGCTTCGTACGGGACTTCGAGGTTGTGCATGGCCGCCAGCTCTTCGACGGTTTCCACAAACTCGAGCTTGTCGTAGTTCATCAGAAAGTCGACGGCGTTCCCGTGCGCACCACAGCCGAAGCAGTGGTAAAACTGTTTCTCACCGTTGACGGTGAAAGAAGGGGTTTTTTCGTTGTGGAACGGACAACACGCGTGATAATTCTTGCCCTGCTTTTTCAGCTTAACGCGCGCATCGATCAGATCGACGATGTCGGTTCTCGCCAGCAGGTCATTGATAAAGACACGTGGGATTCGTCCGGCCATAAGCCCCGTTAAGTTTTACCAATACATAAACGAAAATAAGCCGCGCATTCCTTCCGGAAGCACGGCCTTTACAGCTTAAACTCGGTCTGGATTGAGAGCGTGCGCTCCCAACAGATTAGTACAGACGAGTGCGGCGTGCGTTTTCGCGAGCCAGTTTCTTCGCGTGACGTTTCACAGCAGAAGCTTTAGCGCGCTTACGTTCAGTCGTTGGTTTTTCATAGAACTCACGACGACGAACTTCCGCCAGAACACCTGCTTTCTCGCAGGAACGCTTGAAGCGACGCAGTGCTACGTCGAACGGCTCGTTTTCACGTACTTTAATTACCGGCATGTAACTCTCACCTTTATAAATTCGGTTTGCCGCTGGCATCAACGCCAGCTTATTTCAAAATGGTGCGGAATTTTACTGCAACTGTCGCTGCTTTGTAAAGCACCAATGCCGTTTTTGAACGGGACTTTTGTAAGGGGCACGAGTATACACGAAGTCACCCCTGAGGGTATACATCAACCCGCATTCGCCCTACACTGCGCGGTATTGAAACGAGGTAAAACGAACCATGCGTGTACTGGGAATCGAAACATCCTGCGACGAAACCGGCATCGCCATTTATGACGATGTGAACGGATTGTTAGCCAACCAATTGTATAGTCAGGTGAAACTGCACGCTGACTACGGCGGCGTGGTGCCGGAGCTTGCCTCCCGCGATCACGTGCGGAAAACCGTTCCGCTGATTCAGGCAGCGCTGAAAGAAGCGAATCTGTCGGCAAAAGAAATTGATGCCGTGGCCTATACCGCAGGTCCGGGTCTGGTGGGCGCGCTGTTAGTTGGCGCAACAGTGGGGCGCGCGCTGGCGTTCGCATGGAACGTACCGGCCATCGCCGTTCACCATATGGAAGGCCATCTGCTGGCCCCGATGCTGGAAGATAATCCGCCGGAATACCCGTTTGTGGCGCTGCTGGTTTCCGGTGGCCACACGCAGCTGATAAGCGTAACGGGCATTGGTGAGTACGAGCTGCTAGGCGAATCTATTGATGATGCGGCAGGCGAAGCCTTCGACAAAACGGCGAAGCTGCTGGGGCTGGACTATCCCGGTGGCCCGATGCTGTCAAAACTGGCTTCTCAGGGCGCAGAAGGGCGCTTTGTTTTCCCTCGTCCGATGACGGATCGTCCGGGGCTGGACTTCAGCTTCTCCGGCCTGAAAACGTTCGCTGCGAATACGATTCGCTCGAACGGCAATGACGATCAAACCCGCGCCGATATCGCCCGTGCGTTCGAAGATGCGGTCGTTGATACGCTGATGATCAAATGCCGCCGTGCTCTGGATCAAACGGGCTTTAAGCGTCTGGTGATGGCGGGCGGCGTAAGCGCCAACCGCACTCTGCGCGCGAAGCTCGCCGAAATGATGCTCAAGCGTAAAGGCGAGGTGTTCTATGCGCGTCCCGAATTCTGCACCGATAACGGCGCGATGATCGCCTATGCCGGCATGGTGCGTCTGAAAACCGGCGTTCATGCGGATTTAGGCGTTACCGTCCGTCCTCGCTGGCCGTTGGCTGAACTGCCTGCCGCGTGATTTTTTCGCCGAGCGGCACTTCGTTTGCACCGGCCTACGGTTTGTCGGTCCGGTAAGCGAAGCGCCGCCCGGCATTGATAATCACCCCTTCAGCATTCCCTTATCTTCCAGAAACGCAATAATCGTCTTTAGCCCTTCTCCGGCTTTCAGGTTGCTGAAGGTCCAGGGTTTGTCGCCGCGCATGCGGTTGGTGTCGCGCTCCATCACTTCCAGCGATGCACCGACGTACGGGGCGAGATCGGTTTTGTTGATCACCAGAAAATCGGATTTGGTGATCCCCGGGCCGCCTTTGCGGGGGATCTTTTCCCCTTCCGCCACGTCGATTACGTAGATCGTCAGATCCGCCAGCTCCGGGCTGAACGTTGCGCTGAGGTTATCGCCGCCGCTCTCCACGAAGATCAGATCCAGATTGCCGAATTTCTCGCTTAATGCTTCCACAGCGGCGAGGTTCATCGACGCATCTTCACGAATGGCGGTATGCGGGCAGCCGCCCGTTTCCACGCCGACGATGCGCTCAGGGTCCAGTGCACCCGCTTCGGTGAGGATGCGCTGATCTTCTTTGGTGTAGATGTCATTGGTGACGACTGCCAGGTGATATGTATCGCGCATTGCTTTACACAACGCTTCCAGCAGGGCGGTTTTACCGGAGCCCACCGGGCCGCCGACGCCGACGCGCAGCGGGTGTTTGTAACTTGCCATACCTTCTCCTCAGGAACGGAATATCCGGGAATATTGGGTTTCGTGACGCGCCGAAGCGATGGCCGAAAGCGGCGTCGCGGAACCGATCTCTTCGTCTGGGCAGTTCAGCCCCCGTTCAACGCCTGCGGCATAGCGCTCGCAGAGTGTCATTATTAATTTCTGCGCGGCCTGCTGCCCGAACGGCACGAGCTTCACGCCGGCCATCACCGCGCTTTCGATCCAGCTGTATCCGAGCGTCAGGGCCAGCTCGTGCAGGTTTATCTGCCAGCGCACGCCAAGCCACGCCATGCCGCACAGCTGGCTCTGGTTAAACAGAGTGCGCCATTGCGCCGGGCATTCCGGATGCCAGTCGTAGAGCAGGCGGGTGAACGCCTGGCCGCGGTTACGTTCTTCTTCACGCAGCTCACGCGTTTCGCGACAGGCGAGCAGCCATGCCGTCCAGCGCTTCGCGGCTTCCGCATCGTCCTGCTCCCAGGCCTGATACAGTCGGGCGAGCAGCGGTAAATCAACGTGGAAAAAACTCTGCTCCATCTGCTGCGTTTGCCAGTGGGCAAAGGCGGCGCTGTCTTTCACCCAGCCTGCTTCGACTGCCCATTCCAGGCCCTGCGACCAGCTGTAGCCGCCGACCGGCAGGCTGCTGCTGGCGAGTTGAAACAGGCGCAGCTTTTGCGTGGCGCTGGTCATCAGTGGCTGTGCGAATGGCTGTGAGAATGATGATGTCCCTGCGCTTCGCTGGTGTACGCGCCGGCCTCAGGTTCGAACGGCAGATGTGCAAAGCTCACCTCAAGGCCGAACTGGCGCAGCATATCGTCGAGGACGTGGTCGTGATGAAAGCGCAGTTCGCCGGGCATGATTTGCAGCGGCACGTGGCGGTTGCCGAGGTGATAGCAGGCTTTGGCAAGCTGGAACGGATCGTCGCAGCGCACCACTGAAACGCCTTCATCGGCGGCGATCACTTCGATACATTCGCTGCCGTCTTCGCTGGAAAGAATGTCGCCGCCGCGCAGTAGCAGGCCGCGTGGCAGCATCAGCCCGGCTTCGCGCCCGTCGCTGAGTGTCACTTTGGCGCGACTTTTTACCCGCACGTCAATCGGCAGAGTGACGCTGGCGGTGAGGCTGTGCGCGTGTTCGACGCGCTGAGTCAGATACAGCATCTTTGCTCCTTAAAACAGAAAATAACGTTGCGCCATCGGCAGCACGTCCGCCGGCTCGCTGGTAATCAGCTTGCCGTTGACCTTCACTTCGTAGGTCTGGGCATCCACGGTGATATCCGGCTGTAAGCCGTTGTGGATCATGTCGGTCTTTTTCACCGTGCGGCAGCCTTTCACCACGGCAATCTGGCTTTTCAGCGCCAGCTTTTGCGGCACTTCGTTGTCGAGCGCTGCCTGGGAAATGAACGTCAGCCGCGTGTGATGACGCGCTGTGCCGAGCGCACCAAACATCGGACGATAGTGCACTGGCTGCGGCGTGGGGATAGACGCGTTGATGTCGCCCATCGGGGCCATCACGATCATCCCGCCTTTGACGATCGTTGCAGGCTTCACGCCGAAGAATACGGGAGACCAGAGTACAAGATCCGCCAGTTTTCCCGCTTCGATGGAGCCGACCTCATGGGCAATGCCGTGGGTTAACGCCGGGTTGATGGTGTATTTGGCGATGTAGCGCTTCACGCGGAAGTTATCGTTATCGCCGGTTTCTTCCTCCAGCGCGCCGCGCTGTACCTTCATGCGATGCGCTACCTGCCAGGTGCGCAGAATGACTTCGCCCACGCGGCCCATGGCCTGTGAATCTGAGGAGGTCAGCGAGAACGCGCCGATGTCGTGCAATACGTCTTCGGCGGCAATGGTTTCCCGGCGAATGCGCGATTCGGCAAAGGCCACGTCTTCGGCGATATCCGGCGACAGGTGATGGCAGACCATCAGCATGTCCAGGTGTTCGTCGATGGTATTGACGGTGTAGGGCAGCGTCGGGTTGGTGGAGGAGGGCAGAATATTCGGGTGTGCGCAGGCGGTGATGATGTCCGGCGCATGGCCGCCGCCCGCGCCTTCGGTATGAAATGTGTGAATAGTCCGGTCGCCAATAGCCGCCAGGGTATCTTCAACAAAGCCTGATTCGTTCAGGGTGTCGCTGTGCAGCGCCACCTGAATATCCATCTCTTCGGCGACCGTCAGCGAACAGTCGATGGCAGCGGGCGTGGCGCCCCAGTCTTCGTGAATCTTCAGGCCGACCACGCCTGCGGCGACCTGCTCCCGGAGCGTGTCTGGATTCGAACTGTTGCCTTTGCCGAGCAGGCCAATATTGACCGGCAGTGAATCGATAGCCTGAAGCATCCGGCTGATATACCACGGTCCGGGCGTACAGGTGGTGGCGTTGGTGCCTGCCGCCGGTCCCGTGCCGCCGCCGATCATCGTTGTCACGCCGGAGACCAGTGCTTCTTCCGCCTGCTGCGGGCAGATCCAGTGAATATGAGTGTCGACGCCGCCTGCCGTCACGATCTTACCTTCGGCGGCGATCGCTTCGGTGCCTGCGCCGATCGGGATCGTGACGTTGGGCTGAATATCCGGGTTGCCCGCTTTGCCAATGGCAAAGATCCTGCCGTCCTTTACGCCGATATCGGCCTTCACGATCCCCCAGTGATCGACGATCAGCGCGTTGGTAATCACCAGATCCACGCAGTCGTTACTCAGCATCTGGCCCTGACCCATGCCGTCGCGGATCACTTTGCCACCGCCGAATTTGACCTCTTCGCCGTAGGTGGTGAAGTCGTCTTCGACTTCGATCCACAGTTCGGTGTCAGCAAGGCGGACTTTATCACCCGTTGTCGGGCCAAACATGTCGGCGTACGCCTGACGGGAAATCTCAGTCATGCTTTTGCCTCCAGCTCGCCCATTACGTCTGCGCGAAAGCCGAAAATACGCTTCTCTCCCGCGACGGCGACCAGTTCGACTTCACGCTTCTGGCCGGGTTCAAAGCGCACGGCGGTGCCTGCCGCGATGTTCAGTCGGAAGCCTTTGCAGGTGTCGCGCTCGAACTTCAGGGCCGGGTTCACTTCATAAAAATGGTAGTGCGATCCGACCTGGATCGGACGGTCACCGTGGTTCTCGACGATGACTTTTCGCGTTTCGCGGCCTGTATTCAGGGCAATATTGCCATTTTGGATCTTGTATTCACCGGGGATCATGGCGGTACCTCAGAGTATCGGATTGTGCACGGTGACGAGCTTGGAGCCATCCGGGAATGTGGCTTCTACCTGAATATCGGGGATCATTTCCGGCACGCCTTCCATTACCTGGTCGCGAGTCAGCACATGGCGGCCATCCTCCATCAGCGAGGCCACGCTTTTGCCGTCGCGTGCGCCTTCCATGATGAAGGCGCTAATCAGCGCCACGGATTCCGGATAGTTGAGTTTTACTCCTCGGGCGAGGCGGCGTTCAGCCACCAGCGCCGCGGTGAACAGCAGCAGTTTGTCTTTTTCTCTGGGCGTCAGTTCCATAGCGTTCTCTCAGGTCAGCCAGATGCGGGGAAGCAGAGGCGATTTGTTCAGTAACTGCGGTCGAAGCTGCTGCCAGACGTCACGCATTGCGCGCTGGCAGACCAGGTTATCGTGCGACAAAAAGCGGACCATCAGCAGGCCGTCGGCAAGCGTGGCACCGGCGAAGGCGTCAAGCGGCACAAGCCTGTCGCGCACGTCCTCAAGCATGTGTTCATCGGCGGGATAGCACGTCAGGCTGCCAACCCACGGCTGTTCGGCCACGGCGCTTAAGTCACCGTTGCTCAGGCGCAGGCGCTCAATCAGCAGCGGCTCGCCGTTCTTCCACACTTCAAGACGGTTGCTGATATCGCCTTCGCTAAAGCGTTCTCCCATCACCGGGCGGCCAAAGCAGAACAGATCCCAGGCGAGCAGCTTTGCGCCTTCCTGCAAATGGAAAATGCTGTGCAGCGTGGCGCGGGCAGCGGGAAAGAAGATGGTGTCCTGCGGCAGCCATTCGAGAATGGCGTTTTCGCCGATGTCAAAACGCTGGTGAAGTTGAGACTGCGGGCCGCAGCTTCGGTAGAACTTGCTCGCGCCGGGCATAGTGATAAGCGTATGGCTGCCGTCTTCAAGGGTGACGTTGATAGCCAGCTCATCGCCACCAACGATGCCGCCGGGTGGGTGAAGCAGGTAAAGGTGGCAGGTTTCGCCCTCGGGATAAAAGGGGCGCTGGACGGTGAGCGGACCGTAATGGCGGCCGGAAGCCAACACTGTTTTTTCCGGCGTGCGGCGAAACAGCAGATCGAGCGTGGCGCGCCAGCCCGTATGTTCACTTTTCGGTACTGCGCCAGGCAACGAGGCACCCCTGCAATCGCGTGAATAATCAGACGATAATGAGTATGGATCAGCGTGCAGGCTTCGCGATCATAGGAAACGCTTATGATGTTAAGTAAATGCAATAATTGATGTCGCCGCCCGAACGGCGGCGAAGGGGAAACTATTCCTGCAGTTTTTTCTTGCGCTTGAGGCGCGACCAGATTTTGGTTTCCTGACGTCGCCACAGGCGCTGAATATTGTCATGATGGCGCAGCAAAATCAGGCAGGAAAGCATGGATACCGGGAAGGTGTACTGCGGTTTGAACCACCAGACGTAAAACGGCGCAACCAGCGCGCTGACGATGGCGCCCAGCGATGAATAGCCGCTCAGCAAAATAGTCAGTAGCCAGGTGCCGGCCATCACGCCAGTTAGATCCCAGCCGATAGGCGCGATAGCACCAAACGCCGTAGCAACGCCTTTGCCCCCGCGAAAGCCAAAGAAGATAGGCCAGATATGCCCGAGACAGGCTGCGATAGCGACGAGGCCGAGCCAGAACGGGGTGAACCCCAGCGCCCAGGCACCCCAGGTCGGCAACATGCCTTTGAGGATGTCGAAGATTAAGACTGCTACGGCTGCTCCCTTGCCGCCAATTCGTAAAACGTTGGTCGCCCCGGGATTCCCGGAACCGCTCACGCGTGGGTCAGGCAGACCCGCGATGCGGCAGACCAGAATGGCGCTGGAAATTGAGCCGCAAAGGTAGGCGAGGAAGACCATTCCAGGCTCGATTGCACTCATAACGCTGTTCCGTTTTGAAAATGTATCGGTATTCTCTTCATCTGTGGATAATACGCATATTTTGCCGGAAGTGGTATCCGGCACGGGCAAAAAGCAGGCAGGGCGTGATGGATATTGTATTTATAGAGCAACTTTCGGTTATCACCACTATTGGTGTTTATGACTGGGAACAGACCATCGAACAGAAGCTGGTGTTCGATATCGAAATGGCGTGGGACAACCGTAAATCAGCTGCCAGCGACAACGTTGAGGATTGCCTGAGCTATGCCGATATCAGCGAGGCGGTCATCGCCCATGTGGAAGGCGGGCGTTTTGCGCTGGTGGAACGCGTGGCGGAAGAAGTCGCGCAGATTCTGCTGACGCGCTTTAACTCACCGTGGGTGCGCATCAAACTCAGTAAACCGGGGGCCGTGGCGCGTGCGGCAAACGTGGGCGTTATCATCGAGCGTGGCACAAATCTGAAACCGTAAGAATAAATTCATCACAAGTAAACGAAACGCCGATAGTTATGTCTTAGAGCTGGATTCTTTTTAGCAGCTTCTTTTTTCTATTATTTAAGGGTTTATTGAATGAGCGATATGCACTCGCTGCTGGTAGCGGCTATCCTGGGTGTTGTCGAGGGACTGACGGAGTTTTTACCTGTTTCCAGCACCGGCCATATGATTATTGTCGGCCATTTGCTGGGTTTTGAGGGCGAAACAGCAAACACGTTTGAGGTGGTTATCCAGTTAGGATCGATCCTTGCGGTGGTGGTGATGTTCTGGCGTCGTCTGTTTGGTCTGATCGGCATCCATTTTGGTCGTCCACCGGTGCATGAAGGTATGGGGACAGGTCGCCTGTCGCTGATTCACGTGCTGCTGGCGATGATCCCGGCGGTGGTGCTTGGGCTGGTGTTGCACGATGCCATTAAATCGCTCTTCAACCCGGTAAACGTGATGTATGCGCTGGTGGTCGGCGGCGTGCTGCTGATTGCCGCTGAGCTGCTGAAGCCGAAAGAGCCGCGCGCAATGGGCCTGGATGATATGACTTACCTTCAGGCGTTTGCTATCGGCTGCTTCCAGTGTCTGGCGCTGTGGCCGGGCTTCTCCCGCTCGGGTTCCACCATCGCGGGCGGGATGCTGCTTGGCGTGAGCCGCTATGCGGCGGCAGAGTTTTCCTTCCTGCTGGCGGTGCCGATGATGATGGGCGCGACGGCGCTCGATCTCTATAAGAGCATCGGTTTCCTGACCAGCTCTGATATTCCGATGTTTGCCGTAGGCTTTGTGAGTGCGTTCGTGGTGGCGCTGTTTGCCATCAAAACCTTCCTGCACATCATCAAACGCATCACCTTTATTCCGTTCGCTATCTACCGCTTTGTCGTGGCGGCAGCGGTCTACGCGGTGTTTATGTAACCTGCGGACAGCGTTTGTCCTTCCACTGCGCGACGGCGTCAATGCGGCGTCGCGTCAGTTCTTCCCGCACTTCAGGCCCCTTGAATCCTGCCTCAATCACCGGTTTTGTCGGCACGGATTTCGTTATCTCCCACGCTTCGCGCAACAGACGCCCCTGCGGATAATCGCAGGCTTCAAACGTGGTGCGTCCGCGCACGTCGGCTTCGCTGGTGAGCGCCAGCTGCTCGACCCGCTGCGGTTTGCGCCAGGCATCCAGGGAGTCAAAGAGCTTCACGATCGTCGCCGGTTTGAGAATGGGCAGGGTGTGAATGAGGTCGTGGAATTCCGCCACCAGTTTCGCCAGATCGCGCATCTCGTTAGGCACGCGTAACCGGGCGCAAAGCTGTTCGACAAGCTTTACGCCAGCCAGGCCGTGGCCATGGTGGCGCGGCCAGAACTCTTTTGGCGTGAGTGCCTTACCGAGATCGTGGCACAGCGTGGCGAAGCGTACGTCAACGGCTGGCGTCAGCATTGCTGCCATCGTCAACGTCATCAGCGTATGTACGCCGGTGTCGATTTCAGGGTGCCATTTGGCTGGCGCGGGCACGCCGTATAGCGCATCAATTTCCGGAAAGAGTACCTTTAACGCACCGCAGTCGCGCAGCGTCTGGAAGAATACCTGCGGGTTTCGTGTGCTCAGTGCGTTCTCGGTTTCTTTCCATACGCGTTCCGGCGTGAGATGTTCAAGCTCACCTGCGGCGGTCATGTCGCGCATCAGCGTCATGGTTTCATCGGCGATGCGGAAACTCAAATGCGCGTAGCGGGCGGCAAACCGCGCCACGCGCAGTACGCGAAGCGGATCTTCACTGAAAGCCGGGGAAACATGGCGCAGCAGGCGGTTTTGCAGATCGGCCTGACCGTGATACGGGTCGATAATATCGCCGCTTTCGTCCTGGGCAAGGGCGTTAACGGTCAGGTCGCGGCGCTGTAAATCCTGCTCCAGCGTAACGTCCGGAGCGGCGTAGCAGGTGAAACCGGTATAGCCTGAACCGGATTTTCGCTCGGTGCGGGCGAGGGCGTACTCTTCGTGAGTTTTCGGATGGAGAAAAACAGGAAAATCGCGACCTACCTGCTGGTAGCCCGCGTCGAGTATTTGCTGTGGGGTGGCGCCGACAACGACCCAATCTTTGTCTTTGACCGGCAGGCCTAACAACGCATCACGTACTGCACCACCGACCAGATATGTCTTCACGCCAACCTTCTCCCCTCACTGTTTTATCTGCTGATAATACGTAAGTGTAGAGGAGATGGCTAATCAGGCCGATGCTGGCATCAGTTCATCCAGCGATCGTTGCGTTTGCGGCTTGGCACCAGGCGCGGCAAAACCAGACCCAGAATCAGGCCTACGCCGAGCACACCGCCGCCGTACATAAACCACTGCATGATGATGGTGCGCTGCTTGTCATCGAGCTGCAGATTGGCGGCATTCACCTTTTTCTGCGCCACGATAAGCTCGTTTTTCAGCTTCTGGTTTTCGGCTTTCAGGCTGTTGATGACGCTGTCGCTTCCGGCGACTTTTTTCTGCATGTCTGCCGTGCGTTGGTTCCAGGTACCGTCAATATTGTTCAGCTTGTCGGTCAGGGTTTTGACCTGGTTTTCGAGATCCGGTACGCGAGTTTTGAAGCTCGGTTCGCTTTTCAGCTCTTTCAGCGGGATCCATGCGGTACGGCCGTTGCTGTCGCGCACCTGGCCATACTGGGTGTTTTCATTGGTCTGCAGCAGGGTGACGGCTTCACCGGCGGTGACGGTGCCCGCAAGGCGATAGTTGTCGCCGGGACCGCTGCGTACCCAGGTATTCAGCTCATCAGAAACGTAGCGAGTTTCTTCCGCGTGAACGGCAGCAGAAGCGCTAAGGGCAAGTAAAGTTAATCCAACCAGGCGTAATTTAAGCATCGGGTCTTCGTTATTTTCATAAAGTGAGTCGATAGTAAAGGCATCAGTCTGACGATGCCAGGCATTCTACGGCAATCAGAATCGTCCAGGAGGCGATTGCATGGCAAAGTACCGCGAAATACACTCTACTGACAAAAAAGATGCGCGGAAGTTCGGCGTAACGATCAATCAAGGCTTCGCAACCATAAGAAATCAGTCATGGATCAGGAAATCGAATTAAAGTTCATCGTTGAGCAGCACGGCGTGGAGACGCTGCGCCGGCAGCTCAATACCCTCACCACGGAACACATTCCGGCGGCACAGCTTCTCAATATCTATTACGAAACCGCCGACAGCTGGCTGCGTCGTCACGACATGGGGCTACGCATTCGTGGCCACAACGGCCGCTATGAAATGACGATGAAAATTGCCGGGAAAGTGGTGGGCGGCCTGCACTCGCGACCTGAATACAATATCGACCTCGATAACGCCGAACTGGCGCTGGAAAAGCTGCCGGCTGAAGTCTGGCCGCAGGGTAAGCTGCCGCCGGAGCTGGCCTCGCAGGTGAAGCCGCTGTTCAGCACCGATTTTTACCGCGAAAAGTGGCTGGTAAACCACAACCAGAGCCGGATTGAGCTGGCGCTGGATTTGGGCGACGTCAAAGCGGGCAACCATCAGGAGCCGATTTGTGAGCTGGAGCTGGAGCTGCTGCACGGCAGCGTGGACGATATTCTGGATTTGGCCAAACAGCTGATTTCCGTGGGCGTGCTGCGTCAGGGTAGCCTCAGTAAGGCGGCTCGCGGTTACCACCTGGCGGCAGGTAATGCAGAACGTACTCTGAAAAAAGCTGAATTTAAAGAACAGGATAACGCGGCTCTCGAAGCGGCGCTGGCGCACTGGCAGTATCATGAAGAGCTCTGGCTGCGCGGCAACGCTGAGGCGAAAGCTGAAGTGCTGAAGGCGGTGGCGTTTATCCGTGACGCTCTCCAGCGCGAACACGAAATGGCTGCCGCGCAAATGGCGCAAATTGGCGAAGCGATTGTCAGCGCATCCGATGCGAAGAGTGCTGCCTTTAAGCCGCAAATCGCGCAGGCCAAACTGATGCTGACGGCTTTTCTGGTCACCGGACGATAACTTTCACGAGGGCAGTCATGACGCCGTTTTCTTTGCAGTTAGAGCAGCAGTGGCAGACGGTGATTGACCGACTGCCGGCAGATTTCCCGTCTATGCCGCTGAGCCAGCAGGCGCAGGCGGCGATGGCCTTCAGTGATTTCATCAGCCAGAGCCTGGTCGCACACCCGGAATGGCTGGGCGAGCTTGAAAACAGCCCACCGCTCGCTGACGAGTGGCAGCACTATGCCGCCTGGCTTCAGGAACGGCTTGCGAACGTCAGTGACGAAAATAGCCTGATGCGCGAGCTGCGCCTGTTTCGCCGCCGCATCATGGTGCGCATCGCCTGGTCACAGGCCCTGTCGCTGCACTCCACCGAAAGCAGTTTGCAACAGCTGAGCCATCTGGCAGAAACGCTGATCGTCAGCGCGCGCGACTGGATTTACGATGCCTGCTGCCGCGAATGGGGCACGCCCTGCAATGCCGAAGGCAAACCGCAGCCGCTGCTGATCCTTGGCATGGGCAAGCTCGGCGGTGGCGAACTTAATTTCTCCTCTGACATCGACCTTATTTTTGCCTGGCCGGAGCACGGTTCAACCCAGGGCGGGCGGCGTGAACTCGACAATGCCCAGTTCTTCACCCGCATGGGGCAGCGGCTTATCAAAGCGCTCGATCAGGCAACGATGGACGGATTCGTGTATCGCGTGGACATGCGCCTGCGCCCGTTCGGCGAAAGCGGTCCGCTGGTGCTGAGCTTCGCCGCGCTGGAAGATTACTACCAGGAGCAGGGCCGCGACTGGGAACGCTATGCGATGGTCAAGGCCCGCATCATGGGCGACCGGGAAGGCCTCTACGTCGATGAGCTGCGCGCCATGCTGCGGCCCTTTGTTTTCCGCCGCTATATCGACTTCAGCGTAATCCAGTCGCTGCGTAGCATGAAGAGGATGATCGCGCGTGAAGTTCGCCGTCGTGGCCTCAAAGACAACATCAAGCTCGGCGCGGGCGGCATCCGTGAAATCGAGTTTATCGTTCAGGTGTTTCAGCTGATCCGCGGCGGGCGTGAGCCATCGCTTCAGGGCCGCTCGCTGCTGCCGACGCTGGAGGCCATCGATGCGCTGCATCTCCTGTCGGAAGGTGAAGCCGCGCAGCTGCGTGAAGCGTATCTTTTCCTGCGCCGACTGGAGAACCTGCTGCAAAGCATCAACGATGAGCAAACCCAGACCTTGCCGCAGGACGAGCTTAATCGCGCACGTCTGGCATGGGGCATGGATTTTGCCGACTGGGAAAGGCTCACTGAAGTACTGAACCAGCACATGGCCCAGGTGCGGCAGATCTTTAACGAGCTGATTGGCGACGACGAAGAAACCTCGGCGGATGAACAGCTCTCCGAGCACTGGCGCGAGCTGTGGCAGGATGCGCTACAGGAAGATGACACCACGCCGGTGCTGGCACATTTGGCAGACAGCGCCCGTCACCAGGTGCTGGCGCTGATCGCGGATTTCAAAAAAGAGCTGGATAAGCGCACCATTGGCCCGCGCGGGCGTCAGGTGCTGGATTCACTGATGCCGCATCTGTTGAGCGAAGTGTGCAGCCGGGAAGATGCCCCCGTTCCGCTGGCGCGCATCATGCCGCTGCTGACCGGTATTGTTACCCGAACGACCTATCTTGAATTACTGAGCGAATTTCCCGGCGCGCTGAAGCATCTGATTCGCCTTTGTGCCGCGTCGCCAATGGTTGCCAACCAGCTGGCACGCTATCCGTTGCTGCTTGATGAACTGCTGGATCCGAATACGCTCTACCAGCCGACGGCGACCGACGCCTATCGCGACGAGCTGCGCCAGTATCTGCTGCGCGTGCCGGAAGAAGATGAAGAGCAGCAGCTGGAAGCGCTGCGCCAGTTCAAGCAGGCGCAATTGCTGCGCGTGGCGGCGGCTGATATCGCCGAAACGCTGCCGGTGATGAAAGTGAGCGATCACTTAACCTGGCTTGCGGAGGCAATGATCGATGCCGTCGTGCAGCAGGCCTGGACGCAGATGATCGCCCGCTATGGTCAACCGAAACACCTGTCAGAACGTCAGGGGCGCGGTTTTGCCGTGGTCGGGTACGGTAAGCTCGGTGGCTGGGAGCTTGGCTACAGTTCCGATCTCGATCTCGTTTTCCTTCACGACTGCCCGGCGGACGTGATGACCGACGGCGAACGTGAAATTGACGGTCGACAGTTCTATCTGCGCCTCGCACAGCGCATCATGCACCTCTTCAGCACCCGCACTTCCTCGGGCATTCTGTACGAAGTGGACGCTCGCTTACGTCCTTCCGGTGCTGCAGGCATGCTGGTGACAACGACGGAGTCGTTCGCCGATTATCAGCGCAATGAAGCCTGGACCTGGGAGCATCAGGCACTCGTCCGGGCTCGCGTGGTGTATGGCGATCCGCAGCTTCAGGCGCAGTTTGACGCTATTCGTCGCGACGTACTGATGCTGCCGCGCGCAGGCGAGAAGCTGCAAACCGAAGTGCGGGAAATGCGTGAAAAAATGCGCGCGCATCTTGGCGGCAAACATCGCGATCGTTTTGATATTAAAGCGGATGAGGGCGGTATCACCGATATTGAATTTATCACGCAGTATCTGGTGCTGCGTTTTGCCCACGATAAGCCGAAGCTGACGCGCTGGTCCGATAACGTGCGTATCCTCGAGCTGCTGGCGCAAAACGACATTATGGATGAACAGGAAGCGCTGGCGCTGAGCCAGGCATACACGACGCTTCGCGATGCGCTGCATCATCTGGCCCTGCAGGAAGAAGCGGGGAACGTGGCGCTGGATGCATTTACGGCAGAGCGTGAGCTGGTTGCCGCCTCATGGCGGAAATGGCTGGTAATGCCCTGAGTTATGCTATTATCGCGCGCAATTGATGAATCTTTCAGGAGTCTGGAATGAAAGTAACGCTGCCAGAGTTTGAACGTGCAGGGGTGATGGTTGTCGGCGACGTAATGCTGGATCGCTACTGGTATGGCCCGACGAGCCGCATTTCTCCGGAGGCCCCGGTGCCGGTGGTGAAAGTGGATACCATTGAGGAACGCCCTGGCGGCGCGGCGAACGTGGCGATGAACATTGCTTCACTGGGCGCTAACTCCCGCCTGGTTGGCCTGACGGGCATCGACGATGCGGCACGCGCGTTGAGCAAAGCGCTGGCGGACGTCAACGTGAAATGTGATTTCGTTTCGGTGCCGACGCACCCGACCATCACTAAGCTGCGCGTACTTTCCCGCAACCAGCAGCTGATTCGTCTGGACTTCGAAGAAGGCTTTGCCGGCGTTGACCCTCAACCGATGCATGAACGCATCCAGCAGGCGCTGGGCCATATTGGGGCGCTGGTGCTCTCCGATTACGCTAAAGGCGCGCTGGAAAGCGTGCAGGCAATGATTCAGCTGGCGCGTAAAGCGGGCGTCCCGGTGCTGATCGATCCGAAAGGCACTGAGTTTGAACGCTATCGCGGCGCGACGCTGCTGACGCCTAACCTGTCTGAGTTTGAAGCCGTGGCCGGGAAGTGCAAGAGTGAAGCAGAAATCGTTGAGCGCGGCATGAAAGTGATCGCCGACTATGAGCTTTCTGCGCTGCTGGTGACCCGTTCCGAGCAGGGCATGACGCTGTTGCAGCCGGGCAAAGCGCCGCTGCATATGCCGACTCAGGCGCAGGAAGTGTATGACGTAACCGGTGCGGGCGACACGGTGATTGGTGTGCTGGCGGCAACGCTCGCAGCCGGGAATTCACTGGAAGAAGCGTGCTTCTTCGCGAACGCCGCAGCAGGCGTTGTCGTCGGCAAACTCGGGACGTCCACCGTTTCGCCGATCGAGCTGGAAAACGCCGTGCGTGGCCGTGCCGATACCGGATTTGGCGTGATGAGCGAAGACGAACTGAAGCAGGCTGTTGCCGCTGCCCGCAAGCGCGGTGAAAAAGTCGTGATGACCAACGGCGTGTTCGACATTCTGCACGCCGGTCACGTCTCCTATCTTTCGAACGCGCGTAAGCTTGGCGATCGCCTGATTGTTGCGGTGAACAGCGATGCGTCCACCAAACGCCTGAAGGGGGAAACCCGTCCGGTGAACCCGCTTGAACAGCGCATGATCGTGCTGGGCGCGCTGGAGTCCGTTGACTGGGTCGTTTCGTTTGAGGAAGACACGCCTCAGCGCCTTATCGCGGGCATTCTGCCGGATCTGCTGGTAAAAGGCGGTGACTACAAGCCAGATCAAATCGCGGGCAGCGAGGAAGTCTGGGCGAACGGCGGCGAAGTGATGGTGCTCAACTTTGAAGACGGTTGTTCAACCACGAATATTATTAAGCGCATTCAGCAGGACAGCGACCGCTAAGCCTCTATTCACGCCAAAAGCGCCCCGCCAGAGGGGCGCTTTTTTTTGGGCGCTCTCCCGTCCCGGCACCAAAAACGCCCTTCATCTCTGTATCTGCGACGCTTATCAAATTTTAACTTATTGATAACTTTCGTTTGCTGGTATTGCAACTATCATTAACATTCATCTGATTCCTGAATGCTGGCACAGATATTTACCTAGGAAAATTTAGGATAAGTGTTTGTGTATATAAAATTCTTATTATTTTTGACTTGTTCATGCATTTCTTAAGTTTTGTGCTTTTTTGTGGTTGTTAACGCTATGTCTTGCGCATTTTTACGGAATTTTGTGTTTTTGGGGTGATACAATGAAACCAACCTGTAGTCTCTCTTTCCTTACCTCCTGCATCTGTCTGGCGCTGACCTCAGGCCAGGCCTGGGCCACATGCAACGAGACGTCTCCCGCGAACGGTCAGACCGTGACTTGCGATGCGACGACACCTGAAAGTACCGCCGTCGTGAGCGGCGCCGGCGTGACGAACGTGACCGTGAATGTGCTTCCGAGCGGCGAATTAAACGTGACCACCGGTCCGGCTATTTCCCTGGGCGATGGCAGTAAGATCGCCAACGACGGGACGATTAGTGGCTCTACGTCGGGCCTGCTGCTGCGTGAGGGCAGCAGTACCGTTACGAATAACGGCTCTATTACCGGCACTGCCGGGCCGGGAATTATGTTTCAGGGAAGCGGCGGCAACACATTAAATAACAACGGTACCATCACCGGACGTGACGCTAAAAATAATGCCGTTATCTTTGGGAGCGGCAATGACACGCTGTCGGTGGGTGTCGGAAGTCTTATCGATGGTAACGTCGATCAGGATTTTGGCTCTACTGGTACATCCGGTAGCGGTAACGACACTTTTACGATGGACGGGGGAACGATCAGAGGCACCGTTGATCAAGGCGTTGGGCCGGGTGTTGATCGCGCCACCATCACCGGCGGCACCATTGAAGGTGACTTCAGGCAGGGCGGCGGCAGAGATACTTTCGAAATGTCGGGCGGCACCATTACCGGGGAGTTTAATGATGGCGATATTGTCACCATCACCGGGGGGACTATCGGAAGCGTTGCGCTCAACCTGGGAAATGATGATTTTCGGATGTCCGGCGGTGAAATACTCGGGGATGTAAAGGGGCAGGTCAACAATGACAGCTTTAATATCTCAGGCACCGCGATCGTTGACGGCAATATCCTGGGTGGCATCGGCGATGATAGGCTTGTCTGGCAAAACGGAGGTACCATCAAAGGAAGTATTCTGATGGATGGCGATCCCAGCGGCGATAAAATTGGCAATGATGAAGTCACCCTTATCAACCAAAGCTCGGCCACAACCGCCTCATCTCCTGTCATTGATGGTGGGGCTGGCACCGATCGCTTCACTTTAGACAACAGTCAATATATTCATCGCGATGCGAATATCCTCTCTGGATTTGAGTCCGTTAACCTGACGAACAATTCCACGTTGACGCTGGATCACCGGGATCTCAAGTTGGGCGACAGCCAGGACGATAATGCCAGCACCGGCTTTACTATCGATGCAACCAGCACCCTCGCGATTGACAATGATAATGCCGTGGCCTTTACCGGACATCTTAGCGGCACCGGTACCGTCAGCACCGATACCAGCGGCAATGCGTTCGATTTTACCAGCAACAACAAAGACGATGGCTTTGAAGGTACGCTGGCGCTGGGTAACAGTACCCTGGCGCTGGAGGGCATCAATACTGAAGCGCTCAGCAACGCCACGCTGAAGGCCGGTGCAGGCAGCGTAACGACCGTGGGCAGCGGGCAGCAGCATATCGGCGGGCTGGCCTTTGACGGCGGAACCGTTATTTTCGGCTCGGTCGCACCGGGAGAGAAGACGTCTGATAATACGATTCAAACCGCAAAGGACCTCGATCTTAGCGGCTCAGGAACCGTGCAGGTTGATCTGGGCGATGCGGTGAATACGCCGCCCCAGACGGATGGCCGGGTTCCTCTGCTGGAGCAGGATGATGGCGATACCCTTATCAGGCTCGCCGGCTCGGACGGTACGGTAACCGGAACGGGCGGTGCGCTTGAGCTAAAAGACAGCAGCGGCAACGTTATCAGCAGCGGTAAAACGCAGGATATTCTCGATCGGGACGGCGGCAGCAAGGTAGCGGAAGGAACCTGGGACTGGCGTTTAACCTCCGGTGATAGCAATGATGGCCTGTATGTGGCCTATGCGCTGAAAGAGGTAAACCTGATTGGCCAGGGCAACAGCGCCCTTGTGCTGAACAGCGGTAGCAGCACGGGGAACGCCGCCGATCTTAGCGCTAAGGTGACCGGAAGCGGCGATCTGGCTATCGATACCAGCAGCGGAACCGTTTCGCTTTCCAACGGCAGCAACGATTACACCGGCGTTACGGATGTGCGCAGCGGTACGCTGCTGATGAGCAACGATAACGTACTGGGCCAGACTTCACTGCTGAAGCTTGCCGATAGCACGGGCCTGGCAATGAGCGGACATGCACAGACCGTAGGGGCCGTAGACACTGCGGCCGGTTCGCTGATCGATATTGCTGGTGGCAGCCTTGGAATCAATAACGGCGGTACGGTGAATGGGCATCTGCAGGGGGCGGGAGCGTTGACGCTGAACGGCGGTGAGCTGACGATTAATGGTGCAAACACGGCGATGACTGCCACCACGACCCTGAAAAGCGGTTCGACTATTAATCTGGACAGCGTCCAGGGGCTGGGAAGTGGAAATATCGACAACGGCGGCGTGCTTAACCTGAATGGCGCGGCAGGAACGTTTGCAAATAACCTGAGCAACAGCGGCCAGGTCAATCTGAACAGCAGTCAGACCGTGCTGGCCGGCGATAATCGCGGCTTCAGCGGCGAATTTAATATCGATAATGCCAGCCGACTGACCGCAGGGCAGGCGTCTCATCTGGGCCAGTCGGTTATTCATGATGAAGGTACGCTGGCGCTGGTGACCGACAGCAACTGGTCGCTGGAAAACGCGGTGAGCGGTGCGGGTAATCTCGTGAAAGAGGGTGCCGGGCTGGTCACGCTTGCTGCGCAGAATATGACCTATACCGGCACCACGGATATTACCGGAGGTGGGTTAATATTCGGCGATCGCGGCAGCGATCTGACGCTCTCATCTTCTCAGGTCAATATTGCGGAAGGCGGACTGCTGGCCGGCAACGGCACCGCAGCCGGCAGCGTTGATAACAAAGGCCTGCTGCAGGTTGGACACGCCGGGCTGGTGGTTTCTGCGGCTGCTCGTCAGGCCCTCGCCGCAACTCTGGCGGCGGTTAGCAGTAATAACGACGCGCTGACGGTCGGCGGCAATCTCACTAACAGCGGGCAGATCCAGCTGGGCCAGACCGGTAGCGATGTGCTGGCAGGCAACTCATTGACGGTTAACGGCAACTATCTGGGAGAGGGCGGAAAAATCGCTTTCAACACCGCCCTGGGTGACGATAGCTCCCTGACCGATCATATGACGGTAATGGGCGACACCAGCGGCAATACGCTGGTGAGCGTGAGAAATGCGGGGGGCAGCGGGGCCAGAACGCTGAACGGTATTGAGATCATCTCCGTTGAAGGAAATTCGGCCGGTACCTTTACCAAAGATGGGCGTATTGTTGCGGGCGCCTGGGACTATAACCTGGAGCGCGGTAAAGGTGGGGCCAGCGATCCTGATAACTGGTATCTGACGAATAATGCCCCCACGCAGCCAGTCGGGCCAACCAACCCGACGGAACATGTGAATCCGGGAACGCCGATGTATCGTGTGGAAGCCGGGAGCTATATCGCCAACGTTGCGGCAGCAAACACTCTTTTTGTTACCCGACTCCACGATCGCCTGGGCGAGACCCAATATACCGATGCTTTAACTGGCGAAAAGCGCGTCACCAGCCTGTGGCTGCGCCAGGTGGGCACCCATAACACATGGAGAGACAGCACGGGGCAGCAGAAAACCCAGAGCAACCAGTACGTTGTGATGCTGGGCGGTGACGTGGCGCAGTGGAGCAGCGACGGACTGGATCGAGGGCATCTGGGCCTGATGGCCGGCTACGGTAATAACCACAGCAACACCCGCTCTGATGTGACAGGCTACCATTCAGATGGTCGGGTCAGCGGCTATAACGTTGGCGTGTACGGCACCTGGTATGCCAATGATGCGGAGAAGACGGGGCTTTACGTGGACTCCTGGGCCAGCTATAGCTGGCTGAAAAACACGGTCAACGGTGAAGATCTGGCCCGCGAGGAGTACGACTCTAAGGGGCTGACTGCATCGCTGGAAAGTGGCTATACGTGGAAAGTCGGTGAGTTCAACGGCAGTAAAGGTACGCTCAATACCGTTTATATTCAGCCGCAGGCCCAGGCTATCTGGATGGGGGTTAGTGCAGATGATCACACCGAAAGCAACGGCACCCACGTCAGCAGCAACGGTGATGGCAACGTGCAAACCCGTCTTGGCGTGCGTACTTACCTGAAAAGCCACAGCCGGCTTGATGACGGTAAAGATCGCGAGTTTGAACCTTTTGTTGAGGCTAACTGGATCCATAACACCCGTGATTTCAGCGTAACAATGAATAATGTGACGTTGAGCCAGTCCGGCGCGCGTAATCTGGGTGAGCTGAAAACAGGGGTGGAAGGTAAGCTGAGCAACAATCTGACGGCCTGGGGCAACGTGGGTCAGCAGATAGGCGATAAAGGCTACAGCAATACGGAAGCCATGCTGGGGGTTAAATACAGCTGGTAACCTGATACCAAATAAAAAACCCGTCCTGCGTGACGGGTTTTTTGATCGGCAGAGAGCAGGCTACTGCTGATTTTCTGCTGAAGGTGATGCCGCATCCGGCGTGGATCGGGCTTCCAGATCGCTGAGGCGCTGCTCCAGCAGAGCCAGCTTCTCACGGGTGCGCAGCAGCACCTGCGTTTGTACGTCAAACTCTTCACGGCTTACCAGATCCAGACGGGTCAGCTGAGACTGCAGCGCCTGACGGATTTTCTTCTCGACGTCATCACCAAACTCACGCAGGCCTTTCGGCATCGACTCGTGAACCTGGCGGGCAATCTGTTCAATTTTCTTCGGATCAATCATTACGGTTTTCCTGATCGGGTCTGATTTGCAGATTATTGTAGTGCCTATAGCCTGCGCTATAAACCAGAAATGTTTGAAGCTTATGCATTGCCGGAGATAATCATTAGCGTTATAGTTATCTCGCTTATTCTCAGGGCGGGGCGAAATTCCCCACCGGCGGTAAATCAACCCAGGTTGAAAGCCCGCGAGCGCTTCAGGCGTCAGTCTGAAGGTCAGCAGATCCGGTGTAATTCCGGGGCCGACGGTTAGAGTCCGGATGGGAGAGAGTAACGATCTACGGGCAAGGCCCGCTCACGTTATTTTTTTGCCGCTGCGTCGGCGCTCCTAAGACTGCCCTGATTCTGGTAACCATAATTTTAATGAGGGCTTTTACCATGAATCAGACGCTACTTTCCTCTTTTGGTACCGCTTTTGAACGTGTAGAACACGCGTTATCCGCGCTGCGCGAAGGCCGCGGCGTGATGGTACTCGATGATGAAAACCGTGAAAACGAAGGCGATATGATCTTTGCCGCTGAAACAATGACCGTTGAGCAGATGGCGCTGACTATCCGCCACGGCAGCGGCATTGTGTGCCTGTGCATCAACGAAGAGCGCCGCAAGCAGCTTGACCTGCCGATGATGGTAGACAACAACACCAGCGCCTTCGGCACCGGTTTTACCGTGACTATCGAAGCGGCGCATGGCGTGACCACCGGCGTTTCTGCGGCCGACCGCATCACCACCGTGCGTGCCGCCATTGCCGATGGCGCGAAACCTGCCGATCTGCATCGTCCGGGCCACGTTTTCCCTCTGCGCGCGCAGGCGGGTGGCGTGCTGACTCGCGGCGGTCACACGGAGGCGACCATCGATCTGGTGACCCTGGCAGGTTTCAAACCTGCGGGTGTGCTGTGTGAACTGACCAACGATGACGGCACCATGGCGCGTGCGCCGGAGTGCATCAAGTTTGCTGTGGAACACAATATGCCGGTGGTGACCATCGAAGATCTGGTGGAATATCGCCAAAAGCATGAGCGTAAGGCCAGCTAAGTCTGCCTGACGCTGAAATGAAGAACGCCGGGATAATCCCGGCGTTTTGCTATGCGAAATCCATCGTCTGTAACAGCACCAGGCTCAGCCCCATCACCGACATGCCACACAGCACGCCGTAGCTCGGGTTGTTATGCGGATCTATCTCTTTGGCGAGCGGCATCAATTCATCGACCGACAGTGCCACCATAATTCCGGCCACCGCGGCCATGATGGCAGCCATGACCACCGGTGATACCAGCGTTCCCAGAATCAGCCATGCCAGCACCCCGCCAAGAATTTCAGCCATGCCTGAAATCCCTGCCCAGAACACCGCTTTACGTTTCGAGCCCGTGGCGGCATAGACCGGCCCGGCGACGGCCAGACCTTCCGGAATATTGTGCAGCGCAACGGCGAGCGCAATACCAAAGCCGAGTTCCAGATTACTGCTGGCGGTGACATACGTTGCAACACCTTCCGGGAAGTTATGCAGGCTGATGCCGAGCGTTAACAGGATTGCTGTCCGGCGCAGGTTACGTGGCATGATGGCTTTGTCGCCCTGCATCAAATCCTGCGGGTGGGCGTGCGGCAGCATACGATCAAGCGCGAAGTAGCCAAGCAGTCCAATCACAAACATACCGTAGCCGAGCACCGGCGACATCCCTTCCGTGCCGAGCGCGGCGGGCAACATTTCCATCAGGGAAATCAGTAGCATAATCCCGGCAGCGAAGCCAAGAGAAAAGGCCAGTACGCGATCAGAAGGCTTCTGGCCTATAACGCCCAGCAGCGCCCCGATGAAGGTGGCCCCACCGGCAAGTAAGGTCAGAATCAAAGGTACTGACATAGAAACTCCTTAATGATAACCATTATCATTTATAGTAAAGCTCCCTTTTCCCAAAAGCGAGGGGGCAAAGGTGCTTTTACGTGTCCTTACATTCAAATTTCCTGATGATCATCATCACCGTTATCTGAGTTCATCCGCACTCAAAACCGCGTAATGTAGAGCCATCAATCCGACTGTTCCTGTAAGGATATCATCATGTCTTCTTCCCGTATGCCAGCTCTGTTTTTAGGTCACGGTAGCCCGATGAACGTGCTGGAGGATAACGTGTACACGCGTGCCTGGCAGCAGCTGGGCGAAACGCTGCCGCGCCCAAAAGCGATCGTGGCGATTTCCGCGCACTGGTTTACGCGAGGAACGGGCGTCACGGCGATGGAAGCCCCGAAAACCATTCATGATTTCGGTGGATTCCCGCAGGCGCTGTATGACACGCACTACCTGGCTCCGGGGTCGCCAGAGCTTGCTCAGCGGCTGGTTGAGCTGTTAGCTCCTGTGCCCGTTGCGCTTGATAAAGAAGCCTGGGGCTTTGACCACGGCTCCTGGGGCGTGCTCATTAAGATGTACCCGGATGCTGATATCCCGATGGTGCAACTGAGCATAGACAGCACGAAACCCGCTGCCTGGCATCTCGAAATGGGACGTAAACTCGCGGCTTTGCGCGATGAAGGTATCATGCTGGTGGCGAGCGGTAACGTGGTGCATAACCTGCGCACAGCGCGCTGGCATGGCGAAAACTCGCCGTATCCTTGGGCGACCTCGTTCAATGAATTTGTGAAAGATAACCTGACCTGGCAAGGGCCAGCGGAAGAACATCCGCTGGTAAATTACCTCGATCATGAAGGCGGTTCATTATCGAACCCGACGGCGGATCACTATTTACCGCTGCTGTATGTGCTGGGCGCGTGGGACGGGCAGGAGCCTGTCAACATTGTGACAGACGGGATTGAGATGGGGAGTCTGAGTATGCTTTCGGTACAGATCGGGGAGTGATGAAATTGCCCGGAAAACAACGCGTCGCCGGGCATTTGCAAGAGCGTTACTCCACAAAAGTATGCGGATAGAAGCGTGACAGATCCTGAGTGATCAGCGCCCGATCTTCACGAATGCCGATCCCGGCAGGCTGGTCGTTGATCAGCCAGCTACCGATCAGCGTATAGCTGTCGCCAAATTTCGGTAGTTCGCAAAACTGCTGGACGATCATGCCTTCTTCGCCGTAAGGCCCTTCAACCGCTTCCAGCACTTCACCGTTCTCCACGATCGACACATTTGCGCCTTCACGGGAGAAAATCGGTTTCTTCACGTACTTCGCCATTTCCGGATATTCGTCTTCGGCGAAATACGCTGGCAGCAGGTTCGGGTGATCCGGGAACATTTCCCACAGCATTGGCAACAGGGCTTTGTTGGAGATAATGCTTTTCCAGGCCGGCTCCAGCCAGCGCACGCCAGCGTCTTCGAGCTTGGTGGAGAAAATCTCCCGCAGCATGTATTCCCACGGATAGAGCTTGAACAAATTGCTGATAACCTGATCCTGCAGATCGGTGAACTGACCCTTTTCGCCAAGCCCGATATCTTCGATGTACAGAAATTCGCTGGCGACGCCGGCTTCGTTGGCGCAGTCCTGCAAATACTGCACGGTACCGCGATCTTCTTCGGTGTCACGGCAGCAGGCAAAGTGCAGCAGATTAAAACCATGCTGTTCACGCAGCACGGCAAAGCGCTCAATCAGCTTTTCCTGCAGGCTGTTAAACTGATCGCTTCCCTCAGGTAGCTTTCCGGCATTGAGCTGATCTTCCAGCCAAATCCACTGGAAGAATGCTGCTTCGTACAGAGACGTTGGTGTGTCTGCGTTATTCTCCAGAAGCTTAGGTTCACCTTTGCCGTCCCACGCCAGATCGAGGCGGGAGTAGAGCGACGGCTGCTGCGTTTGCCAGGACTGGCGCACGAAGCTCCAGGTGTGCTTCGGGATGCGGAACTTAGTCAGCAGTTCATCGCTGCTGACCACGCGTTCCACAACTTTCAGGCACATCTGATGCAGTTCGGCGGTGACGTCTTCGAGTTTCTCGACCTGATCAAGCGTCAGTTTGTAATAGGCGTCTTCACACCAGTACGGCTCACCGTACATGGTGTGGAAGTTGAAGCCATACTCGGTGGCTTTTTCGCGCCAGTCCGGGCGCTCGGTGATGCTGACTCTTTCCATGACGGTTAGCCGCCCATCGAACGGGTGGAGGTTCCCGCAGCGCTGCGCGACATGGTGGACTGTTTAGCGACGGACTCACCAAAGCCACCGCGGGTGACGGTGCTGGTGGTGGCTGGTTTTGGTGCCATCGCGGTTTTCGGCACGTTCATGGTGCGTCCGGACTGCGCCGCGCCGTAGCTTTTCCCGCCTGCGTCGGTGTACTGACCGTACGCCGGGCTTGCCGGGTTTTTTGAGCTGAACAGCGGCTGCTGCTGCATTCCGCCACTCATCATGCGGCCCATCATGTAGCCTGCCATCAGCGGCATCCAGAAGCTGCCGCCGCCCTGCTGGGCCTGCGCCTGATTTTCTGGAGCCATGCCTGCCTGGGCTGGCGCCTGCTGGCACTGGCCTTCGCCAAACTCTGCCACGCAGTCTTCACGGCTGGCGTATTTTGGCGCGGTGCGCTCGGCTTCTTTCAGCGCATTATTGTACGAGGCGGTACATTCGGCGCTTTTGCCCGGGTTGGCACTCGAGCAATCATCCGCGTTCTGGTACATCGATACCGTTTCATCTGTTTTTTCGCAGCCTGAAAGCATAAAGACTGCAGTGATCGCCAGCGCAACCGGCGTCAAATGGCGTGCGCCCCAGTTCTTGCGGAACGAAGCGTGATTAATTGTTTTTGTCCGTTTCATTATCTTTCATCCTGGACCCAGTGGTAGCGCTCAGGATAGTGGATGAGTGGTTGAAATTGAAGCGATGAGGGACGAGCGACGCAGATCTTTACGTTGCCTTACGTTTATTTTTGTGGGAGCTGTGAGAAAAGGAATAAACCCCGGCGAACGATGCCGCCGGGGCAGCCCGAATCAGTTTTTGAACGGGTTAGAGCCAGTGCTGCTGGTGGTTCGCTGGGCGGCTGGCTGCGCCGCAGGTGCGGTGCTGGCGCCATTGCCATTATAACCATCCGCGTTAGCGTCCTGCTGGGTATTCTCAGGCGCAACGGTTTCCGGAGAGGTGGAAACCGGCTTACCGAGCGTGCCGTTCAGGGCCAGCAGGTCGTTCTCATTGAGCGTACCCAACGCTGACTTGATGTTCAGCTGGTTGATCAGATAGGTGTAACGCGCGCTGGAGAGCTGCTGTTTTGCGTTGTACAGCGTGGTGGTCGCATCCAGAACGTCAACGATGGTGCGGGTACCGACCTGGTAACCGGCTTCCATCGCATCCAGTGAGCTCTGCGCAGAAACAACGGCCTGTTTGTAGGCGTTGATGCTGCTCACGGAAGCGTTGATGTTATTAAAGGAAGAACGCACGTTCTGTACCACGTTGCGGTGCGCGCTTTCCAGCTGCTCGCTTGCGCCAACAAAGTTGTACTGCGCTTGTTTCACCTGCGAGGTGACTGAGCCACCGCTATACAGCGGCAGGCTGAAGTTCAGGCCAATCTGATTCTGACCGATGTTGCGATCGGTATACTGGCTGCTGGTGGCGTTGCTACCGTTATACTTGGTATCCGTAACGCCGGTAGACGCTGTCAGACCCACGGTCGGCATATGGCCGGTTTCTGCATAACGAATTTGCTCACGCGCCAGGTCCTGGCTCAAACGAGCCTGCAACAGCGCCAGGTTACGATTTTCAGCCTCTTTCAGTAGCGCATTCACCGGCTGTGACTTGTCCGTTTTGAAGCTGCTGACGTTCAGAGAGGCCAGTTCCGGATAGTAGTTACCGGTGACCTGGCGCAGCTGCTCAACGGCGTTGTCGAGGTTGTTACGGGCAGTGACTTCGTTTGCCAGCACGGTATCGTACTGTGAACGGGCGTTCTGCACGTCAGTGATAGCCACGAGACCGACGTTAAAACGTTGAGTCGTCTGATCCAACTGTCGGTAAATCGCCTGTTTCTGTGCTTCGGTGTAGGAGAGCGAATCGATAGCGCTCAGCACGCCAAAGTAAGCGGTTGCCGTGTTCAGGATCAGGGTTTGCTGATCGGTCTGGTAGGTGACGTCCTGAATACCCGCGGATTTTTCCTGCAGCGTCAGGGCGCGCCATTTCGACATATCGAAAATGGTTTGCGTCAGGGACAATGAGGCACTGGTCGCATTAGAATTGATACCATTCTGATCTTTATAGCCGTTCGTATAGGTATAATCTGCGCCTAAACCGAGCTGAGGCAGTAACGGGCTGCGTGCTTCGTTAATTTTTTCGAATGCAGCATCACGATCTGCCGCGGACTTACGCAGGTCCGGGTTGCTCAAACGTGCCTGCTGATACACCTGCAACAGGTTTTCCGCATGGCTTAGTGCGCTGAAGCCCGTCAGGCTTAAGCCGATAAGGATGGGGAGCAATTTCTTCATTTGCATTCCTTGTTGTGAAGCATTTAGCGCTGATCTAATTCAAAAAGATTCGTCGATTGTACCAGAGTCTTGCCGCTTAAAAAGTTGGCGTATCGTGCCATCTGACGTTAATTTGCACCAATCTATCACAGCACCATTAAAAAGTAGTCAAATGGGCCGGAAATCCATAATTTCATCACGAAGTCACCAGGAATGAACGATGAGCAACAAACCACAGTCAGTCGTTACTTACGGCAAAAATGATGTAGAAATTATTGCACGAGAAACGCTCTACAGCGGTTTTTTTTCGCTGGAGTCGTGGCGTTTCCGTCACCGGTTATTCAATGGTGAAATGAGCGGTGAAGTGCGTCGTGAAATTTTTGAACGCGGGCATGCCGCAGTCTTGCTACCCTTTGACCCAGTGCGTGATGAAGTTGTGCTGGTGGAGCAGATTCGCATCCCGGCTTACGATACCAGCGAAAGCCCGTGGCTGCTGGAAATGGTTGCCGGGATGATTGAAGAGGGCGAAACACCTGAGGACGTGGCCCGCCGTGAAGCGGTGGAAGAGGCCGGTCTCGACGTGAAACGAGTCAAAAATATGCTCAGCTATCTGGCAAGTCCAGGTGGCACCAGCGAGCGCCTGACCATTCTGGTCGGCGAAGTGGACGCCACGACCGCGCACGGTATTCACGGTCTGGCAGATGAACACGAAGATATTCGGGTGCATGTGGTTAGCCGGGAACAGGCTTACCGGTGGGTAGAAGAGGGAACAATCGATAACGCAGCCTCTGTCATCGCCCTGCAATGGCTGCAATTGCATTATCAGGCATTACGAAACGAGTGGACAAAATGAAGCGCTATACACCTGACTTCCCTGAAATGATGCGTCTGTGCGAAACCAACTTCGCCCAGCTGCGCCGACTGCTGCCCCAAACGGATGCGCCCGGCGAAACGGTGAGCTATCAGGTGGCCAATGCGCAATACCGGTTAACGATCAGCGAATCGACCCGCTACACTACTCTGGTGGAAATTGAGCAGACCGTGCCCGCCGTGAGCTACTGGAGCCTGCCGTCAATGACGGTGCGCCTTTACCACGATGCGATGGTGGCTGAAGTGTGTTCGAGTCAGCAGATTTTTCGCTTCCAGGCACGGTATGATTACCCGAATAAAAAGTTGCATCAACGCGACGAAAAGCATCAAATTAACCAGTTTTTGGCCGACTGGCTGAGGTACTGTTTAGCACATGGAGCGATGGCGATTCCGGTTTGTTAGCGTCGTGAAACCTAAGGACACCATTTGGAAAGCCTGTTAAATCTCACTCTGGCTGGTGGGGCCGGGGTGAGGGTCTTACAAATCACTGATACTCACCTGTTTGCTGAAAAACATGAAACGCTGCTGGGAGTGAACACCTGGGAAAGTTACCAGGCCGTACTGGCAGCCATCCATGCTTCAGAGCGTGAGTGCGATCTCGTCGTCGCCACTGGGGATTTAGCACAGGATCACTCGTCCGCGGCCTATCAGCATTTCGCTGAAGGCATCGCGGGCTTTGACGCGCCCTGCGTCTGGTTGCCCGGCAACCACGATTTTCAGCCAGCCATGTACAGTGCTCTACAGGATGCGGGAATCTCCCCGGCAAAGCGCGTCTTTGCTGGCGAAAACTGGCAAATTCTGATGCTTGACAGCCAGGTGTTTGGCGTACCGCACGGTGAGCTAAGTGAATTCCAGCTCGAATGGCTGGAACAACGTTTGATGGAATCCCCCGATCGCTACACGCTGTTGCTGCTGCATCATCACCCGCTTCCGGCCGGGTGCAGCTGGCTGGATCAGCACAGTCTGCGTAACGCGGGTGCGCTGGATCGCGTGCTTATGCGCTTCCCAAGGGTTCGGCATTTGCTCTGCGGGCATATCCACCAGGAGATGGACGTGGACTGGAACGGCCGTCGGATGATGGCGACGCCGTCAACCTGCGTGCAGTTTAAACCGCACTGTGCGAATTTTACTCTTGATACCATTGCCCCAGGCTGGCGCTGGCTGGAACTGCATGCTGACGGTACGCTTACCACCGAAGTCTGCCGCCTGGACGGTGCGCAGTTCCGCCCTGACACTGCTTCAGAAGGATACTGATGTCTACGCTTCTCTATCTCCACGGATTTAACAGTTCGCCGTTATCGGTGAAAGCCACGGCCATGAAGACGTGGCTTGCGGAGCACCATCCGGAAATCGATATGGTGGTGCCCCAGTTGCCTGCATTTCCGGCACAGGCGGCGGAGCTACTGGAGAAACTTGTCATGCAACACGGCGGGGCTCCGCTTGGGATTGTAGGGTCGTCGCTCGGCGGCTATTACGCCACCTGGCTGTCACAATGCTTCATGCTGCCTGCCGTGGTGGTCAACCCGGCGGTACGTCCGTTTGAGTTGCTCACCGGTTACCTCGGTCATAATGAGAATCCCTACACCGGGGAGCAATATGTGCTAGAGTCACGCCATATTTACGATCTGAAAGTGATGCAAATCGACCCGCTTGAAGCGCCGGATCTACTCTGGCTGCTGCAACAGACGGGCGACGAGGTGCTGGATTATCGCCAGGCCGTTGACTACTACGCCGCTTGTCGACAAAACGTTGAAGAGGGCGGGAATCATGCCTTCATCGGCTTTGAAGATCATTTCACACAGATTATTGATTTTCTGGGACTGCGTTAATCAGTCCTGACTACTCGTGAACATACCATGACGCAATCTTCTTATAACGCTGATGCCATTGAGGTACTCACCGGGCTTGAGCCGGTTCGCCGCCGCCCGGGAATGTACACCGACACTACTCGTCCTAACCATCTTGGTCAGGAAGTGATTGATAACAGTGTGGATGAGGCACTGGCAGGTCACGCCAAACGCGTGGAAGTCATTCTGCATGCGGACCAGTCACTCGAGGTTATCGATGACGGGCGCGGCATGCCGGTCGACATTCACCCGGAAGAAGGCGTCCCGGCGGTAGAGCTGATCCTTTGTCGTCTGCATGCGGGCGGTAAATTCTCCAATAAAAACTACCAGTTCTCCGGTGGCCTGCACGGCGTGGGGATCTCGGTGGTGAATGCCCTGTCAAAGCGTGTAGAAGTCAACGTACGCCGTGATGGCCAAATCTACACCATCGCCTTTGAAAATGGCGAGAAGGTGGAAGACCTGCACGTGAGCGGCACCGTCGGTAAGCGTAACACCGGCACCAGCGTGCACTTCTGGCCGGACGAAAGCTTCTTCGACAGCCCGCGCTTCTCCGTTTCGCGCCTGACGCACCTGCTGAAAGCGAAAGCGGTGCTTTGCCCGGGTGTGGAAATTGTCTTCAAAGACAAAGTAAACAACAGCGAGCAGACCTGGTGCTACGCCGACGGTCTGAACGACTACCTGAGCGAAGCGGTGAACGGCCTGCCGCTGCTGCCGGAAAAACCGTTCGTTGGCAGCTTTGCCAGCGATACCGAAGCCGTTGGCTGGGCGCTGCTGTGGCTGCCAGAAGGTGGCGAACTGCTGACCGAAAGCTACGTTAACCTGATTCCAACGATGCAGGGCGGCACTCACGTGAACGGCCTGCGCCAGGGTCTGCTGGACGCAATGCGTGAGTTCTGCGAATACCGCAATATCCTGCCGCGCGGTGTGAAGCTGTCAGCGGAAGATATCTGGGATCGCTGCGCGTACGTGCTGTCGGTGAAAATGCAGGATCCTCAGTTTGCCGGGCAAACTAAAGAGCGTCTGTCCTCACGCCAGTGTGCGGCGTTCGTTTCCGGCGTGGTGAAAGATGCCTTTAGCCTGTGGCTGAACCAGAACGTTCAGGCCGCAGAAATGCTGGCCGAAATGGCGATTTCCAGCGCCCAGCGCCGCCTGCGTGCTGCCAAGAAGGTGGTGCGTAAAAAACTCACCAGCGGTCCGGCGCTGCCGGGGAAACTGGCAGACTGCACGGCACAGGATCTCAACCGTACAGAGCTGTTCCTCGTGGAAGGAGACTCGGCGGGTGGTTCAGCCAAGCAGGCGCGCGATCGTGAATATCAGGCGATCATGCCGCTGAAGGGCAAAATCCTGAATACCTGGGAAGTGTCGTCCGATGAAGTGCTGGCTTCGCAGGAAGTGCACGATATTTCGGTGGCGATCGGCATCGATCCGGACAGCGACGATCTGAGCCAGCTGCGCTACGGCAAGATCTGTATCCTTGCGGATGCGGACTCCGATGGACTGCATATCGCCACGCTGCTGTGCGCGCTGTTCGTGAAGCATTTCCGAAACGTAGTGAAGGCCGGTCACGTCTACGTCGCCATGCCGCCGCTGTACCGTATCGACCTGGGTAAAGAGGTCTATTACGCGCTCGACGAGCAGGAAAAAGAGGGCGTACTGGATCAGCTCAAGCGTAAGAAAGGCAAACCGAACGTCCAGCGCTTCAAAGGCCTGGGTGAAATGAACCCGATGCAGCTGCGCGAAACTACGCTCGATCCGAACACTCGCCGTCTGGTGCAGCTGTTTATCGACGATGAAGACGATCGCCAGACCGATGCGGTAATGGATATGCTGCTCGCCAAGAAACGTTCCGAGGATCGCCGTAACTGGCTGCAGGAAAAAGGCGACATGGCGGATCTGGAAGCCTGAGGCAAAAAGGACAGGGTGGTTTAGAAAGGCACACGCACCACCCTGCCAAACTACTGCGCAATTAACCTGCCGGGGCTGATGAAATCTCCCCCTGCGTCGGGTGGCATCAAAAGCTTTCCCCGCGCGACCTCTGCTCTGCCCAGTCACATCCTCTTAATAGCGCTGCTTTGATTCATTTCGGCGGGCTTACGTTCATCATGGCGGGAGAGGTGTAAAAATGGCGGGCTGAAAATTCATCCCGCCAGAGTAGCGTTTAAGGCCACTATTGCCTTAATTCACGCGCGACGCTTATTACTTGAACAGTGGAGCAGGCAGCGGAGCGGGAGCGGGTTTTTTGTGGAACAGGCCATCCAGGAATGAGGAGACATTCTGGAAAATTTCTACGATCTGACCGATACCGTTACCGACTTCTGACAGCACGCCGGAAGCGCCTTTCAGGCCGAAACCCTCCAGAACCTCACCAATTCCTTTACCGATGGCAGCACCCGTATCTGCAATGGCACCTGCGCCTGATACCGCTTCGATTTCCTGATTGTGTAATTCTCTCATTTTTTCATCCTTACTCTTGAGGTTTAAATAAACCCGGCGGCGAACGCATTTTTCAGCGCCGGGGTTGGGAAGCATATTCCGCACTACTGATAGTCAATCTGATAGACCAGGATCGACTGCAGCTTGCCGGGAGTCATATTTTTGTCCCGAACGTAATATCCAGCCCGCAGCGGTATGGTGACCACCGATTGCCCGTCTTCGAAGTTGCCGACCTCAAAGTTCTGGCCAACGGTTACCGGCGTGAACGGCTGACCCCGGGCACCCTGGAACATCTGCAGGGCAATCCCCGGCGCGCTCTCGCCTGAGTCCAGACTTTTGAAGAAGAACAGCCCATCGCTGGCCGAGCCTGGAACGTCCTGGCCGGTAAGCTTCATCATGATTGCCTGGGTGCTCCAGAGCGTGGAGTTACAGGAAAGCTGAACGTTAATATCAGCCGTGTGCCCGTCAACCGGCCCTGTTCCCTTCACGTCGCTGATGTTGAGTGGCGGCAGATTTGCGGTGTAGTTGCCACTGCCCATTACGTCGCAGGTCTGGGTGGTGAATACCAGCTTGTTACCGTTTTTCATATAAAACACCATATCGCTGGTATCGAACTGGTCGCCCACGCTGAACAGCATGACGGTGTTTTTCGTGCTGAGAAGCGTGTTCTCTGCGGTTTTTACCAGCTCAATAGTGACGTCCAGAGTAAGACGCGTGGCGTCTTTCGTGGACAGGCTCGGAAGCCAGATATAGCTGGTCTGGAGCCCGGTATTAAAAGCCTTACGGGTATTACCGCGGTCGCCGGCTACCGTGATATAGAGCGTTAATCCGCTTTTGCTGCCAAACACGTTGGAGACATCCGAGCGGTTGATATAAATGGGCTCGGGCCCGCTGATTGAGCTGCCTTTTCTGCCATCCTTCGCACACCAGATAGGGATCTGGTGTGTTTTGCTAAACAGCACGGTGCCAACAGGGGCGCTGGCGTTAATGCCATTCGGCATTTCGTTGAAGTCGAACAACGTTGTCACCATTGACGAACTGTCAAAATCGCAATGCACCGCCGCCTGAGTGATAAGCGGCGCGGTGATAAGGCCCGCGCCGAGCGTCAACAGTATAAAAAAACGCTTAAGCATATAGTTTTCCTGATCTTTACGTTCACACCGACGTTAGCTGCGTTGGTCTTCGTCCGGCTGCGTCATGGCAATATTCTGTCGAGGCGTTTGATCGACGCCGTCACAAACCGTATTCACGCGTTCGAAGTTCTGACCGGAGCGGGGATGGCCCACGGTGAGGTCGAAACCGCAGGTAAATTTCTGCCGGCGTTCGCCCCAGCTGATGTTGAGACGATCTTTCCCTTCTTCCAGGCGGGCATAGATTTGGCCGCCCTGGGCCACTACGCCGACGGCTTTACCCTGACCGTCGGTTACGGCGGCGCCGAATGGCAGCGCATCGCCTTCAGGCGTGGTGGCGCGAATCAGCACCATGCGGCCCTTATCGGTCGGGTAGTCGATTTTGACGATGGCACCCTGAGCCGGAGCAATCTGTTTGCTGGTGGTCTTAAGATCCACGTCAAACGGCAGCCCTTTCGGATCGATCGCCACTTCATTCACGCGGTATGGCGTCATATAGGGCACCAGCGCCAGGCCCCAGCGGTTAACCTCTACGCCCGGATAGCCTTCAACAGCGGCGCCCTTGGCATCTTTAGCAGAAACCACAGCCATGGTTGTCAGGCTGTCATACGGGCTTGCTACGACGCCGTCAGTCAGCGCCACGACGCTTCCTGACATGCCCACGGAGTAGCCGTGATAGTGCTCGCCCTTCGAGAAACTGCCGTTCAGCGTTGTATCGCGGAAGCGGTAGGCGCCATTGAGGTTGCTGGAGTAGCGGTTGTCGTAGTCGCGCCCTGCGGAAACGTTATAGGAGAGCTGATTGCGTTCCCCCAACTGCCCGCTCAGCCCCATCTGCGACATAACGCCGTTGTCGTCAATGGTGGTGTAGTTGTTAAGGGTTGGGCTATGGTCGCTGTGCCCCAACGGAACAGAGAAGTTCAGCAGGTATTGCGTCTCACGGACGTTGTCGCTGTCGGTGGTGCGGCTGATGGCCAGGCCGTAGCTGAGCCAGCGGTAGCTGTTGTTATAACCTACCTGGAACTGAGTATTGCTGCCGCTACGGTTCCAGTAATTCTCCTGGTAGCCGGAGACATAGAGCTGTCCAAAGAGATCCCCAAGATCCTGGTTTACGGTCAGCGATACGCGGTTACGTGGACGGTCCAGCTTCTGCCAGGTCACATTGTCGTTGCCTTGCCTCAGGTGGTCGGACAGATAGACCGCATTATGCAGATCCAGATAGCCGGAAGAGGAAAAGCGGTAAGCCGCAAGCGAGAAGCTACTGTTGGTCGAGGAGATAAATTTACTGTAGCTGGTACGCAGGCTCATCCCGTTATGCGATTCGCCTCGATCGGAAAAGCGGGTGCCGTTTACATCGAGGGAGATAGCGCCAATCGGGGTACCGAATGCGCTCCCGGCCATGCCTGAATAATAGAAATCAGTCGAGGTGGTGCCCAGGTAGGTGGTGACATAATTATTGATACCGCGCTTCCAGGTCCCCTGGAAGACGTAAGGCGCATCGGAAACGTTGATGTTTCGCAGCTTACCGGCCATCAGGCTGTAATTCGTACGGCCCGGACGCAGCAGCTCGGGAACAGAAGCGTAAGAGACGGAAAAGGTACTTTTCGAACCGTCAGCTTCCGTTACCGTCACCAGCAGATCGCCGCCGTAGCCGGTAGGATAGAGATCGTCGATCGAGAACTCACCCGGTGGGACCGATGTCTCGTAGATCACCTGACCGCGCTGTTTTACGGTGACTTTGGCGTTCGTTCGGGCAATACCGCGAATGTTTGGCGCGTAGCCGCGCATAGAGTCCGGCAGCATCTGCTCGGCGGTGCCAAGCTGAACGCCCCGATAGCTGAAAGAGTCGAACATCTCGCCGGAGGTATTGCCGTCCCCAACGAGCAGGCGGGAATTCCATGCCGCGATATCACGCTGCAGGTTAGTGGCGAAGCTGGTGTATTTTTCCTGGCCGCTGTTGTCCCAGCGATAGTTACCCGCGTGCCTCAGCATCCACTCTCCGAGATTCAGCCCGCCCTTCACATCACCGAAGAATGACTGATAGTCATTCATCTGGCTGTGCTGCTCAAAGTAGGTTGCGCCATAGCTCAGATACAGCGCTTTCTCGCCGTAGGACCACATGGATGGTGGAACATATCCGCGCGCGCGCTGGCTGAGCCAGGCCTGTGGGATGGCGAGGTCGAGACGCATATCTGACGGACTGAAGCGGGCGCTGGCACCCGGCACGATGGACTCAAGCGTCGGGCAACCGTCAGGCTGCGTCAGCGACGCTTCAGCCTCCGGGGTCAGGCGAGTGTGGTTAAGGCCGATTCGGGTAGCGAGATCGTTGCTAATACAGAGGCGAGATTTGCCGCCAACGTTACGTACCTTTACCTCGGCGCGATCGAGCAGCCTGCCATTCAGGTATACGTCCGGCTGATAGTCTCCTGCTTCAATGCGGTATTCCCCGTTGAAGCGGGAAATATCCACTTCCTGTCCGGCGGCATTATCCAGAAAATCGGCGTTAAAATTCACATCGGCAAAAACCTGAGGTGCAGCGATGCCGCCAATAACAGAAATCACGCCGAGCGCCAGCTGTGATAATTTGAATCTGTGAGAAATAAGAAATTTCATAGTCACATCCATGCACAGAAATGAATAGCTACCCTTTTTTCAGCTGCGCTTTTACCGTGCCGCCATAATCATTGAGATAGCTAAAAGTAATGTTGTTAGTTCCAGGATTGCTGCCTAATTTAAAATTATGGGAAGAGAATGGCGCAATCATTGCACCCTGGATACCGCTTCCTTCCGTACTGTTGGCAGTCAAATAGATCTTCGTTATCGTTATATTAAATGGCGTTGGGTTTTTGACTTCAATACAGGTGCTGCATGAACCCACAGACCAGGTTAATTTATCTACGGCATCAGTATAGGATTCGGATTTCATCGCCTGCGGGCGGAAGAAAAGCTTAATGCGCGAACGGAACGCCATTTGTACGTTGTTGCCATGAGCATTTTCTGGATTGGGTGGAATATCCAACACGTTCAGATAAAAAACGGACTCCCGGTCTGCCGGAAGATTTTGACCAGTATATGAGATACGTAGCGTTTGCCCTTGTTTAGGCTCAACCCGAAATACCGGCGGAAATATCACGAAAGGTACGTCGATTTGATTAACCTTTGCGGAACTGTTGCCTTTGTCAATCCACGTCTGGACGAGGGATGATTTATTTCCTTCATTATTCAGGCGCAGCGTGATTTCTTTTTCACTTTCAGGATATACCACGCGGGTGCCGTTGATAACAATACCAGCCTGAGCAACCGAAGAAGAGAGAATTAATAAAAACAGGAAATTCAAAGCGCGCATGTTTCAGGAATCCCTGGATAATATCCATAAACAACAGGGAACGAAGCGTTCCCTGTTAAATTAAATCAACGCTGATTCTTATTCGTAATCGATGGAATAAGTTACAGATGAAGCCACTTTACCTGCAGTAGATGCACCGGTAGCGTAGTAACGAGCCTGGTAAATCAGGTCAGCAGCGCCGCTGTTCAGCGGAGTCGCTGCGTTAGCACGCTGGCTGTCGTTACCTGCTTCCAGAACCACGTCAGCATCGTTCAGGAGCTGGATCTGTACGTTTTTAGCGCCGTCGGTCAGGGTATTGTTCAGACGACCGGTTGCTGCATCAACGGTAGCGCCAGATTCAAAGTAGGCACGCACGTTAGAGTCGGTTGGAGTACAGCCGGTCAGGTGCATAACGAAATTAGTTGCCCCAGCGAATTCACCCGGTGCTGCCAGCTGAGTAACAGGCAGTTTCGGCAGGTTAACGGTAGAATCACCGGTTGCGCTGTCGTCAACGGTCACTTTACAGGTGGCAGCAGTCAGTTCACCGTTGATGGTGATTGTACCAACCGGCGCTGCGGATACCGCGCTTGCAGACAGACCCATTCCCATAACAACTAAAGAAGCGATAATTGCCTTTTTCATATAAATCCTTTTTGTATGAATAGCGATCCCCATGCATGGGGAATTGCATTTTCATTGATAGTGTGAAATTAAAAGGGATAATTATCCCTTTAACTTATTTCCCGGAGAGAAACTTAATTCCGGTTGCGACGGCTGCGGCAATAGTTACCAGACCAGTAACCAGTGCCAGGCCGTATTCGTCGCCCTTGCCTGTAGCCTGTGAAGGCTTAGTCGGGCCAGCAGACCAGCCCGGTTCAATAGCGCCGGTATCAGAATCTGAACCGAAAATACCATGACGGAAAAAGTTCAGAATATCTGAAGTTAAGCTGCCGCCTGCCACTTCCTGCAGGTCTTTATTCTTTATCTCTTTCATAATGGTTTACTCTGAATCAAACTTTAGGAGTCGGGATCGTGTGATCGAACCACTGATCGGTAGAGTTATTGAATGCTTCGAGAGTCTTATCCCAGCCGTTTACCAGACCATAGGTAAAGCCAGTGATTGCCCCCTGAACACCACCGATCACCATAGTGACGGCAGCTGCGATGGCGCCAACGCCCAGAATACCGCCGGTGCTCCCGCCGGAAACGCCGCCTTTTGCCAGGCCAACGTTGATTCCGGTGATAGAGCCGAGGATGCCCGCGCCCAGAGTGTCAAAGAAGCCAGCACCCGCTACTTCGTTAATTTCAGAGATCTGCAGTTCACGCATTTTTTATTCCTTAAAAAATAAATTAATCAATTCTGCAAGCACCCGATGACTTCGCTGCCTGTAAAGTGATTATAAAGAAGCGGGGCTGACGCCCTCAATAGATTAACTTCTAATGTATCCTGGGCTTTTTTAATAGAGGAGGAAATAATCTTATATTAATCGTGTGGGTAAGTGATTTTGGGGAGGGGGTAAATACAGGGGTGTGTTATTTAAAAAACGCAGGCCATTGGCCTGCGTTGATGTTAATAATAAACTCTGTAATTATTCAAGCGAGTTTTCGAATTGCTGATGCGTAAGCTCCTGAATACCTTCCCGGCTCAGCAGAATAATACGATCCGCACTGCGGATGGTTTCCGGCCGATGTGCGATAATAATACGGGTGATATTCATCTGCCTGATAGCGTTATTAATGGCGCTTTCGCGCGCAACGTCGAGATGGCTGGTGGCCTCATCAAGAATCAGGAGGTCAGGATCGCGATAGAGTGCGCGCGCCAGCAGCACACGCTGGATCTGTCCGCCGGACAGCGACGAGCCCATATCGCCCACAAGGCTGTTATAGCCCATCGCCATCGCCATAATTTCTTCATGGATCTGGGCGAGCTTTGCCGCCCGCTCCACTTTCTGCTGGTCGTAGTGGGAATCAAAGAAGCTGATGTTATCGCTTAACGAACCCGCGAACAGGATGTCATCCTGCATAACGCTGCCGATGCGCTCGCGATACCAGCTCATACCCAGCTTGCGGATGTCCTGGCCGTTAACCTCAATCGTACCGGAGGCCGGCTTGAGCAGGCCGAGCAGCAGCTTAACCAGCGTCGATTTCCCCTGGCCTGAGGGACCGATAATGGCGACCGACTCACCGGCGTTAATGGCCAGGCTGTAGTTTTCCAGCACCCAGGGTTCGGTCAACGCGTAGCGAAAAGAGATATTGTTGACCTGCACCGAAAAAGCTTCACGGCTGGCGCTGGAAGGGAGTGACACGCTGTTGTCCATATCGGTTTCCTTATCTGACAGTACGATGTCTGCCAGACGCTCGCCGTGAAGCCGCAGCATCCAGAACTCGATAACGGCGTTGATTAGCCCGGTTGCGCGGCTGATAAACTGATCGGAGAAGCTGGAAAAGGCGATCAGCATCCCGCCCGTAAAATGACCGTCGAGCACCTGAAGGGCCGCCAGCCAGATCAGCACCACGCGGCCGACGCCGGAAATCACCCCCTGCAGGGTGCTGAAGCCGATGCTCAGGCGCTGGATGTGAATACCTTTATTGGTTGCCTCAACCAGCTCGTTGGCGTAGGTGGAAACGCGCATCTCCTGCTTATTGCTTAGTTTGACGGCCTGTACGCCGCGAATGGACTCCAGCAGCTGCGACTGGGCGCGGGCGTTAGCGATAAGCTGATCTTCGTTTGCCTGGCGGAACGGGCGGAAAGATATCCAGCGAATAATGATATAAATCGCCAACATGCCCAGCACGACCCAGGTCAGCTCCATGCTGTAGGCAAACAGCATGCACAGCGTCACCACGGCCATGACGCCGTCGAGAATAGAGGAGATAAAACGGCTGGTCAGCGTACTCTGAATCGTACCGATAGAGCCAAAACGCGACACGATATCTCCGGTGTGGCGCTCTTCAAACCATGACATAGGCAGGCCCAGCAGGTGAGAACAGACGTTTGCCGACCACTGCACGCTCAGCATGCTGGAAAACCAGGTGGTGACCCAGGAGCGAATTGCCGTGATGGCGCTTTGCAGCACAACAACGGCAATAAAGGCGCTGCCGAGCAGCGTCAGCAAATCTTTGTCTGCGGACGGTAGCACCTGATCCATCACCCATTGGGTATAGAAAGGCGACAGCAGCGAAAAAAGCTCCAGCCCGATGGAGAGGATCAGTACCTGCATAAAGGCGGAGCGGATCCCGCTTACGTTGCCGATGAGCTTCATCATCGACAGGGATTCTTTTTCCTCTTTTTTCTCGAAGCTTGCCGCTGGCAGCAGCTCAAGCGCCACGCCGGTAAAGGATTTTGAAACCTCCTCAAGCGGCACCTCACGGCGACCCCTGGCGGGATCGTGGATAATGATTTTCTTTTTGGTTACTGCCTTGAGGACCACGAAGTGGTTCATGTCCCAGTGCAGAATGCAGGGCATACGCAGCTTGTGCAGCTCGTCAATTTCCAGACGCAGCGCGCGGCTCGCCAGGCCAAGCTGATGTGAAACCAGCATCACGTCGCCCAGCGTCGCGCCCTTCAGTGAGGTCGAGAAGCGGCGGCGCAGGGTGATCATGTCGATTTTATGGCCGTAGTAGTTGGCAATCATGCCCACGCAGGTCAGACCGCACTCTGCCGCCTGAGTTTGCTGGATAACCGGCAGCTTCTTGCGCCAGGAAAAATTCAGTTTATTGTGCAGATTCATTTTTTATTCATGCTCTTATCAGTTGTCGCAATCAGGCAGAAGTACTACGGCTCAGGGCATAGAGTGGCTCAAGCACCCACTCATACAGGCGGCGTTTATCGATCAGGAAGTCCGCCTCGACGGCGCTGCCCGGCAGCAGCCGCTGCTCGCGGCCGTAGGCATGAACAAACTGCTTATCGAGCCTGACCTTAACCAGGTAGTGCTGTTCCTGAACCTGATTGTTGCCGGTAATCTGGGCGACCTCCTGCGGCGAGAGGGCCACGCGGGATATTTCCGTTACCCGGCCATACTGCTGGCCGAATTTTTGCCAGGGATACGCCTGATATCGCAGTACGACCCTTTGTCCGGGACGGATAAAGCCGATTGCCCGGCTGCTGACCATTATGCGTGCCTGTAGCTCGGTATTTTCGGGCAGCAGTGATGCCAGCGTCTGGCCCTGGCTGACAATTTGCCCGCGCTTCACCACCACCGAAGCCACCGTGGCTTTCTGCGGCGCGTCAAACACCACCGAGCGGCGGGATTCGTTTTCGATCATGCTCTGGCGCAGTTCCGCCATTCGACGGGCGATATCGTTAGCCTGATTCAGCTCGTTGATCGGTTGCTCGCGGATCTGCTGTAGCGTCTGGGTGAGCTGCTGTTGCAGGTCAATACGCTGCCTGGCTACGTCCTGAATACGTGACTCGGCCTCAAGGCGCTGGGTTTCCTGCTCTTCGACCTGGCTGTTAGAGGCGTAGCCTTCCCCGCGCATCATTTTCAGCTTGTCCACTTTCTCCGCCGTCAGGCGCATCTGCTTAACGCGACTGCTGCTGATATCCGCAAGGCTTTTGATCTGCTGTTCGAGCAGGCTGCGCTTGTCCAGCAGCCCTTTACGGGTTTCTACGGACAGCGCATCCAGGTTCTCACGCTCCTTTTGCAGGACCTTAAGCTGTAAATCCAGCTGCTGGGCGATGCTCTCCCTGGTCTGGCCCATACGGGTGGCGACTTCCGATGACACGGTCACCAGCGGAGCGCCTTTGTTTACGCTGTCGCCCTCCTGGATAGTGAGATCCGTTACGGTGCCGGTGTTCATCGCCACGATATCCATAACCCCTTCAATGGGGATTAAGGCTCCGGTGGCGTTCTCACGTTTGGTATAGGTACCGAAAATGCAGAAGGCGAGCGTAACGAGGGTGACCAGCTCAACAAGGCTGATAATGACCCAGCGATAGGGCGGGCAGTAAAGCGCTACGCTACCGATTGACTTTGACTTGTTCGCGTCAAGCGCTTCCTGGCGAAATAATGATTCAGACATTCAGAGAGTCCATGTAGGGTTTAATAGCGGGCAGGGCAGGTGAATTTCTTCAGCCAGGCGTAATTGAGATCGCCCGTCGCGCTGGCCAGTTTGATATTCGACGTAATGTATTCGTACTGCGCGTTGGCAAAATCACTGAGCGATTTGAAATAATCTTTTTCTGCATTGAGCCTGTCGATAGTGGTCCTCATGCCCAGCTCGTAGGCGTATTGCGTTGACTCCATTCTTTTTTTGGCTGAGACAATGCCGCGATCGTATGCGCTAATCGTCGCTTCGCCAGCGCGAACACCGGACCAGGCGCTTTCCATATCCTCGAGCGCCTGGCGCCGCGCATCGATCAGCAAATCTTTGGCCTGTTCCTTACGGTGGGCCGCCTCAATGCTTTGCGAAATCTGGCTTCCACCGGCGAACAGAGGTACTGAGACATTGATACCAATGTTGGTATTGCGGGTTTTTGACGTGGTGCCAAAGACATCATCCAGCACGTTGCCATCTTCGGCGCGGCTCCAGTTGTTGCCATACGAAGCCTGAAACGTGACGACCGGCAGGTGTTGCCCTGCAGCCGCGACGACGTCGGCCTGGCTTTGGTTCATCACAAACTGCGCCGCCTGAATATTCAGGTTCTGGCTCTCCGTACGTGACCTCAGCAGCGCCAGCTGGGGCAGTTTTTTTGGCGTAACGCAGTCCATTCCGCTAACAGGCACGCTATTGCCCGACTGGCCGGTCAGTCTTTCGAAACGAATTTTTGCATCCTTGAGCTGGCTTTCGGCTGAAATCACGTCGGCCACGGACTTATCAAAATTCGCCTGCGCCTCGTCAACGTCCAGGCGCGTTTGCTCGCCGATAGCGAGCGCTTTACTCGCTGAATTAAGCTGTTGTTCGAACGCCACGCGTGCTTTATCGGCGTTATCCAGCACGCGGGAGTAATAGATGACCGTAAACCACGCATCGCTGACGTCGCTGATCATTTTCTGCTGAGCGAGCATATACCTGACCTGCGCCTCATCGGCGATGGCGTCACCCCGTTGCCAGTCTGCGTATTTACTGAGATCGAAAAGGGGTTGGGTTACATTGACCGCGGCATTATGACGCGTGACGCCTGCAGCATAAGAAGCCTTCGGCTGATCCTGCTTTGACCATGCGCCGTTCAGCGAGACCACGGGAAGCAGGCCCGCAAAGCCCTGAATCCGCTTTTGCTGCTGAGCATCGTTGAGGTTTCTTGCCGCCAGAATGGTCGAATCATAATTGTCCGCAGCGATCACGGCTTCCTGTAGCGTTAAGGCGCTGCAGTACTGAGGGTGCAGAAAAAAAACAGATGAAATGATTGCTGATGTCCAGGCTCTACTCTGCATACTGTTATTCCATTACTCCGGCGAGCTGAATAAATTTTAATAATTCACTGTTGGTTGAAATATTTAGCTTCTTCATCGCGTTGTGTTTCTGCGTTGCAACCGTACTGACTGCCCGGTTCTTTCGCGCCGCGATTTCTGAAATAGAAAAGCCCTGCGCCAGTAGATACAGGACATCCCACTCTTTTGACGAGAGCATTTGCGGCCCCTTATGTGCCGCACGCAGAATGGCTTTAATGCTTTCAGAAACATAGGGAAGCTGACGTTCGCTACCGATTACGCTGCTCATTGCCTGATGCAGTTCAGTGATATTGTCATTAGCGCTCACGATGGCCTCGAACTTCATATCGATAATTCGCCGCAGCAGCCATATATTCGTTCCGGAGATAAACAGTACCCGCCGGACATGATGTTCGCTACAGAGCTTGCAGAACCGCGTGCTGATGTTACTGCTCCACTCCTTATGGCTATATAGGTAGTTAAATTCGGTAATAAGAATATCAACGTTATTATCAGTAATCTTTTCTAATAGCTCATCAACGCCGGAGATCACTTCCAAAGATAAGGGGCAATTATCCAGTGCCTTCTCCAGATACTGACAAATGATTTGTTGATAAATATTATTTTCATAAAATACAGCGACTTTCAGGCGTTCCATTCCGTTGTCCATAGCAATGGAGTATTCCATCTTTTTTATAGCGGAAGATGTCAGGTAACTCGTTTTAAGCTGGCGTAAAAGCGTTGGCTGAAGCAAGCAAGGTGACTGGCATCAATAATCAACTTTTTTATGGTAATGAAAAAGAATAACGCTCTCAATGCCTTTTTTAGAAAAATATCGAAGGACTTTTCTTCTGATATTTGAATAATCCTATGTGTCGGAAAATAATCACAAGGAATAAATAATCCTATTATCAGAATTTAAGCAATGAGTGTTATTATTGATTAATAAACTATCAATCCTCCAGACCGGACCCCTTATACAACATTAAGGCGCTGCGGAAGGCATTATATTGCTATTGCGCAACGTCTTAAGTATTTATCCCAACATGCAACAAGCTAAGGAATGCGACTATGTCAAGGCAATCACGAATTGTCTCCCATCGTTTGATCACGGGATTGTGTTTGATTACTCTCCCTGCCACGTCTGCGCTGGCGGCGGCAGTAACCGACGGAACCACCCTACAGGTTAAAAAAAATTACTCTGCCACCAGCATTGGTGATTATCCGCTTAATGCTCAGGGGCAGAACAGCGTTATCGAAACCGGTATTGATGGGCTGCTGTTTACCAGTGATAAAGACTCTACGTCTGCGGCGCTGGCGACGGATAAAGGCAAACTTATTCTTAATAACGCAACCCTGACCTCCAGCGGTAAGGTCGCCGATGGCGTCAAGCTGGATAATGGCATTCTGAATGCTACCGGCGGGACGATTACCGCGACGGGCTCGGCCGCGCGAGGTATCGGTGCCAATAATGGCTCTCAGATAATGCTGGATAACACCATGGTCAACGCCGCCGGTTCCGCGATGGCGGCGATTAACCTGAGTAATCAGAGCGTACTGGAGGCCACCGGCGCCCGTATTGTTGCGGCGGATAAGGCCATGGGCCTGCAGCTTAAATCCAACAGCGCAGAGATGAAATCCAGCGCGACGTTGAAAAATACGACCGTCTCCTCCCAGAACAGCGATGCTATCCGCGTGATGAACGGTGATGTGACGCTGGAAGGTGCCATTCTCAGCAGCGCAGGGGCAAACGGCTACGCGCTGAATGCCAACGGCGGGGCGACTATCAACGCTACCGGCGGCCGTTTCCAGACGACGGGAGCGGACGGTGACGCAGTATGGCTTGCCTCCGCTGATTCGATCCTGACGGCAAAAGACACCAGCTTCTTTACGACCGGCGATAACGCCATTGCGGTCAACGCCCAGTATGGTGAGGCCACGCTCACCGGTAACACCATTGAAACTGCCGGTGATATGTCTTACGGGCTGTATACGGAAAACAAAATTAAAGGCGATATGCTGACCATTGATACCCAGGGTGCGGGCAGCTCCGGGGTGTTTGCAGCACGGGGAGGCGATATTGCCTTAAGCGGAGCGGAAATCAGCACGCTCGGTCAGCAGGCGGACGGTCTGAGAGCTATCGACAGCTCATCTCTTCAGGCGAATAACGTCACCGTAGCGACCAAAGGTAATAGCGCCTCCGGGGTCTATTCCAACGGATCAAACGTGACCTTGACCGACAGTAAGCTCAGCACTGAAGGCGCGCGCAGCATGGGGATTGCCGCCGCCGCGGCGGGCAGCGTAGCGGCAACCGGCGTCAATGTGACGACCCAGGGCGATGGTGCTTCGGCGCTCTTTACGCAGCAGGGAAGCATTAATTTTGCCAACGGCGAGCTTGCGACCAGCGGAAAAGCAGCCGCTATTCAGGCTCAGGGAAACGACAGCGCGCTGCCTGAAAGTCACGTGACGCTGAATACGGTAAACGTAAATGCCGCTCAGGGCCCATCGGTACAAAGCGAGGGCGGTACTCTGACTCTGGATGCGGCCAACAGCACCTTTAACAGCGGTACGGGCGTGGTGCTGAACGTGCTGGCGAGTGACGGCACGGCGGTGACGCTGAATGCGGATAACAGCGTCCTTAACGGCTCGCTGATTTCTGACAGTGCGGACAGCGTCTCGACCGTTGCGCTCAACAGCGGTTCACATCTGATTGGGGCCAGTAAAAATATCACCTCCGTTGCGCTGGATGGCTCCAGCCGCTGGGACGTAACCGCCAATTCTGACGTCGAGTCCCTGAGCAATAACGGTCTTATTGCCTTCAGCGCGCCGGATGACCAGGGGCACAAGACGCTGACGGTGAACGGTGACTACAGCGGTAACGGTGGCACTATCGTCTTTAATACCCTGCTGGGTAATGACAATTCCCCAACGGATAAAATGATTGTTACGGGGGATATCAAAGAAGGTGATACGCGCGTGACCATCAATAATCTGGGCGGAAAAGGGGATTACACCGTTAACGGCATTGAGGTCGTTAAGGTGGGCGGGACGTCTTACGGTACGTTCACCCGCTCAGGGCGTATTGTGGCCGGTAACTATGACTATCGCCTGCAGAAGCAAAATCAAAGCTGGTATCTGACAAACGAAGCTCCGTCTCCCGACCCGGAAGATCCGAATAAAGACGACGGTAATCATTCGGGCGGTAACGACGGTGGTAACGGCGGCAACCCTCCTGTGCCGCCGCCGCACGGTAACAAGCTTCAGGTGCGCCCTGAATCCGGCGGCTACCTGGCAAACCTGATGGCAGCAAACACGATGTTTGCCACCCGCATGCAGGATCGACTCGGGGAAGGGGAATATGCGCGCGATGGCCAAAGTGGACATGCTGATGGCCTCTGGATGCGCCATGTTGGTAACACCACCAGCTTCAACATTAACTCTGACCAGATGAAGGCCAGAACCAATCGTTACGTGGTTCAACTGGGGATGGATATGGCTGACTGGAGCACCACAGGCCTCGATCGCTGGCACGTCGGCGGAATGGTCGGGTACGGTAATGCCAAAAGTAATATCCGTTCGTCGGTCACTCACTATCGTACCGATAGCACCGTAGAAGGTTACAGCGCCGGGATGTACGCGACATGGGTACAGTCTGAGAAAGATATGTCCGGTACCTATCTCGACAGCTGGGTGCTGTATAACTGGTTCCGCAACACGGTTAACGGTCAGGGGCTGCCGAGCGAGCAGTACCATACGCAGGGCTTCACCGCTTCCGTTGAGGCGGGCTATACCCTGCCGTTGACCAGCAATGAGCGCCTGAGCAGTTGGTTGCAGCCAAAAGCTCAGCTGAGCTGGATGGACGTTGCGGCTAAAAATCGTCGTGAGGCAAACGGCACGAGAGTAACGGATCAAAACGACGGGATGCTCAGCTCCCGCCTTGGTCTTCGCGCTTATCTTAAAGGCCACAGCCATCTGGACGATAATACCGGCCGTGAATTCCAGCCTTTCGTAGAGGCGAACTGGATCCATAACTTCGATACGTACCAGGTGCGAATGGACGGCATCAACAACGAGGTGCTGGGTACCCGCGACATCGGTGAGCTTAAGCTGGGCGTGGAAGGTAAAATTGCTCATAACTTCACGCTCTGGGGCAACGTTGCTCAGCAGATGGGTGATGATGGCTACGCTGATACCGGCGTACTGCTCGGGGCCAGACTTAACTTCTAATCCTCCGCTATGATCTGCGGGAGAAGCCTTAAGGTTTCTCCCGCATTCCTTTGTTTCCCGGCCATCTGCCTGACCGTCTACACCAGTCCACTCTTCTTTACTGTCCACTTTACCTCACCACTTTCTTCTTGCCTGTAGCGTCTCACATTGCGCGTTATGGCAGCTTTTGCTGTTGTACCGCCCCGTTTCTGCAATGGACTAAAAGCCTGTGCCAGGGGCTGTTTAACTGCGTCTCCTGATGCAGTTAAAGAGGAGCAGTCAACGTTAAGCTTGTCGGGGGCCAATTCACCGGCCGGATGTCAGGTTTGCGATGAACAGTATTGGGTCGAGGGCTTTATTGCCTAAGAAGACGGTCTGTGAAGGAGGTCTGGAATTGGGAGAGACTGCTGCGCCTGGCGTGGTGCGCAGGTGCAGCGGCTGTCATTAATTCGGAGTTACGGACGGTTCCCGTCGATTTGCAGGGCAGACGTCAGATCAGCAGATAATATGTCTGAGAGAAGAGTAAAACCTGCTATTGCATTGGGTATTTAATTTACGCATGGCGGCATACTTATGCAGGTAAACCGTTTTTACATTGCATCCCATATAGTTGGCGATTTGCTTGGTCTTAAGGTTTCCGGAATAGCCGCGCATCACGCTGATTTCCTCGTCAGTTAAAGGAACCTGATCGCGTCCGGCTATATTAATATTCAGGCCATAATGAATACCGGCATTTTTACTCTTGGTGATAATCACATTCCACAGCGCATTGACTTCACGCAGGGAAATCAGCTTATTAATTGATCCATCAACATCATCCGGCGCGAGGAAGCCAGCCCCTGCGGAGTAAATATAGATACTTGCCGTGGGCTGACGCTCGCGGAGATCGCGAATATCGCTTTGAATATCGACTAAAAACCCGTTGGCGGTCAGTGGGTCATAAAGGATAATATCATATTGCGTCTCGCTGTCCGCCAGAGCGGAAAGGTTCGGATAGTTAGTTAAATAAACCGTATCCTTTTCATCATGTCTTAATGCCGACAGTCCGATAGTGACGTATTCGCAGCTGTCGACGACAGCAATATTGATAATCCGCGCTCTGTCCATAAGAGTTCTCCCTCCAGTTATTAATGATTCCTGGCATATAACAAATAACCGTTGGCACGGCGATCGCAGCGATGCCTGCGCCAATAATGGACTCAGGCGTCCAGCATGCTCATAATGTGTATACTGCTGTGAAACATATGCATATAACGCAGCAGTACCACGTCGTTAGAACGCGCGGCGCCAATTTTGCGCGCGACGTTAATTTTTAAGTGGCTTATCGTTTTTACCGAAAGGTGCATTTTCGCGCCTATCGAGGTTTTACTATGGCCCCGCAGCAGCCCGGACAGAACGCGTTTTTCCTGGGGAGTGATAAACGCCGGACTGGCTTCGGATCTCTGGCCCAGCGTATGTACCAGCTGTAAAAGTTGCTGGCCGGTCGCTTTTTTTGAAGTCAGGCAAAGCCAGCCATAGATAATGAAACTCGAGTCAAGTGCGACATCCAGCATGACTATAGTGCGTAATTCAGGTTGTTCTATATAGGCCGAAACGGCTTTCAGCAATGCCACATCATCAATACTGATAACGACCATGTCATCGTCGCCAGCGTTGTTCCTGATCGCTTCCAGAGACGCGATGCATTCCTGTAGGGCAGGGGCTGCGTAAACTGCCGTGCCCGCGCAGCATTCCCGTAGCGCTAAGGTGATTCCTGCCACGAGCCAGGCATCATTGGTCAGAATATGTATTGTCCTTGCGCTATGCATAGCATTATTCCTTTGCGTCTCCTGAACCCAGCGGCATCCTCTTGTGTAAAAGGGCATCAGCCGTAGACAAATTATCGTCACTCGGAGTGTGGTTTTGCAACGTTATACTTTTTAAGTGCATATTTTATTTTAATAATCTTAAAGTAATGGTTTTATGTCTTATTTTCAGTGTTTTGTGCTGACATTGTCGCGTGCGGTAAGCTTTTAGATATCATTGTTATTGGGCGGATTGTTCCTTTATTTTCGAATGAAGCAAGAAGGATGAAGAGAGAAAATGCAGGTCACTGGGACAAGCTGAAAGCCGTTAAAATCAGGCGGGCAGGAGGGAAAGGATGCAGACGGCAGGTTAAGACATTCAGAATAAAAAAAACCGCAGCCGTAAGGGCTGCGGTTTTTTCTTGCGGGGTGAAATCAGATACCGGACTCAAGAATGCGGATTTCAGATTCCAGTACGTCGCCTTTAACTGCTTCACTCCACGCTTTCATGTGTGGAGTTTGCAGGTGGGCTTCAAGATGAGCAACGGTTTCCCACTGTTCGACCATGATGATGGAGTCCGGCGCGGTCGCCTGGAAGCTCACGCCTGCGGCGTGGTCAACCATTGGCGCGTAGCCGTGACAGCCTTCTTCCTTCAGCACGGTTGGAATAATTTTCGCGAACTGATCCAGTACGGCCTGACGGTGGTGCTGACCAGGACGGGTACGGATCTCAGCAATAACGGTTAACATAATAAACGCACTCCTTTTTATGCAGGCCTTCAGTTAACCAAAAATCTCGCCAAGATGCTTGCGATATTCTGCTACATAGCGCGGCACGTCCGGCATTTTGATCACGTCGTTGGCGATAAAGGTCGGCAGCGCTTCCATACCGAGGAACTGGTTAGCTTTATGGAAGGGCAGGTACACGCCGTCAACGCCCACGCCGTGGAAGAATTGGTTTTCTTCGGTGAAGGCTTCCATTGGTGCGTTCCAGGTCAGGGAAAGCATGTACTTTTTGCCCTGAATCAGGCCGCCGGAGCCATATTTTTTGCTGGCGTCAGAACGGGTACGGCCGTCGCTGGCGTACAGGGAGCCGTGACCTTCGGTGAATACGTCGTCAATGTACTTTTTCACGGTCCACGGCGCACCCATCCACCAGCCCGGCATCTGCCAGATAACCGCGTCGGCCCACAGGAAGTTTTGCACTTCGGCCTTCACGTCATAATCGCTGTCAGCACGCACAACACGGACTTCATGCCCGGCGTCGCGCAGGAAGCCGTCCGCGACCTCGGTCATGGTGTCGTTCAGCTGACCGTTGGAGTGACCAAATTTCTTACCGCCATTGATAATCAGGATCTTGCTCATCGTTATTCCTCAGACAAATACGTTTGCCTTTAGTGTAACGCCGACGGCATTGCGATGAAATTCGCAAAATGTGCAAAGTCTTTTGCTGTTTGAGCAATAATCGTTCTATCCGCTGACGCGCGCGATAAACCCGCCTTCCGGTGCATTGCTGAAGACCACGCTCATATGATGCAGGGCAGCGATGCGCTGGACGATGGAGAGTCCCAGACCGCTGCCGGGTTCATCCTGGCCCGGCGGGCGATAGAAGCGCTCGCCTATGCGGGCGAGGGCCTCGGGGCTGATGCCGGAGCCATTGTCGCGGACGGTAAAGCCGCGCGCATCCAGCGTTACGTCAATCGTGCTGCCGCGCGGGCTGTAGCGCACGGCGTTGTCGAGCAGATTGCGCACCAGCAGGCTTAGCAGCAGCGCCTGGCCTTTGCGTCGGACCTCAGGCGCAGTGATATGCAAACGGACTTCAATCCTCGCCTGCTGCGCCGTGTGGTAGATATCCATCACCGAAGACTGCAGCAAATCGGCAAGCGAAAGCGTCTCCACGTCGTCGAGCTCCGCCAGCGAATCCAGACGCGACAGGGTTAACAGCTGCTCCACCAGGCGTGACGCGCGATCGATACCAAAGTGCAGCTGCGACAGCGCTTTCTCAAGGCTTGCCGGATCGTCCATCGAGAGCTGCGCCACTTCCGTCTGTACCTTCAGCGCGGTCAGCGGGCTGCGCAGCTCGTGGGCGGCATCGGAGGTGAAGCGTCGCTCGCGTACCATCATGTTATGGGAGCGGCTGAAAAGCTGGTTGAGGGCCTGTACCAGAGGGCGCACTTCTCCTGGTACACCCTCCGTGCTGAGCTGTTCGTCTGAGTCCGGCGTTCGACGTTGCAGCGTGCGGGCCAGCTTTTTTAACGGCGCGAGCTCACGGCTCAGCAGCAGGATGAGTAACAGCACCATCAAAGGCAACGCGACCAGCCACGGCGTCAGCTGTGAAGTGACGATGTCCAGCGCCATCTCCTGACGGTAGTCCCATTCCTGACCAACGACGATACGGTATTTTTCATCGGCGGTGGTGAGCCACAGAAAACGCCATTCATCGTCGTCGTTTTTGATGCGGCCATCGTCGAACCCTTCCCGGCGATAGTGATAGGGAATATCGCGCCCGTTGTCGCCATCGTTCAACACCATCCGTCCGTCGGTGGTGAAAATAGCGAACGCCAGCGCATCGTCGTCGAGATGGCCGTGCTTAATTTTCTTTTTGGTGCGCAGCGCGGGCGTGGCGACATGCAGCTCATTGAAGTCCATCGCGCTCAGGCGCTTAGCGAACAGCATCTGCTGAGTATCGAACAGCTTGTCGAGCTTGTGGGTGGTTTGCTGCCAGGCGATAAAGCTGGCGCAGCTCCAGGCGACGAGCGTTAACAGGATAAACAGCAGCGTCAGGCGCAGGCGCAGACTCATATAGCGAAGGCGCTTCATTTGTCACCTGCGTTTGGTGAACCGAGGGTGTAGCCGATCCCATGTACGGTGCGAATAAAATGGCTGCCGAGCTTGCGGCGCAGGTGATGCACGTGAACCTCCACGGCGTTACTGGAGACATCGTCGTCCCAGTTATAGAGCTTTTCTTCTATTAATTTGCGCGGCAGCACGCGTCCGGCGTTGCGCATCAGCAGCTCAAGCAGGGCAAACTCTTTTGGCTTCAGCGTCAGGGGCTCGTCGTTCAGGGTTGCGGTCAGGCTGTCGGGGTTGAGCGTCAGCGGGCCGTGGCGCAGCGCGTTACTGGCCTGGCCGTGCACGCGGCGAATCAGCGCCTCCAGACGGGCGGCGACTTCAATCAGCGCGAACGGTTTGCAAAGATAGTCGTCGGCCCCGGCGCGCAGGCCTTCCACGCGTTGAGCCAGCGCGTCACGTGCGGTCAGAATCAGCACCGGCTCTTTGCGCCCCTGAGATCGCCATTCGCGCAGGATCTCCAGCCCATCCATGCCCGGCAGCGTGAGGTCGAGGATCACCGCATCATAGGGCGCGGTGTAGAGCGCCGCTTTCCCCTCTTCGCCGCGCGTAAACCAGTCCAGGGTGAAGCCCATTTTGACGAGCCCGGTCTTCAGCCCGTCGCCGATAAGCTTATCGTCTTCCACCAGTAAAATGCGCATCCTTACCTCTCGTTTGCCCCGACGTCGAGGGTCAGTAAACCCGTGCGCGACGGCGGTGTACAGCATTAAATTTTCTTTTTTCGCCTTAAGAACTCGTTAAGTATTGACCTGTTTAATGGGGGCCAGAGTCTACTCAAAGGGAGAAGTAATCATGAAAAAAACCTTAGCAATAGCGGCCATTGTGGCCCTGATGTCAGCCCCGGCGTTTGCCGCCAATACCCAGGGCGGATTCAGCGGACCGGGCTCAACGGCGACCAGCAGCCAGAGCGGCGGTTTCGTCGGTCCGAACGGCACCGTCACCACCGTTGAGAAAGCAAAATCGATGCGCGATGACGCATGGGTGACGCTGCGCGGCAACATCGTTGAGCGCCTGTCTGACGACACCTATACCTTCAAGGATTCGAGCGGCACCGTGAACGTGGACATCAGCCATAAGCGCTGGAATGGCGTCACCGTTACGCCGAACGACGTGGTGGAAATTCAGGGTGAAGTCGACAAAGACTGGAACTCCGTTGAAATTGACGTGAAGCAAATCAGCAAAGTCAGCAAATAATCCTTCTGTGCCGCCGCTCCCGCGGTGGCGCTGTTTGCACCTCTGATACACTTGCGAAAGATCGGTCAGGATTACCCTCGATCGTTCGGGCAAAGTTGGCCATCTGGACGAACCGCTGACGCTGGACAATCTCAGCAGCATGGCCTGGGATGACCCGGCCACGACGCCGCCGGAGGCGTTTCGCGGTCGGGCGGCACATCGGATCGCTTGATAACCTGTCGCAGACGGTCTGGTCGCTGTTTCGCGACTGGCTGCCGGGCAGCGGCGAAACCCTGCGCGATGCGCCGGTGTTCTTCCATTACCTCAATTTCGTCAATGATGTACCGGAGCGAACTGCAAACGGATATCTCTTTGCCACTGGCGTAACGGCACCATGCCGCAGCATTCCACCGCTGCGGCAAAACTGCTTATCTCCTGTGACTCAGCGCGACAGATAAGGTACTATCTGCGGCAATATTGCCCCCTGCATGGCCGGGCGAATTCGTTGAGGAATCACAATTAATGAGCGATATGGCAGAGCGCCTTGCGCTACATGAGTTTACGGAAAAGGCGTACCTTGACTACTCCATGTACGTCATCATGGATCGCGCCTTGCCGTTTATCGGCGATGGCCTGAAGCCGGTCCAGCGTCGCATTGTCTATGCAATGTCCGAACTGGGGCTGAACGCCAGCGCCAAATTCAAAAAATCCGCCCGTACGGTCGGTGACGTGCTGGGTAAATACCACCCGCACGGCGACAGCGCCTGCTATGAAGCGATGGTGCTGATGGCGCAGCCGTTTTCCTATCGTTACCCGCTGGTCGACGGCCAGGGGAACTGGGGGGCGCCGGACGATCCGAAATCCTTCGCGGCGATGCGTTATACCGAATCGCGCCTGTCGAAATATGCCGAAGTGCTGCTGGGTGAACTTGGCCAGGGCACCGTGGACTGGCTGCCGAACTTCGACGGCACGCTGCAGGAGCCGCGCATGCTTCCGGCCCGCCTGCCGAATATTCTGCTGAACGGCACCACCGGCATTGCCGTCGGTATGGCGACGGATATTCCGCCGCACAACGTTCGCGAAGTGGCTCAGGCGGCCATCACGCTGATTGAAAAACCGAAAACCACCCTCGACGAACTGCTCGACATCGTGCAGGGGCCGGATTATCCAACCGAAGCAGAGATCATCACTTCGCGTGCCGATATCCGTAAAATTTACCAGAGCGGTCGCGGCTCCGTGCGTATGCGCGCGGTGTGGAAGAAAGAAGACGGTGCCGTGGTGATCACTGCGCTGCCGCATCAGGTTTCCGGTGCGCGCGTGCTGGAGCAAATCGCCAGCCAGATGCGCAACAAAAAGCTGCCGATGGTTGACGATCTGCGCGATGAATCAGATCACGAAAATCCGACTCGCCTGGTGATTGTGCCGCGTTCCAACCGCGTGGACATGGATCAGGTGATGAACCATCTGTTCGCCACCACCGATCTGGAAAAAAGCTACCGTATCAACCTGAACATGATCGGCCTGGATAACCGTCCGCAGGTGAAAAACCTGCTGGAGATCCTCACCGAATGGCTGGCGTTCCGTCGTGATACCGTCAGCCGCCGTCTGAACTACCGCCTGGAAAAAGTCCTCAAGCGCCTGCATATCCTCGAAGGTTTGCTGGTGGCGTTCCTCAACATCGACGAGGTGATTGAGATCATTCGTACTGAGGATGAGCCGAAGCCGGCGCTGATGTCGCGCTTTGGCATCAGCGAAACTCAGGCTGAAGCGATCCTCGAACTGAAATTGCGCCACCTCGCCAAACTGGAAGAGGTAAAAATTCGCGGCGAGCAGAACGATCTTGAGAAAGAGCGCGATCAGATTCAGGCGATCCTCGCTTCCGATCGCAAAATGAGCAACCTGCTGAAGAAAGAGCTGCAGGCTGACGCTGACGCCTTTGGCGACGACCGTCGTTCTCCGCTGCGCGAGCGCGAAGAAGCGAAGGCGATGAACGAGCACGATATGCTGCCGTCTGAACCGGTCACCATTGTGCTGTCGCAGATGGGCTGGGTGCGCAGCGCCAAAGGCCATGATATCGACGCTAAAGGCCTGAGCTATAAAGCGGGAGACAGCTGGAAAGCGTCGGCGAAAGGCAAGAGTAATCAGCCGGTGGTGTTTGTCGACACCACGGGGCGCAGTTACGCCATTGACCCGATTACGCTGCCGTCAGCGCGCGGGCAGGGCGAGCCGCTCACCGGCAAGCTGACGCTGCCGCCGGGTGCCACCGTCGAGCATATGCTGATGGAAAATGACGATCGGAAGCTGCTGATGGCCTCCGATGCCGGCTACGGTTTCGTCTGTACCTTCAACGACCTGGTTGCACGTAACCGCGCCGGGAAGACGCTCATCACCCTGCCGGAAAATGCGCAGGTGATGCCGCCGCTGGTGATCGAAGATGAGTCCGATATGCTGCTTGCCATCACCCAGGCAGGCCGCATGCTGATGTTCCCGCTGAGCGACCTGCCACAGCTGTCGAAAGGCAAGGGCAATAAGATCATCGGCATTCCTTCCGCCGATGCGGCGAAGGGCGCAGATGGCCTCGCGCATCTCTACATCCTGCCGCCGCAAAGTACGCTGACGATTCATGTCGGAAAACGGAAGATCAAGCTGCGTCCGGAAGAGCTGCAAAAAGTGACCGGCGAGCGCGGTCGTCGCGGCACGCTGATGCGAGGCTTGCAGAAAATCGACCGTATCGACATTGATTCACCGCTGCGTCCTGCTGCGGGCGCGGGCGACAGCGAAGAGTAACTCCGATGCCCCTTCCTGCCGGAAGGGGCTATAAAATTTGCGGTAAACCGTTGTTAATTCGTGCGCTGCGATTAACAATAATCGGAAAAGGGTTCCGCAAGTCATATCACCTGATCGATATATAACTCTAAGCGTTCAGGATCTCAGAGGTAGCTATGCTATTGATTTTTCGCGCAATCATCGTTGTCATTTACTGCATCCTGGTGTGCGTTTTTGGCTGCATTTATTGTCTGTTTAGCCCACGTAATCCAAAACACGTCGCGACCTTTGGTCATATGTTCGGTCGACTGGCGCCCGTTTTTGGCCTGAAAGTCGAAAAACGTTTGCCGCAAGGGTATGAAAACTTCGGTAACGCCATCTATATCGGCAACCATCAGAACAACTACGATATGGTGACGGCCTCCAACATCGTGCTGCCGCCAACGGTGACCGTAGGCAAAAAAAGCCTGCTGTGGATCCCGTTCTTCGGTCAGCTTTACTGGCTGACGGGCAACCTGCTTATCGATCGTAATAACCGCGCGAAAGCACATGGCACCATTGCCGAAGTGGTTAATGCCTTTAATAAGCGCAAAATTTCCTTCTGGATGTTCCCGGAAGGCACCCGCAGCCGCGGCCGCGGCCTGCTGCCGTTTAAAACCGGGGCGTTCCATGCCGCTATTGCCGCAGGCGTGCCGATTGTGCCGGTGTGCGTGTCCAACACGTCGAACAAAATCAACCTCAACCGCTTCAATAACGGGCTGGTGATCGTTGAGATGCTGCCGCCGATTGATACCAGTACCTGGGGTAAAGATCAGGTTCGCGCCCTCGCCACGCACTGCCGTGAAATGATGAAGGCGAAAATCGCTGAACTCGACCAGGAAGTGGCTGAGCGCGAAGCGGCGAATAAGAAAAAGTAAACGTGTTACCAGGCTGCTCTGCGCTGGCCTGCCACGCTGTTTGGGAACGGTTTCCCTCTATTTAGCAGTTTGTCTCATGGAGTTTATATGTCACTCAGTCGGCGTCAGTTTATTCAGGCATCCGGAATTGCGCTTTGTGCTGGCGCCGTGCCGCTGAGGGCAAATGCGGCGGGCCAGCAGCCTGCATTGCCCATCCCTCCGCTTCTGGAATCACGGCGTGGACAGCCGCTGTTCCTGACGCTACAGCGTACGCACTGGTCTTTCACCCAGGGCACACGAGCGCCGGTGTGGGGCGTGAACGGACGCTATCTGGGGCCGACGATCCGCGTCTGGAGCGGCGATGACGTCAAGCTTATCTACAGCAATCGCCTGACGGAAAACGTGGCGATGACCGTTCGTGGCTTGCAGGTGCCGGGCCCGCTGATTGGCGGTGCGGCGCGTATGATGTCGCCGAACGCGGACTGGGCGCCGGTACTGCCGATTCGCCAGAGCGCCTCCACGCTCTGGTATCAGGCGAACACGCCTAACCATATGGCGCAGCAGGTCTATAACGGCCTCGCCGGAATGTGGCTGGTAGAAGACGACGTGAGTAAGTCCTTACCTATTCCGAATCACTACGGCGTGGACGATTTTCCCGTCATCATTCAGGACAAGCGCCTGGATAACTTTGGCGCGCCGGAATACAGCGAGCCGGGCAGCGGCGGCTTCGTCGGCGATACGCTGCTGGTGAACGGTGCGCAGAGCCCGTATGTCGAAGTTTCGCGCGGCTGGGTGCGTTTGCGCCTGCTGAACGCCTCAAACTCTCGTCGCTATCTGCTGCAGATGAGCGACGGGCGGGCGCTGCACGTGATCTCGGGCGATCAGGGCTTCCTGCCCGCACCGGTATCCGTCAAACAGCTTTCACTGGCGCCGGGCGAGCGTCGTGAAATTCTGGTCGATATGACCAACGGTGACGAAGTGTCGATCACCTGCGGTGAAGCGGCGAGCATCGTTGACCGTATTCGCGGCTTCTTCGAGCCGTCGAGCATTCTGATTTCCACTCTGGTGCTGACGCTGCGCCCGACCGGGCTGCTGCCGCTGGTGACCGACAGCCTGCCGATGCGCCTGCTGCCGGAAGAGATTCTGACCGGCACGCCTGTTCGCAGCCGCGACTTCACGCTCAATGACGATCCGGGCATCAACGGTCAGCTCTGGGATCCGCAGCGCATCGACGTGACCGCGCAGCAGGGCTCGTGGGAACGCTGGACGCTGCGCGCCGATAGCCCGCAGTCGTTCCATATTGAAGGCGTGATGTTCCAGATCCGCAACGTAAACGGTGCGATGCCGTTCCCGGAAGACCGTGGCTGGAAAGATACGGTCTGGGTCGATGGGCAGGTCGAGCTGCTGGTGTACTATGGCCAGCCGTCGTGGCCACACTTCCCGTTCCAGTTCTCCAGCCAGACGCTGGAGCTGGCCGACCGCGGGTCTATCGGGCAGATACTGGTGAACCCGGCGCCTTAACCCTCACCCGGCCCTTTCTCTCTGGAAAGGAGAGGGAGAAAATCCGGCAGATACTGTTCCCTCGCCCCTTTGGGGAGAGGGTTAGGGTGAGGGGAAAAATTGCATCTCACCCTTCAATTCCCCTATAAAACCAGCGTATAATCGCCGCCTTTTGATGTCTCTTTTTTAACCACCCGGAAGCACTATGAGCGCAATTTCCCTGATCCAGCCGGATCGCGATCTCTTTTCCTGGCCCCAGTACTGGGCAGCCTGTTTCGGCCCGGCGCCTTTTTTACCTATGTCCCGGGAAGAGATGGATCAGCTTGGCTGGGACAGCTGCGACATTATTCTGGTGACCGGCGACGCCTACGTCGACCACCCGAGCTTCGGGATGGCCATCTGCGGACGCATGCTTGAAGCCCAGGGCTTCCGCGTCGGGATCATTTCCCAGCCGGACTGGAACAGCAAAGAAGACTTCATGCGTCTGGGCAAACCGAACCTGTTCTTCGGCGTGACCGCGGGCAACATGGACTCGATGATCAACCGCTATACCGCCGATCGTAAGCTGCGTCACGACGACGCCTACACCGCGGATAACGTAGCGGGTAAGCGTCCGGACCGCGCCACACTCGTGTACACTCAGCGCTGCAAAGAAGCCTGGAAAGACGTGCCGGTCATTTTGGGGGGCATCGAAGCGAGCCTGCGCCGCTCTGCGCATTACGACTACTGGTCTGATACCGTTCGCCGCTCGGTGCTGGTGGACTCCAAGGCCGATATGCTGATTTTCGGCAACGGCGAGCGTCCGCTGGTGGAAGTCGCGCATCGCCTGGCGATGGGAGAGCCGGTGGCGCAGATCCGTGACGTGCGCAACACCGCGATCATGGTAAAAGAAGCGCTGCCGGGCTGGAGCGGAGTGGATTCCACCCGTCTCGATACGCCGGGGAAAATCGACCCGATTCCGCATCCTTATGGTGAAGACCTGCCGTGTGCCGACAACAAGCCCGTCGAGCCGAAAAAAGCCGAAGCCAAACGCATCACCGTACAGCCACCGAAGCCAAAGCCGTGGGAGAAAACCTATGTGCTGCTGCCTTCCTACGAGAAAGTGAAAGGCGACAAAGTACTGTATGCGCACGCCTCGCGCATCCTGCACCATGAAACCAACCCAGGCTGCGCCCGCGCGCTGATGCAGAAGCACGGCGACCGTTATATCTGGCTGAATCCGCCCGCGATCCCACTCTCTACCGAAGAGATGGACAGCGTGTTTGCGCTGCCTTACAAGCGCGTGCCTCACCCGGCATACGGCAGCGCCCGCATTCCGGCCTATGAGATGATCCGCTTCTCAATCAATATCATGCGCGGCTGCTTCGGCGGGTGTTCGTTCTGCTCGATCACCGAGCACGAAGGGCGCATCATTCAGAGCCGCTCTGAAGATTCGATTATCAACGAGATCGAAGCCATTCGCGACACGGTTCCCGGATTTACCGGTATTATCTCCGATCTGGGTGGCCCAACCGCCAACATGTACATGCTGCGCTGTAAATCCCCGCGCGCCGAGCAGACCTGCCGTCGTCTCTCGTGCGTTTACCCGGATATCTGCCCGCACATGGATACCAACCATGAGCCAACGATCAACCTCTATCGCCGCGCCCGCGATCTGAAGGGGATCAAGAAGATCCTGATCGCCTCTGGCGTACGCTACGACATTGCTGTGGAAGATCCGCGCTATATCAAAGAGCTGGCGACGCACCACGTCGGCGGCTATCTGAAGATAGCGCCAGAGCATACCGAAGAGGGCCCGCTGTCGAAGATGATGAAGCCGGGCATGGGCAGCTACGACCGCTTCAAAGAGCTGTTTGATACCTATTCAAAACAGGCCGGGAAAGAGCAGTACCTGATCCCTTACTTCATCTCCGCACACCCGGGCACCACGGACGAAGACATGGTGAACCTGGCGCTGTGGCTGAAGCGTCACCGATTCCGTCTCGATCAGGTGCAGAACTTCTACCCGTCGCCGCTCGCTAACTCGACGACCATGTATTACACCGGTAAAAACCCGCTGAGTAAGATTGGTTACAGGAGTGAGGATGTCTTTATTCCGAAAGGGGATAAACAGCGTCGCCTGCATAAGGCGCTGCTGCGCTACCACGATCCGGCGGGTTGGCCGATGATTCGTCAGGCGCTGGAAGAGATGGGTAAAAAGCATCTGATTGGCGGTCGTCGCGAATGCCTGGTGCCGTCTCCGACGCTGGATGAAATGCGTGAAGCGCGTCGCCAGAATCGTCATACTCGCCCGGCGCTGACCAAGCATACGCCGGTGGCACATCAGCGTAACCCTGGGGCTCGCAAGCCTGCGGAGGGTGCCGCGAAAGCCGGCGCGTCTACTGCAAGAAATGCGGCGGCCCGCAGGCCGAAACCTGCCGCTAAGCGTGCGGCGAAGCCATAAAAAAACGCCCGGCCAATGACCGGGCGTTTTGCTGTCAATCTTAGACCACCTTCTGAGAAGGTGGTCTTTTACTTTTGGGGCTTAACCGCCAAACTGATCCGGATCCGGCCCGAGGCGTTTACCCTGGTCGAGTTTCGAGATTTCCCCCAGCTCATCTTTATCCAGACGGAAATCCCAGACGTCGAAGTTTTCGGCAATACGCGCCGGGGTGACCGATTTCGGGATAACCACCAGCCCGCTGTCGAGATGCCAGCGAATCACAACCTGTGCCGGGGTTTTACCATATTTTTCAGCCAGATGGCGAATGATGTTCTGGTCGAATACGCCCTCGCCGCCCTGCGCCAGCGGGCTCCAGGACTCAGTCTGAATTTTGTGGGTCGCGTTCCAGGCATGAAGCTGACGCTGTTGCATCAGCGGGTGAAGCTCAATCTGATTGATAACTGGCGAGACACCGGTTTCGTCTATCAGCCGCTGCAGGTGAGCGAGCTGGAAGTTACACACGCCGATGCTTTTGACCAGACCCTGCTCCTGGAGTTTGATCATGCCGCGCCACGCTTCAACGTAATGATCGATAGCCGGAACCGGCCAGTGCATCAGATACAGGTCGACATAGTCGAGCTGGAGCTTATCAAGGCTCTCCTGCAAGGCCTCAGCCGGGCGCTTCTGATCGTCGTTCCACAGTTTGGTGGTGATGAACAGCTCATTGCGCGCGACACCAGCGCTGGCTAATGCCTTGCCTACGCCATCCTCATTTTTGTACGCTGCGGCGGTATCAACAGAACGATAGCCGACCTCCAGCGCTTTATTAATGGCGGTAACGACTTCCTCGTTGCCTGCTTTCCACACGCCAAGACCCAGCTGCGGCATCACGTTGCCGTCCTGGAGTTTGATTACGGTTGGATGTGTCATGCATTCCTCCTTTCCCCGTCATATTTCGAGCCGCAGATGCGTTGGCTGCACTCCCTCACCCCAGTCACTTACTTCAGTAAGCTCCTGGGGATTCACTCCCTTGCCGCCTTCCTGCAACTCGAACTATTCAGGGGATGAAATTAACGTTGCCGGAGGAGAGGAGTGAGTGCCCTCCGGCAAATCAGTAACATTAAGTCTGGACGAAATACGAGAAAACGAAAGGTTAAGCGGAAAAAGCCTTAGCGTGCCGCTTCGTAAATGCGACGGCTCACCTCAAGGGTAATATCCTGCTTTTCGCCGAGTTGCGTCATGCCGTGCTCTTCAAGCTTTTTCAGCAGCGCCGGGATGGAGCTGCCGTCCAGGCCGTAGTCGGACAGACGCGTTGGGACGCCCATCGCTTCAAAGAAGCTGCGGGTGGCGGCGATGGCGGCGTCGATGCGGGCATCATCAGTGCCTTCGGTGATGTTCCACACGCGTTCCGCATATTGCAGCAGTTTAGCGCGTTTGGTGTCGCGTTTTTCGTTCCACAGCGATGGCAGTACGACTGCCAGAGTCTGGGCATGATCGAGGCCGTGCATCGCCGTCAGCTCATGGCCGAGCATGTGGGTTGCCCAATCCTGCGGCACGCCTGCGCCAATCAGACCGTTCAGCGCCTGAGTGGCCGCCCACATTACGTTGGCACGCACGTCGTAGTTCTCTGGCTCTTTCAGCGCTTTCGGGCCTTCTTCGATAAGCGTCAGCAGAATGCCCTCGGCGAAGCGGTCCTGAATCTTGCCGTTTACCGGATAAGTCACGTACTGCTCAACGGTGTGGACAAAAGCATCCACTACGCCGTTCGCAACCTGGCGCGGCGGCAAGGTGTAGGTGTAAACAGGATCCAGAATGGCGAACACCGGACGCACCAGCGGGTTCATAAACGCCTGTTTGTCGCCGGTGGTTTTGCGGGAGATAACTGCACCCATATTCGATTCTGAACCCGTGGCAGGCAACGTCAGCACGGAGCCCATCGGAATTGCGCTTTTGATGTTGCTGCCGTGGGTTTGCAGGATTTCCCACGGATCGACGCCGTCAGCATAGTGCGCGGCTGCGGCGATAAATTTCGTGCCGTCGAGTACGGAGCCGCCGCCCACGGCCAGCAGGAAAGTGACCTTCTCATCACGGGCAATTTTTACTGCGTTCATTAGCGTTTCGTAAGACGGATTAGGCTCGATGCCGCCGAACTCCAGCACGTCCAGACCATTCAGGGCGCTCAGTACCTGGTCCAGCACGCCGGTCTTTTTGACGCTGCCGCCGCCGTAGGTGACGAGTACGCGGGCGTCAGCCGGGATTTGCGCGCGCAGATCGGTAATGGCGCCTTTACCAAATAAAATACGGGTTGGAGTGTGCAGGTCGAAATTAAACATGGCTTATTCCCTCTGTTTCGGGTGAAAAAGACGACAGCAGGAGGCTGCCTGATGGAACGTATTGTGGTCCTGTGACCCGATTGCCTCAATGCACAAACCTGCCGATGTATTGCCCATTTCTCCAGGTGGCTGGAGAAAATGAACAGTTAAGCTCACAATGTCTTCATCGAAAGAGACCCCGGATATCGCCTGCCATGAACCGTGAAGAGACCTGTCAGCTGCTGACAGAGAAAATTAAGCAGCTGAAAAATAATGAAGAAGTGCTGAACCGGCTGCTGCCGGATATTCGCCTGCTCTATGGCACACAGCCCGGTACCCGCACGCCAGTGATGTACCAGCCCGGCATCGTATTTCTCTTTTCCGGCCATAAAATCGGCCACATTAACGAGCGCGTTTTCCGCTACGACGCCACGGAATACCTGCTCCTGACGGTGCCGCTGCCGTTCGAGTGTGAAACGTTCGCTACGCCGGAAGTCCCTCTGGCGGGTTTGCGGCTGAACGTGGATATTCTGCAATTGCAGGAGCTGCTGATGGACATCGGCGAAGATGAACTGTTCCATCCGTCGATGGCGGCGAGCGGGATTAACTCTGCCAAATTATCTGAGGAGATCCTCTGCGCCGCTGAACGGCTGCTGGATGTGCTGGAGCGCCCGCTGGATGCGCGCATTCTGGGTAAACAGATTATCCGTGAAATGCTTTATCACGTGCTGATGGGGCCACGCGGTGGCGCGCTGCTGGCGCTGGTCAGCCGCCAGACGCACTTCAGCCTGATAAGCCGCGTGCTGAAGCGCATTGAGAGTCAGTACACGGAAAACCTGAGCGTGGACCAGCTGGCGGCTGAAGCCAACATGAGCGTCTCGGCGTTTCATCACAACTTCAAATCGGTAACCAGCACCTCGCCGTTGCAATATCTGAAAACCTACCGCCTGCATAAAGCGCGGATGATGATGGTTCACGATGGCCTGAAGGCCAGCACCGCGGCGATGAAGGTCGGGTATGAGAGCGCGTCCCAGTTCAGCCGGGAGTTTAAGCGCTACTTCGGGATGACGCCGGGCGAGGATGCGGCGCGTATTCGGGGAATGCAGGGAGCGTAGCCCCGGTAAGCGTAGCGCCACCGGGGAAAACGAATTCAGGCGTTACTGTACTTCTTCTTAATCACCACAATTACCGTACCGAGCAGGCCTGCGACCAGCAGGAAAATCGGCAGGATCATCAGGAAAGTCATCACCTGGTCTTCGTGCTGTTTCACAAACGGGATCATGCTCAGCGCGTAGCCAAAGCTAGTCACCACGCCAACCCACAGCACGGCGCTCAGCCAGTTAAAGAACTGGAAGCGGCGATTTGATAAACCGGAAATACCTGCCATGGTTGGCAGCAGGGTGCGGACAAACGCGAGGAAACGCCCTGCCAGCAGGGCCAGTAAACCGTGCCTGTCGAACATGCAGGTTGCCCGCTCGTGGTATTTCACCGGCAGCTGCGAGAGCCAGCCCTTCACCGTTTTTGTGTTGCCAAGCCAGCGACCCTGAATATAGCTCAGCCAGCAGCCGAGGCTTGCAGCGACCGTAAGAATGGCTAACGTCGGCACAAAGTCCATCACGCCTTTGGCTATCAGCGCCCCCGCGAGCAGGAGCAGGCTGTCCCCCGGTAAAAAAGACGCAGGGAGCAGACCATTTTCTAAAAATAGCGTTGCAAACATCACCAGATAAACAACACCCACCACGCGGGGATCCGCCAGCGCGGCAAAATCATGCTGCCAGAGTGCGGCGGCAATCTCCTGGATAACAACCATGGACTTTCCTGTGGACTGACATTTTCTGTGTAGTGTACTCCTGAATCGCCCGGGATGCCTTGATCCCGGACGCAACAATGCAGGCAGTTTTTTGCGGAGACTGTCTGAAATTGTGTCCATCGGTTGCCACTTTACACGATGCGCTCAAAGCCCGCCGCTAAATCGAGGAGAAGATCGTCAACATTTTCTAAACCGATATGCAGGCGAATCAGCGTACCGCTGAAATCCGGCTTGCCGTCCGGACGAATAGCCGCCAGCTGTTCTGGCTGTGTCGGTAAAATCAGTGACTCATAGCCGCCCCAGGAGTAGGCCATGCTGAAGAGCGTAAAGTGGTCCAGATAGGCCGCAAGCTCGCTGTCGCTCAGGCGTTTTTTGAGAATAAATGAGAAAAGACCGCTGCTGCCCGTAAAGTCTCGTTTCCAGAACTCATAGCCTTTACTTCCCGGCAACGCAGGGTGGTTCACGCGCTCTACCTGCGGATGCTGAGCCAGCCATTCGGCAATTTTAAGACTGCTTTCGTGGTGCTGGCGTAAACGCACGCCGAGGGTTCTCAATCCACGGCTGGCCATATAGGCGGTATCGGCGTCGACCATCTGACCCATCAGGTAAGCATTCTCACGCAGCTGATCCCAGCAGCGGGCATTTGCGACGGCGGTGCCAATCATGCCGTCGGAATGACCAATCAGGTATTTGGTGGCGGCCTGAATCGAAATGTCGATATCAAACTCAAGCGCCTTAAACAGCACGCCCGCAGCCCAGGTATTGTCGATCATAATGATGGCTTCTGGCGCAACGCGACGTACCGCGCTGACGATTGCCGGAACGTCATGCACTTCCATGGTGATGGAGCCGGGAGATTCCAGGAACACAACTTTGGTATTGGGCTGAATCAGGTCGGCGATGTCCGCGCCAATCAGCGGATCGAACCAGCCGGTGGTGACGCCAAGCTTCGCGAGGATTTTGGTACAGAAATCCTGGCTTGGCTCATAGGCGCTGTTGGTCATCAGGACGTGATCGCCGTGCCCGACAAACGCCAGAATGGCGTTGGCCACGGCGGCCGCGCCGCAGGGGAACAGGGCGCACCCGGCACCGCCTTCCAGCTCGCACATAGCTTCCTGCAAAGAGAAGTGCGTCAGGGTGCCGCGACGGCCATAGAACAGTTCGCCTTTTGCGCGGTTGCGCGTGGCGTGCTTTTTGGCCTCGACCGTGTCGAACACCAGAGATGACGCGCGCTGAACAACGCTGTTCACCGAGCCAAGCGTGTATTTTTTACTGCGGCCAGCGTTCACCAGCACGGTATCAAGTTGCTTTTCGGACATGTTCGTCTTACCTGTTTTTATACGTCTGGACGTCTAAACTAACATGATTGCAGGGTGAAGTACGAGGAGCGAGCAGATTAAGCAGAAAATTTTGCTGGAACGCAGTAAAGCCCCTTTTTCCTGCGTGAGCGCAATGAAACTTAGTGATGATTGCGTCAATATGTAAATAGTAATGAGAACGACTATCAATTCGACGACTTTTTGATATCATTACGCTCAGATTTTGTGATTTGGATCCTGGAGATACAGAGTGGGTAATAATTTGATGCAGGCGGATCTCTCCGTTTGGGGTATGTATCATCATGCCGACATCGTGGTTAAGGTGGTCATGATCGGCCTGATTCTGGCATCGGTTGTCACCTGGGCAATCTTCTTCAGTAAAAGCACCGAACTGCTGTCGCAAAAGCGCCGCCTCAAGCGTGAGCAACAGCTACTGGGTGAAGCCCGCTCCCTGAATCAGGCAAGCGACATCGCTTCCGCCTTCCCGGCCAAAAGCCTCAGCGTTCAACTGCTCAACGAAGCGCAGAACGAGCTGGAACTCTCCGCAGGCGCCGAAGATAACGAAGGCATTAAAGAGCGTACCGGTTTCCGTCTTGAGCGACGCGTTGCGGCGGCTGGCCGTCATATGGGCCGTGGTAACGGCTATCTGGCGACCATCGGCGCGATTTCTCCGTTCATCGGCTTGTTCGGTACCGTCTGGGGCATCATGAACAGCTTCATCGGTATTGCCCAGACGCAGACCACCAACCTTGCTGTGGTTGCACCTGGTATCGCAGAAGCGCTGCTGGCCACGGCGATCGGTCTGTTCGCCGCCATCCCGGCAGTGGTTATCTATAACATCTTTGCCCGCATGATTGGCAGCCACAAGGCGTTGCTCGGCGATGTGGCCGCACAGGTTCTGCTGCTGCAAAGCCGTGACCTCGACCTGAACGCCAGCGGCACGCCGCCGGTACGTACCGCCCAGAAATTACGGGTAGGGTGACAGCCAATGGCAATGCGTCTGAACGAAAATCTGGACGACAACGGCGAAATGCATGAGATCAACGTGACGCCGTTTATCGACGTCATGCTGGTGCTGCTGATTATCTTTATGGTGGCCGCGCCGCTGGCAACTGTAGATGTCAAAGTGAATCTGCCGGCTTCCTCCAGCCAGCCGCAGCCGCGTCCGGACAAGCCAGTGTATCTGTCGGTCAAAGCGGATAACAGCATGTTCCTCGGTAACGATCCGGTTACCGAAGAGAGCATGGTGAATGCCATCAATGCCCTGACCGAAGGCAAGAAAGACACCACCATCTTCTTCCGTGCGGATAAAACCGTTAACTACGAAACGATGATGAAGGTAATGGATACTCTGCATCAGGCAGGCTATCTGAAAATCGGCCTGGTGGGTGAAGAGCACGCTGCGGCGAAATAATTTTCCACTCAGTCATGAAGCCGACGCAGATCCCTCTGCGTCGGTTTTTTTTAGCCCAGATGTTCTCCCCCGCATACGCCGTGCACTTCTGCGGTGACATAGCTCGATTCCTCACTCGCCAGATAGACATACACAGGCGCCAGCTCAGCAGGCTGACCCGCACGCTTCAGCGGCGTCTGCTGGCCAAATTTCGGTAGCTTGTCCTGGGTTTGCCCGCCTGAAATCTGTAACGGTGTCCAGATTGGGCCAGGTGCGACCACATTGACCCGTACGCCCTGCGGCGCCACCTGTTTGGCAAGCCCGCGGCTGAAGTTCAGGATTGCCGCTTTTGTCGAAGCATAGTCCAGCAGGTGCGGGCTGGGCTGATAAGCCTGAATGGACGAAGTGGTGATGATGCTGGCGCCGGCAGGCAGTAGCGGCAGCGCTTCCTGAACAATCCAGAACAGCGCGAACACGTTGATGGTATAGGTCTTCACCACTTGTTCGGTGGTGAGTGCCTTAATCTCTTCAACAGCGACCTGTTTACCGGCCACCAGCGCCAGAATATCGAGGCCATCCAGCGCCTGGTGAGCCTGATGGGGGAGCTGTCGGGCGAAGTGCTCATCGCTGAGATCGCCCGGCAGCAGAACGGCTTTTCTGCCCGCAGCTTCAATCAGTGCCTTCACCGCCTGAGCATCCTCTTCCTCTGCCGGGAGATAGTTGATGGCGACGTCAGCGCCTTCGCGCGCATAGGCAATGGCCGCCGCGCGGCCAATGCCGGAATCACCGCCGGTGACCAGCGCCTTGCGGCCCGCTAACCGGCCGCTGCCCGTGTAAGACTCCTCACCGCAGTCAGGAACCGGCTGCATCCTGGCCTGAATGCCGGGAGCGGCCTGTTTCTGTTGAGGGTAATCTTCGCGGTAATAGCGCGTCAGCGGGTTCTGTAGTCGAGTCTGATCGTGTCCCATAGCGTTCCCCTTTTCACTGAAGTCAGCTATTAAGGGTAGTTGCTGTGTGGGACAGGGATCACTATCCGGAATGTTCTGTCGCTTTCGGAGGCGTTTTTGCCGGGTGTAGAGAGTGGCGTTCTTCCGGGGCAACGATGTTGACGCTGGCGGTATGGCAGTTACCGTCTGACAGCCTGCGCGTCAGGCGCAGTGTAGCGGCCTCGCGCGCCAGAATGTGCTGATAGCTTGATTCAATATGCGCCAGAATTTTCTCTTTTAGCTGAGGATTGCGCGTCATGATTTCGGCAAGCGCTGCGCCGTAAATCTCTTCTTTGACCTGGAAGGCGTAAATTTCCCGACGATACTGCCACTTCATGCGCACCAGCGCTGCGGGAATAGAGACCAGCGCGCGGGCTATCTCGGCAATCACCGCGTTTTTCTCGTTTTTAAGTGCCTGGAGATTGTGCTGCAGAATGATGGCGTCGCTGTTTTTGTCGTCTAAAGTCAAATAAACGTTATTATTCTCACCCACTTTCATTTTTATTCAGCCTGAAAATCGTAAAAAAGCGAAGTGGTTTTTTCTCGCGTAATCAAATTAAGCCAAATTTCATTGCCGTCTTCATTAATTTTATTGGTGCATTCGCTGATAATTTGACTTAATTCCTGTGCGTCGATTTCGCCTTCCATTTGTAGATCATTGAGAACGCGCACAAAGGCTTCGATTTTTACCACACGAAACAGCCTGTCTGTAATATGGCGATCGCGCTCTTCCAGCAGCATGTTGCGCGACTGGCCGCTATGGCCGACAGAGGCTAATATATCGGCCTGAAAATGTTCGAGGCTTATCTTTCCCTGAGTCAAATTAGCGTGACTTTCTGCTGTTGCGGTATTTTGTTCTGTACCGGAAATATGAAAGCGTGCCGGAATCAGCGACTCGGGTATCATGCCTGATGTCCTTTTAGTTTCAACAGGATAAGGGCGGTAAAGATGTGGGGTTCGTTGACAATATCATGGTGTAAATTTAAAATCAAAAAAAATGGAGCCAACCATGAACAGTATTATTTATTTCGTGATAGCCCTGCTGGTGCTCACTGTTGTTATTCTTTTAATCATCTCTGGTCTGTTTAAAAATGACGTTGTGGAAGAAGCGTCTGCACCCGCGCAGCTGAAATTGCTCAGTAAAGAAGAGGGTGAAGACCATTTTTCTGTGCTGATGAACGCGATAACCCCGGTATGGTACTGGCGAGTCAACCATGAATATATTGATTTTCTTCACGCTACAATAAAACGGATGAGTATCGCTGAATTAAAGGCTACCGATGGGTTATTTGAAGCCCAGCGGCGCTGCAGCGATCTCAATTCTGCGGTGTATAAGTACTATGACAATATAAAAAAGCGCTGCCTCAATGGTGAAAAGGTGCCACACGGAGACCTCGACGTGCTCAACCTCCAGCAGTGTTTTCGCGAATTTAGCCTGAATGCCTATCCATCACTGGTGGCGCTGGTATGGCCGGAGTTTCAGCGCCCGCAGGTGGATCCGCAGGCGGTTTAGGTTGATGCCACTATGGCAGACGCCCTCTCCCTAACCCTCTCCCAAAGGGAGAGGGAACTCAACAATGCGCTGTTTTTGATTTTCTCCCTCTCCCTCAGGGAGAGGGCCGGGGAGAGGGAGAGCCGCCTGTGCTTATTTATCCGAAGAAGCCTGCCATAAATTCAGCTGCCCGTCGGCCACGTGTTGGTCAATCTGCGCCAGCTCCTGCGGCGTAAAGGTCAGGCTGGTCAGCGCCTGCACGTTCTCCTCCAGCTGCTCTGGCTGGCTGGCACCAATCAGCACCGAGGTCACGCGGCTATCCTTCAGCAGCCAGCTCAGCGCCATCTGCGCCATGCTTTGCCCGCGCGATTGCGCCATCTCCTGCAACAGCCGCAGGCTTTGCAGATTGCTCTCGCTGAGCATATTTTCCGTCAGCCCTCGCGCTTTTTTGCCTTCAGTTTGCATTCTGGACCCGTCCGGGATGCCGTTCAGGTATTTCCCCGTCAGCAGCCCCTGGGCCAGCGGCGTGAAGGCAATGCAGCCGACACCGTTCTCTTCCAGCGTATCAAGCAGCCCGGTTTTATCGACCCAGCGATTCAGCAGGTTGTAAGACGGCTGGTGGATCAGCAGCGGGATTTTCCAGTCGCGCAGCAGCGCCACTATTTGCTGTGTGCGCTCGGTCGAGTAGGACGAAATCCCGACGTACAGCGCTTTCCCGCTCTGCACGGCCTGGGCCAGCGCGGCGGCGGTCTCTTCCATTGGCGTTTTCTCGTCGACGCGGTGGGAATAGAAAATGTCGACATAATCAACGCCCATACGCTTAAGGCTCTGGTCGAGGCTTGCCAGCAGATACTTGCGCGAACCACCGGAGCCGTACGGGCCCGGCCACATATCGTACCCGGCCTTTGTCGAGATGATCAGCTCATCGCGGTATGCCGCAAAATCCTCCCGCAGCAGGCGGCCAAAGTTTTCCTCTGCGCTGCCCGGCGGCGGGCCATAGTTATTGGCAAGATCGAAATGGGTGATGCCCAAGTCAAAGGCTTTGCGCAGCAGCGCGCGCTGAGAATCAAGCGACTGAATGTGACCAAAACTGTGCCACAACCCCAGGGACAGCGCAGGCAGCTGCAGCCCGCTGTTGCCGCAATAGCGATACTGCATCTGTTGATAACGTTCGGAACTGGCGAGCCAGGACATAGAAGCTCCTTCTGGTCTGTATTTTGAAACGACGTTTCTATATTAGCGCCTGAAAATGTTCCGGTAAGTTCGGGCGATCACACTGCTGGCGATTAATAAGGTATACGCAATGACCAGGCCCCGTGGCGCTGGCATGGAAGCGGACCCTGGCGTGGTTCAACCGCTACCTGTGGTGAAAGTTTCATAAAAAAATAATCACAAAAGGTTAGAAATTCTCAGGGTGCTGCCGATAACGAGGTATCTGTGACGAACATCACAATATATTTGCAACGGCCAGGAGAATTTATGCACTTGCTTCGTAACTTTACTATCCGGTTGGTCATGCTGACCATCCTCGGTATCTTTGGACTGCTGTGGTCCGGCGTTGGGCTTTACAGCGTCTACTCTTTGTCGAAAGTCTCTCAGGGCAATGAGGTGGACAGGGCGCTGGTAACGCAAATGACGCTGCTGAGCCAGGGCAACGATCAGTATTTTCGTTTTGTCACTCGCCTGAGCCGGGCGATGGAGAGCAAAGCGGCAGGCAGTACTCCGGACTTCGCTCCGGCACAGCAGGCGCTGGATAACATGCGCCACAAGCTGGAGGCGTTAAAAGAGATTTCGCCGGGTCCGATGGATGCGCAGGTATCTGCCGGAACGCTCGCCAGCTGGCAGGCATTGCTGGATAACGGCGTTACGCGCCAGATGCAGCTGGCGACACAGGGCTCCGCAGAAGCGTATCGTCAGCAGGCCAGTAACGTTACACCCGCCCTCAGCCGCGCTTTTGGTGCAAGCACTGAGAAATTTAATACCCAGGCCAATAGTGCGCTCGACCATACCCGCCAGGTGGTGGATCACCTCACGTCCGTTACCCGCACGCTTATCATCGTTGCCGTTGTTATCGGCCTGTTGCTGCTGCTCTTTTCCGACCGCTATCTGGTTACGATGCTGGTGAAACCGCTTGACCGCGTGCGTCAGCATTTCCGGCTGATGGCGCAGGGCGATCTCAGCCAGCCAATGTTACCGTTTGGTCGTAACTGCGTAGGGCAGCTGGTGCCATTACTGAACAGCATGCAGGAGAGCCTGCGCGATGCGGTTAGCTCAATCCGCCACGGCAGTGAAAATATCTGGCGTGGCGCGACGGAAATCTCTTCCGGAAACAACGATCTCTCTTCGCGCACGGAAGAACAGGCGTCTGCGCTGGAAGAAACGGCGGCAAGCATGGAACAGCTGACTGCCACCGTCAAACTGAATGCCGATAACGCGCAGCAGGCAAGCCAGCTGGCGGATATTGCCTCGCAAACGGCGGGCAAAGGCGGGGCGCTTGTGGAGTCCGTGGTGCAAACCATGTCCGGAATTGCCGACAGCTCGAAGAAAATTGCTGAAATCACCACCGTCATCAACAGCATTGCCTTCCAGACCAACATTCTGGCGCTGAATGCGGCGGTGGAAGCGGCCCGGGCAGGTGAGCAGGGACGAGGTTTTGCGGTGGTGGCCGGGGAAGTGAGAAACCTGGCGAGCCGCAGCGCCGGTGCGGCAAAAGAGATTGAAGGGCTGATTGCGGATTCCGTTACGCGCATCGACAGCGGCGTGCGGTTGGTTAACGACACCGGCAGCACGATGGATGCTATCCTCCGTGCCGTTCAGGAAGTGACGACCCTGATGAAGCAAATTGCCAGCGCCTCGTCAGAGCAGAGTAAAGGGATATCGCAGGTCGGCGTCGCTATCACGCAGATGGACAGCGTCACCCAGCAAAACGCCTCGTTGGTGGAGCAGGTCTCCGCTGCCGCTTCGGCGCTGGAGCAGCAGACGCAGGTGCTCCAGCGTTCGGTGCAGCAGTTCCGTCTGGCAAAAGATGACAATCTGAACGTGCCCGAGACGCCGTTTACACCAAAAACACCGCCTTCCCCGGAATGGGTAGCTTTCTAAATTTCACTGGATCACGCTCAAAATTTCGCTATATAATTTTTTATATAGCGATATTTGAGGGGATGCAATGGACAACCATTTTGGCAAAGGTCTGATGGCCGGATTGAATGCGGCACAGGCTGAAGCTGCGGCAAACGTTGGGCAGTACTGCGCGGATTACAAGCGGGGATTCGTGCTGGGCTTCAGTCACCGGATGTTTGAGCAGACGGGAGACAGGCAGCTCAGCGCGTGGGAAGCGGGCGTGCTGACGCGCCGCTACAATCTCGACAGAGATATGGTGATGGATTTCTTTCGCGAGAAGAACTCAGAGGCGGCGGTACGCTACTTCATGGCGGGCTATCGCGTCGAGCGATGAATCTTCGTTAGAGAGTGAAATGAGCGTCTGACCAATCGCCGCGCCGTTTTTTCCGGTGTGCTTGATCTGATACATTGAAATATCGGCCCGCAGAAGCGCCGCGCTGAAATCGTCTTCGACCTGCACCTCATTGATGCCAATTGACGCCCCGACCGTGGCGGTGCCGCTTGCCAGCTCAAACGGCGTCAGCGCTGCGCGCAGGCAGTTGTGGGCGGTGCTCCAGACCAGCAGGCTGTTGAGTGAAAAGGGCAGCAACAGGACAAACTCATCGCCGCCGAGCCGCCCGACTACCGACTCCGGCGGGCAGGCCTCGCGCAGGCGCTGGCTTAGCTGCATCAGCAGCTCATCGCCGCAGCGGTGGCCAAACCGGTCATTCACCGCTTTAAAATCGTCTAAGTCGATAAAGGCCACGCACATGGCTTCACCCAGCTGCATGCGCGAGAAATGCTTCAGCAACGCATGGCGGTTAGCGAGCCCGGTTAACGGATCGTGATTCGCCAACCGGGAAAGTTGTTCCTCGTACTGCTTCTCTTTGGTCATATCGATGTGGGTGCCGGTGATCTTCAGCGGCCTGCCGTCGGCGTCCCATTCACTGACCCGCCCTCTGTCTAACACCCAGGTGACGGTGCCGTTTTTGTGCAGCATGCGGTGCAGCGCTTCGTAATACGGCGCTTTCCCTTCCAGATGACTATAAAACGCATCTAAAACCCGCTGCTTATCCTCCGGGTGCAGGTGTTCCCGCCACACGTCGAAATGAGCGCTCAAAGCTTTGGGCTGATAGCCGAGCATCGCGCCCCAGCGACGATTAAAAATAATGAGTTTTCCACTGGGAATATCCAGCTGCCATAAACAAAGCCCGGTACCATCGAGAGCAGCGCTGAGCTTGCTCTTTGCGTCACGGGCAATGCGCAACAGCCGGGCGTTATGCTTTTTCAGATTCTGGATCTGCTGTTTCAGGGCGATTTCAGACATTTATATGCCATATGCCGGAGGAAGACATATTCATACTAATAATGTATTGGCGTGTAAATATCGTGTGAGAAAAAAGTGACCGGGTGTTTGTCCGGTCAATGAGCTTTCCTGAACAAACAAGGAAAATCAATTTTGATTTTCGGCTACTTTCCCACAAAGAAGGGAAAAACCACGCTTTTTCCCTTCTTTGTCTGTGAGTTGTGACCGGACGATGACGTCCGGTCGACGGGAAGGGATTATCCCTGGCGTTTATCTTCGGTATTGGTGTCGAAATCGCTGGCGCTGTGGCGCTCATGCAGCTGCTCGTTAAGCGGCCCCTGCGCGCGGTTGACGATACGCCCGCGCTTCACCGCCGGACGATTGCCGACATCCTGCGCCCAACGCAGCACGTTTTTGTAGCTCTCCGCATCAAGGAATTCTGCGGCGTTATACACCGCACCCAGCACCACGTTGCCGTACCACGGCCAGACTGCCATATCGGCAATGGTGTACTCCTCGCCCGCCACATAGCGATTTTTTGCCAGCTGCTTATCCAGTACGTCGAGCTGGCGTTTGGCTTCCATCGTGAAGCGATCGATCGCGTACTCAATTTTCACCGGGGCATAGTTATAGAAGTGGCCGAAGCCGCCGCCGAGGAACGGTGCCGAGCCCTGTAACCAGAACAGCCAGTTCAGCGCTTCCGTACGAGCCGCAGGATCTTTCGGCAGGAAGTGACCAAACTTTTCCGCCAGATAGAGCAGGATTGAGCCAGATTCAAATACGCGCAGCGGCGGATTGACCGAATGATCGCTCAACGCCGGAATCTTGGAGTTTGGGTTGACCTCGACAAAACCGCTGGAGAACTGATCGCCCTCGCCAATGCGGATCATCCACGCGTCATACTCCGCGCCGGTTACCCCGAGCGCCAGCAGCTCTTCGAGCATGATTGTCACTTTCTGGCCGTTCGGCGTACCCAGCGAGTAGAGCTGCAAAGGGTGCGTCCCGACCGGCAGCGCTTTTTCATGGGTTGGGCCGGAGACCGGACGGTTGATGTTGGCGAACGCGCCGCCGCTGTTCTTGTTCCACTCCCAGACTTTCGGAGGCTGATAGTTAGTGTCAGACATATGAGTACCTGGTTTGTTGGTTGACGTATTGAGGCAGTGTAGCAGGTGATAATGCCAGGCTTTAGCATTCAGCGGCGTGATGGGGCTAACGGCTTATTTTAAAAACATCTTATATAGATCGTTTCGGATATAAGCTTAAACAAAAATCGCATTTCAAATCGTGTGGCAAAGGCTCCACTATGCACGGCGAACTGCACCGTAAAGCAGACAAAAAATAATGATGGCAAGGAGTTAATAAAGCATGCGCAAGTTGGTTTTCTCCGCCGCGATGATCTCGCTGGCCTTCGGTCTCGCGGGATGCGATGACGCAAAAAATAAAGACACCGTAAACGCTCCGACGGCAAATCAGAACGCCGCGCCGAAAGAGGGCGGTTCGCTGATTATCGGCATTACCTCCGGCGATCCGCTGGCGGTGAACCCAATTTACGCCAGCGACCGCACGACGCTGACTATCATGCAGGCGCTTTATGCACCGCTTTACAGCTACAACGACGGCAAAATCGAATGGGGCCTGGCCGAAAGCCTGACGCCGTCCGCCGATAATCTCAGCTACACCCTGAAGCTGAAGCCGAACCTGAAATGGCAGGACGGCCAGCCGCTGACAGCCGACGACGTGGTTTTCACCTTTAACAAACTGCTGGATGAAAAGCAGCACAGCTTCTTCCGCAGCATGTTTATGTTTGGCGGTAAGCCGGTTGCGGTGAGCAAAGTTGACGATTTGACGGTGAAATTTACCCTGCCGCAGGTCAGCGCCGCGTTCGTCGGCACCCTGGTGCAGATTTACCCCATTCCGCAGCACGTGTTCGCCAACGAAGCCGATCTGGAAAAGAGCAGCAAGAACGATGCGCCGGTGGGCTCCGGCCCGTTCAAATTTAAAGAGTATCGTGCCGGGCAGTACTACGCGCTGACCCGCTTTGATGACTACTGGAACGGCAAAGCGAAGCTCGATTCCGTGACCTACCGCTTCGCCAAAGACAGCAACTCCGCCAACCTTGCGCTGCAAAACGGCGAAATCAACCTGAAGATGGTCGATCCACAGGACGTCTCACGCCTGAAAAACACCGGCAAATTCGACTTCGTGACCTATCCGGAAGGGCGTCTGGCGTACATGACTTTCAACCAGAACGTGCCGGTGATGCAGAGCAAAGCGCTGCGTCAGGCAATCGCTTATGCCATCAACAAGGATGACCTTGTCACTACTGCGTTCACCTCACAGGATTACGCCAAACCGGCCACGTCGTTCCTGACGCCGGACACGCTGTACCACTCGGACGACGTGGACCAGTACAAGTTCGATTTGCAAAAAGCGAAGGATTTGCTGAAGGAATCGGGTGCTCCGGCAGATCTGAAGCTGCGTCTGGCCTATGTGAACACCAATAAAACCCAGGAAAGCATGAGCCTCTACATTCAGCAGCAGCTGAAGGCGCTGGGGATTAACGTGGAGCTGATGCCGCTGGACGCCAACGCCATGTCGCAGCGCAGCCTCGACATGAAAAACACCGCTTGGGAGCTGAACCTCGGCGGCTACATCATGGGTGCCGAGCCAGATGGCTACAAGTCGTTGTTTATGAGCAACGAAGCCTACAACTATGCGCACTACAAAAATCCGCAGTTCGATGCGCTGTGGGATAAAGGCGCGATTGAAACAGATGCTGCCAAACGCGGTGAGATCTACAAGCAGATTCAGCAGACCGTAGCGACCGATATGACGTACTACCCAATCGCCTACACCAATGCGACGGTCGCGGTCGATAAACGCTTTGGCGGTACCGCAGAAGCCGAACCTAAGCCGGTTTATATGTTCCAAGATCTGTCGAAGATTTATCAAAAATAATCAGTGATATCTGAACGCTGACTCTGTGCCGGGCGGCACGTTGTTTGCCCGACCTACCAATCCCGTAGGCCCGGTAAGCGTAGCGCCACCGGGCACTTTCTCAGCGGCCAGTTTTGTGAAGGGAATGTCGTGAACTCAATGCTGACGCGTCGGCTGCTGCAACTGCTGCCGATGCTTTTCTTTATTTCGCTGGTGGCGTTCCTGCTGGTGAAGCTTGCGCCGGGTGACCCGGTGCAGGCGTATATCACCCCGAGGATGGCGCCAGAGGATATCGAGCGTATCCGCCACAGCCTCGGGCTCGATAAACCGCTGGTCACGCAATACTTCCTGTGGCTGAAAAACGTCCTTCAGGGCGACCTCGGTTATTCGCTTATCTACCATCGTCCGGTGCTGGAAATGATTGTCGAACGCATTCCCGCCACGCTCGGGCTGATGGGGGCCTCGCTGGTTCTGGCGATTATCCTCGCGGTGCCGCTTGGCCTGCTGGCGGGCGCGTTTAAGCACCGCTGGCTCGATCACTTTCTCAACCTGTTTGCCTATGTCGGCATCTCCGTGCCGATTTTCTGGTTCGGTATTCTGCTCATTACCGTGTTTGCCGTGCAGCTTAACGCGCTGCCGAGCATGGGGATGCGTACGATTGGCGTCGAGGATAGCTGGGCCGACGTCGTGCGCCACGGCGTGCTGCCATGTATTGCGCTGACCTTTTACAACCTCTCCAACTATGTGCGCTACGTACGCTCGAACACGATCGGTCAGCTTTCTGCAGACTACGTGCAGACGCAGTTAGCCTACGGTGCTACTTACCGCACGATCCTGTTTCGTCACGTGCTTAAAAACGTGCTGCTGCCGGTGATCACTCTGTTTGGCCTGTCGTTTGGCGAGCTGATCGTGGGCGCGTACGTGACCGAAAGCGTCTTCTCCTGGCCGGGCATGGGCCTGCTGGGCATTCAGGCGATCGCCTCGCTGGATTATCCGCTGATCATGGCAATCATCCTGTTGTCGTCGCTGATGCTGATCCTCGGCAACCTGATGGCGGATCTGTTATATCGCTTCGCCGATCCCCGTATCCGGACGCTGAGGTAGCAGACGATGAGCAGAAGATGGCAAAACGTTCGTCACCAGCTGAAACGGAATCGTCCGGCGCAGTTTTCCCTGCTGGTGCTCTTCATTTTTATTCTCGCGGCGCTGGCGGCGGGGTTCAGCCCTTACGATCCGGACCAGATGGCGCTCGGCGCGCGCATGCTGCCGCCCGATGCCGAGCACTGGTTCGGCACCGATGAATACGGTCGCGACTATTTCACCCGCGCGCTCTACGGCGGGCAGATCTCATTGATGGTTGGCTTTCTGGTGATGATCTTCTCCACCCTGATTGGCACGGTAGTTGGCACCCTTAGCGGCTATTTTGGCGGCTGGATCGACAACCTGATGATGCGCGCCGTCGAAATCCTGATGGCGATCCCGGCGTTCTTCCTGCTGCTGGTGCTTAACGCGTACCTGAAGCCGGGCGTCGAGAGCATTATCCTGATTATCAGTCTGCTGACGTGGATGAACATGTCGCGCATGATCCGCGCCGAAACGCTGTCGGTGAAGGAACGTGAATATGTGCTCTACGCCCGCGCGTCCGGTGAGCATCCGCTGCGGATCATCGTGCGCCACATTATTCCCGGCGTGCTGCCAACGATTATCGTCGCCGCCACGCTGAATATCGCCTCCGCGATTCTGATGGAGTCGACGTTAAGCTTCCTCGGGCTTGGCGTGCAGCAGCCCGCCGCGTCCTGGGGCAGTATGCTGAACAACGCTCAGTCCTATATCGGCGAAGCCTCCTGGCTGGCGATGTTCCCGGGCATTCTCATTTTGCTGACGGTGTTCAGTTTTAACGTGCTGGGCGACGTGTTCCGCACCGCCTTTGAGCCGGGAGCCAACCGTGATGCATAACTTACTGGAACTCGAAAACTTAACAACGTCGTTCTTTACCCGCGACGGCGAAGTGCATTCGGTGCGCGGGGTGAGCTTTGCGCTGCAGCCCGGCGAGCTTGTCGGCATCGTCGGAGAATCGGGCTGCGGCAAAAGCGTCACCTGTAAGTCGGTGATCCAGCTGCTCGGTAATACCGGCAAAATCACCGGCGGCCATGTGCGCTTTCGCGGTGAAGATCTTGCGCGGAAAACGCCGGAGCAGATGCGGCGTATTCGCGGCAACGATATCGCGATGATCTTCCAGGATCCGATGACGGCGCTGAACCCGGTGCTGACCGTTGGCCGCCAGATGACGGAAATTTTGCGCCGCAATAAAGGGCTGTCGAAGCGTGAGGCGAAAGCCAAAGCGGTTGAAATGCTGGGCCGCGTGGGCATTGCGGATGCAGAGCGGCGCTTTGACCAGTATCCCCATGAGTTCAGCGGCGGGATGCGCCAGCGAGTAATGATTGCCATTGCGCTCTCCTGCGGTCCGCAGCTGCTGATTGCCGATGAGCCGACCACTGCGCTGGACGTGACCATTCAGGCGCAGATCCTGCGTCTGCTGAAATCGCTGCAGCAGGAAACCGGCACGGCGATTTTGCTTATCACCCACGATCTCGGCGTGGTGGCGCAGGTATGCAGCCGCGTGGTGGTGATGTACGGCGGGCAAGTGATGGAAGAGGGCAGCGTGGAGAACATTTTCTGGCAGCCTCTGCATCCGTACACCCGCGGGCTGCTGGCGTCTTTACCGCGTGCAGACGAACCTGAGCATCGTCTTTCGCCGATCGAAGGCTCTCCGCCAGGTTTGCTCAACCCGCCGCCGGGCTGCCCGTTTGCTGAACGCTGCCCGCAGAAGATGGCGCAGTGTGACAAGCAGCCACCGTTTTACGCCAATAATAACGGCCACCGCACTGCATGCTGGCTATGGCAGGACAAGGAGATCCCCGCATGAGTCAGGAGCCATTAATTCGCGTACGCGATCTGCGTAAGCACTATTCCCTCGGCGGCGGCCTGATGAGAAAAGGGCTGACGGTCAGGGCCGTCGACGGCGTCAGTTTCGATATTCTGCCGGGCGAAACCTTTGGCCTGGTGGGCGAATCCGGCTGCGGTAAATCGACGCTCGGGCGGGCGATCCTGAGGCTGTTCGACATCACCTCCGGCGAGATTGCCTTTGCCGGGCAGGAGATTGCGCAGGCGAACGAGAAAACCCTCAAGCCCCTGCGTCGCCGGATGCAGGCCATTTTTCAGGATCCGTACTCCTCGCTGAACCCCGGTATGACCGTGCAGCAGCTGGTGTCTGAGCCGATGCAGATCCATGGCTATGACAAGCAGACCCAGCGCGATCGTGCGCAAGAGCTGTTGTATAAAGTTGGGCTCAAGCAGGAGCATTTACAGCGTTTCCCGCATGAGTTCAGCGGCGGGCAGCGCCAGCGCATCAGCATCGCCCGCGCGCTGTCGGTACGCCCGGAGTTTGTGCTGTGCGACGAGCCGCTCTCGGCGCTTGATGTGTCGGTGCAGGCGCAGGTGGTGAATATCCTGCAGGATTTACAGCAGGAGCTGGGGCTGACCTATCTGTTTATCGCCCATGACCTGTCGATGGTGCGCCATATCTCCAGCCGGATTGGCGTGATGTATCTCGGCAAGCTGGTGGAGGTGGCAGAGGCCAATACGCTGTATCAGCACCCGGCGCATCCGTATACGCGAGCGCTGCTGGCCTCCGTACCGCAGCCCGATCCGCGCGTGCGTCATCTCGATCACGGCGGGCTGAAAGGGGAAATCCCGGGCCCGACGGCGGAAATCAGCGGCTGCCGGTTCTGTAGCCGCTGCCCGCAGGTGATGCCGGTTTGTCGCGAGCAGGAGCCGCCGATGCAGGAGATTGCCCCGCGCCATTTTGCGGCGTGCTGGTTGTTTAAGGTCTGAGTTTTACCTGCGAAATCTGCCCGGTGACGGCTTACGCCTTACCGGGCCTACAAAAAGCGCAGGCCGGGTTAGCGCAGCGCCACCCGGCTTTCATTGCGCAGCTCATGCACTAGCTCAATAAACGCCTTCAGCCCCGGCGGAACGTGACGTCTGCCGGGGTAGTAGAGCTGCAGGCCGCCAAACGGCTGACTCCACTCGTCCATCACGCTGATTAGCCGCCCGGCGGCGATATCCTCATCCACAAACCAGTTGGAAATAAAGGCGATGCCGATCCCGCTGAGGGCGGCGCGATGAATGGCGCGCATCTCGTTAAGCACGATACGCGGCGGCACGTTGACGTTGATTTTCTGCTGGTTGCGCTCCAGCTCCCAGTGATAAATGCCGCCGTGGGACATGCGCATGCCGACGCTCTGATGTTTCAGTAAATCATCCGGCGACTGCGGCGTGCCGTGTCTGGCCAGATACTCCGGCGTAGCGACGATCAGCATGCGGATGTCCGGCGTGAGCGGTACGGCAATCATGTCCTGAGGCACGGATTCCGCCAGGCGGATCCCCGCGTCATAGCCTTCCGCCACAATATCGACCAGCCGCGATTCGCTGGTGATCTCCAGCCGTATTTGCGGGTAGCGTTTCAGGAATATTTCCAGCAACGGTTCATACAGTATCGACACGCTCTCCTGCGGAGCGTTAATGCGCAGCGTGCCGGTGGGCGTATCGGGGACGGCGGCGATCTCTTCCGACGCGCGCTGAATTTCCGCCAGCGCAGGCGCAATCCGCTCGACGTAGCGCTCGCCTGCAGGCGTCAGCGCTACGCTGCGGGTGGAACGGTTGAACAAGCGCACCTTCAGACGGCTTTCCAGCCCGGCAACGGCATTGCTGACCGCCGTGGCGGACATGCCGAGTTCGCGCGCCGCGGCGCGAAAACTTTGACGATGGGCGACGGCGAGCACCACTTCCAGCTCCGTGAATCCTGTGCGATGCATAGATTATCCCGATTTTCGTGACAGTCCATTCAGGATAGACCCTCTTATCGTAGCGGTCATCCGTTTCTATACTCGCTCCACAAACTGAATATGTGGGGAATACCATGCAGCACATCGACAGCATTTACATCAACGGCGAATTCGTTACTCCGCACGGCGAAGAGCGCTTTGAACTGTTCAACCCGACAACCGAAGCGGTAATTGGCACCGTGCGCCTGGCTGATGAAGTCGACGCCGAACGGGCGATCGCGGCAGCGAAAGCGGCGTTTCCTGCCTGGTCCCGCACGACGAAAGCAGAGCGTATCGCCGTGCTGAAGCGTATGCACGCTGCCGTTGCGGCGCGTGAGGATGAGCTTCTGGAGGCTATCGTTACGGAATACGGTGCACCTGCGGTTCGCGGGCGCTGGATGGCGCAATACCCGGCTGACGTGATTGCTCAGGCAATTGAGGCGCTGGAGTCTTTCGAATTTGTTGAGCGGGCTGGCAGCGCGCAGGTGATCATGACTCCGGTGGGCGTGGCGGGGCTCATCACGCCGTGGAACAGCGACGCCGGGTTTATCTGCAATAAGCTTGCCACGGCGATGGCGGCGGGCTGTACGGCGGTGATCAAACCGAGCGAGATGAGCGGCATTCAGACTCAGGTTGTGACCGAAGCGCTGCATGAAGCCGGTATTCCGGCGGGCGTGTTCAATATCATTACCGGGCGCGGCGAGGTGGTGGGCGACGCGATTAACCATCATCCCGACATCGCCAAAATCTCCTTTACCGGTTCGACGGCGGTAGGCAAGCACATCGTTGAAAGCGGGGCGCGGACCCTGAAGCGCGTGACGCTCGAGCTCGGCGGGAAGTCACCGACGATTATTCTGGACGATGCCGAAACCGATCGGGCCGTGCCGCTGGCGCTGGCAGCAGGCTTTATGAACAGCGGGCAGGCCTGCGTCGCCGGAACGCGTATTCTGGTGCCGCGTAGCCGCCAGACGGAATTTGAACAGGCGTTCGTTCAGGCGGTAAGTAAGGTGCAGTCCGGCGATCCGCGTAATGAAAATACCGATATCGGCCCGATGGTCAGCCGCAAGCAATGGCAGCGCGTGCAGGACTACATTCGTCTTGGCGTGGAAGAGGGGGCGAAGCTGCTGGTTGGCGGAGAAGGGCGCCCGGCGGGCATGACGCAGGGCTGGGGCGTGAAGCCGACCGTCTTTGTCGGGCATAACCAGATGCGCATTGCCCGTGAAGAGATTTTTGGCCCGGTGCTGGTGATGATCCCTTACGATGATGAAGCCGAAGCGCTGGCTATCGCTAACGACACGACCTATGGCCTGAGTGCGATGGTGCTTGGCAGCAACACCGAACGTGCAGTGCGCGTTGCGCAGCAAATTGAATCGGGTCGTGTGCTGGTCAATACGATGGCACATGAACCTAAAGCGCCGTTCGGCGGCATGAAGCAGTCCGGCCTGGGCCGCGAAATGGGCAAATGGGGCATACAGGCTTATCTGGAAGCGAAAACGCTGCTGGTGGGATAACGTTGGATGGCCGGGCGGCGCGTGACTTGCCCGGCCTGGGTGAACACTCAACTGTAGGCCCGGTAAGGCGTCAGCCGCCACCGGGCAATCAGACACCGGGCAACGCTCAGTGGTTATGCCAGAATTCGCTCAGCCCAAACGGCAATATCATCCCCGCTGCCTAAATCTGGCTGAACCAGCCCGTTTACCATAAACGTCGGCGACACGTGGATCCCGTTCTGGCGGGCGTATTTACAGTGCCATTTAATCAACGTTTGCAGCTCCGGCACCGCGAACGCTTCGGCGACCTGTACGCCGCTGTAGCGTTCAATACGTTCCAGAATGTCCTGCGGCGTGGCCTGCATATTCGGCCCGCTGCAATGATCCGTGAATTCAAACTCCTCCCGACGATCTGCCACCGCCTGCATCACTTTTTTGGCTTTGGCTTTACCGTCCGGCAAGGTTGATGCGGCAAGAATGCAGCGGACGATTACGCCAGAGAAAAGATGCCACGGCTGTGACTGCAAACGGATTTTTATCGTCAGCTTATCTTCTCCGACGGCGGCCAGCAGTGCGTCAAGTTTGTTGAACGCTTTTACCGAGAAGGGGCAGGTAGGTTCCAGAAAAACCTCGAAAGTTTTTGGACCGTGCCCCCACTCCAGCGCCTGTGCCTGTAAGCTCATGTTGACTCCTGATGTTGTGTTGTCGTTTCGATTATCTTATCTGCGAGGTGTATGATTAAGCCACTTCTGTCAGAACATTGGCAATGCGCAGACGACGACAGGAATTCAGTAAGCCGCCTGCTCCCCCGAACGAAAAATTAGGTTGGAAGAATGAGTACTGGAATCTCCGGCAGTGATGCACCTTTTGGAACGTTGTTAGGGTATGCGCCGGGGGGCGTGGCGATTTACTCCTCAAACTACAGCAGTTTAGGTCCTGATTTCTCTCACAGCGATGTTTCTTTTCGCAGCTATATAGATAACGAATACATGGGCCACAAATGGCAGTGCGTTGAGTTTGCGCGCCGCTTTCTGTTCCTGACCTACGGCTTTGTATTTACCGATGTCGGCATGGCCTATGAGATTTTTTCCCTGCGCTTTTTGCGCCAGGTGGTAAACGACAATCTTCTGCCGCTGCAGGCGTTTGCCAATGGCTCAAAACGGCCACCGGTGGCGGGTTCGCTGCTGATCTGGCAGAAGGGCGGTGAGTTTAATGAAACGGGCCACGTGGCGGTCATCACGCAGCTGGTGGGTAATAAGGTTCGCGTCGCCGAACAGAACGTGATTCATCACCCTCTGCCGCAGGGCCAGCAGTGGACGCGCGAGCTGACGCTGGTCGTGAAGGGCGGGCACTACACCATTGAAGACACGTTTGATGACACCACCATTCTGGGGTGGATGATCCAGACGGAAAACAATGAACACAGCCTGCCGCAGCCCGCGCTGCCGGGGAAAGCGCTGAATATTCAGGGCGCGCGCCTGGAAAATAAAGGTCAGTTCGATGGCGCATGGCTGAACGAGCAGGAGCCTTTGCAGGCCGCCTACGTTCGGGCCAACGGTCACTTTATCAATCATGATCCCTGTCAGTATTTCACCATCACCGAGTGCGCCGAGCAGGAGCTGGTGAAGGCGACCAACGAACTGCACCTGATGTATCTGCACGCCACCGACAAGGTGATGAAGGATGACTCGCTGCTGGCGCTGTTCGACATCCCGAAAATCCTCTGGCCACGCTTACGTCTTTCCTGGCAGCGGCGTCGCCACGATATGATCACCGGGCGCATGGATTTCTGCATGGATGAGCGTGGGCTGAAGGTCTATGAGTACAACGCCGATTCGGCGTCGTGCCATACCGAAGGTGGCCTGATTCTGGAGCAGTGGGCAAAAACGGGCTATCGTGGCGAAGGCTATAACCCTTCAGAAGAGCTGTTAGGTGAACTGATTGGCGCGTGGAAACACAGCAGCGCTCGCCCGTTTGTCCACATCATGCAGGACAAAGATCTGGAGGAAAATTATCACGCCCGCTTTATGCAAAAGGCGCTGACGGAAGCCGGGTTTGACAGCAAAATTCTCTACGGCCTGGACGAGCTACGCTGGGATGCCGCCGGGCTGCTGATTGACGGTGATAACCGCCCGGTTAACTGCGTGTGGAAAACCTGGGCGTGGGAAACCGCCATTGAGCAGGTGCGTGAGGTGAGCGAAACCGAGTTCGCCGCGGTGCCGATTCGCACGGGCCACCCGGATAATGAAGTACGCCTGATGGACGTGCTGCTGCGTCCGGAAGTGATGGTCTTTGAACCGCTGTGGACTGTGGTGCCGGGCAACAAGGCTATTCTGCCGGTGCTCTGGCAGCTCTTCCCGAATCACCGTTATCTGCTGGATACGGATTTTGTGGTCAATGAGGAGCTGGCGAAAACCGGCTATGCGGTGAAGCCGATTTCAGGCCGCTGCGGCAGCAACATCGACCTTGTCAGCCACGATGAAGAGCTGCTGGACCAAAGCTCAGGCAAGTTCGTCGACCGTAAAAATATCTACCAGCAGCTCTGGTGCCTGCCCAACGTCGACGGCAAGTACATTCAGGTGTGCACCTTCACCGTGGGTGGCAACTATGGTGGCACCTGCCTTCGCGGTGATGAGTCTCTGGTCATCAAGAAAGAGAGCGATATCGAGCCGCTGATAGTGGAGAGCCGGAAAGAGTAGACCTGAGTTTTGCTCGCGGGATGAGGGTGTCATTCCGCGAGCGAATCATCGAACCAAATTCGATGCAGAGTCCGGATGCCAAAAAGCAAAAAACCAGCCATAGGCTGGGTTCTTTAAATAGTGGTGCCCGGACTCGGAATGGATTTTAATTTGTATGTATACTGATTTATATGGTTTTTGTTGTGTTCTATAAATGCCTGGGCCCCCAGTAAAGCCCCCTTCTGCAGGGCGTCAAAATTTGACGGTTGAACGGGAATTTTTACGTCCATTTGAACCCTTTTTGATGGCATAGCGCTCTGGCTTTTTGCGGAATAGTACTGAGCACTATCAGAGTGTGAAAATGATATCATAAACTGGCTCCTTACTGTTGAGTGGGCAGCATCCCTGGATAGTGCCGGGCGATAATGTTATTCAGCTTATCGACCAGTTCAGGGCGCTTAAAGGTGATATGTGCTGTTCCCTTCTGAAAGTACCTGATTGCAAACATCTCATTTTCATATCGGGTACTGTGCCGGTTCTCATGGATATGGTCTCCCAGGCGACGGGTAACGTCAGCGCGGTTGTCGGGGACAGGCTTTCCATCCAGTAACATCAGCATGCGCTCAAGGTCTGCCAGTCGATCACGCTGCCAGCCCCAGTTAATACCAAATCCCCAACGGTCATATTTCACCAGCCCTGTCACGATGATTTTCTTCCCAAACTTACACGGGCTATTGCTTTTGTAATCCCAGCTCAGCCCCTTAAACACGTTAATCACACCACGTTCAAATACTTCACCTTTATTCAGATGCAATTGTTTAAATGTGCTCAGGATATTTTCTTCACTGATAGCGGGAATTTCGTCTTTCTCCAGGCTGTTATACCACTGCTCACGAGCCTGGGCATCCATAATGGAAAGCATCCCTGAACGCTTCATTAAGTCACGCCATATATCGCGATCGAGATTGCGATATATGGCCTTCATTGCCGTTTCTCTTTTTTCCATCAACCAACAGCCGCAGCGGAAGTCCTGCTTCATAGCCCAGTCCAGAGCGGCTTTCCCGCCGATACTGCGGGTCAGAGTTGAAATATCGTTGAGTTGCTGAATGAGCGCTTCAATCTGTACCAGTGCGGCATTACGTCCAGTGACGATGCGCTCAATGCTGGTGGAGCAAATCACGTCGGTGTGATCGGTTAAAACTTCGGATTCGGTGAGAGTCAGTTCTGACATTTTTATTTCCTTTATATAAAGCAAAATGCCAGCTGGTGAGGGCTGGCGCTTATGCGTAGGGTGAATATTGAGCTGTGATTATTCTAACCGGATGTGTTGCAGAGACTGAATATGTCGGAATGAGAGCCTACCAGTCGAAAGTGGCAAAACCGGGCAACAGGTCGCCCGCTGCATCCAGATGAAGAATATCGATCCTGTAACGTCGTATCAGCGTGGTTACTAACCGACGGCTGTCTTTTGAAAGCCCCATTCGCTTCAGTTCCAGCACCGGGTATAAGCGAGCGCTAAGTCTGAGCAGGTAACCGTAACCGGTGTACAGTATCCAGTCGCTGTTGCCGCCGTCGTGGCGTTGAAGAGTGGTCAGGTCGAGGATAGCGTTATCCTCACAGGTAATATGCGTGGTACTGCACTGGAGCCCGCTCAGGCGGGTGACAGCTGGTAGCGGATCTTCAACAATTAGCTTCCCGGGGGTATCAGCAATACGAAGTGAATAGCCGCTGCTACAGACCACATTGATCAGGTCGGCCAGCTCAATGCCGTCAATATCTATGGTGATCCGGCCCATATTGAGGGCCAGTACGTTGATGGCGTCGGCTTCCACCGTCAGGGACAGCTTCATTGTTGTTCCTTTCTGTATTTGCCGGTAATGAGATCTGTTACAGGTCTGTAGCCATGACGGGTCAACAGCCCGGTCGCCTTCCGGGCTCGGAGGATATCAATACTGCCGATAAGTGGTGACTGTGTTTCTGCGACGAAGCCGCGTCTGTCAGTACGGACCAGGTCGTACTTTGCCACGATGAAGTTCACCGCGTCGCACAGTGATACCCCGGCGTCGATATGCTCCTGAATCATCCTATTGTTGCCAAACGGCGTATCGTTCAGCGTCAGACCGTAGTGCTGGTCCAGCAGGTGGCTCAGGAGCTGCTGCCAGATCTCCACGGGAGACGGGCGTGGTGAGGCCTCCCGTGTTGAGGATAGTGGTTGGGTTTGCATAGCTGGATCTCTTTGTTGATGTGTAAAAACAAGGATAAGGAGTAAGAAACTTTACGCGGTTGTTGCTGGTGTCGGATAAATCGCCAGGTACACGTACCCATGCGACCCCAGCGTATCTGATTCACAGGTCAGCCCTTTCGCATACAGTGTGACGCAGTGCTGATGGCGGGGATTAAGCTCACCGGAAAGCAGCATCAACTCCAGCTGCTTCATCAGTACCGGAAACGCCTGGTCGAGATGGCGTAAATCCGCATTGCTGAAGGTTCCTGTAATGCTGGCGCGGTCGGCGAGATAGTGCAGTCGGTTGCCTTCCTGCACCAGTCGTGCACCAAAACACGGTGTGATATCGCGATGCAGACCCCAGCGCGGTACGTCCATGTTGTCATCTGTGGCGGGAATATCTGGCATGATTAACCTCGTTAAAATTGAATTAAGAAACGTTGTTTAATGGACATCAGGTCAGCCGAAGCGCTGGCCGGATCCGGTGAAGGTGTATTCATTGTCGATGATGTCTTCGTCAACAATGGCGGGGGAGGTCTGCCAGCTGTATTCGCTTTCCAGCCAGTCGTATAGCCATCGGGCCAGCTCCCGGATGGTTTCGCTTATCGCCGCCTCACTGTCTGTGGTGATGTCCTGCCCGGAGGGGCTGTGGCGTTCGACCGCGATTGCCATGCAGGATTCATGGATATGCTGACCGTGATGACGGATTGTGGCGCGAAGCTCGCCGCTGTTATGTAACTGGATGGTCTGCAGTGAATCGGCAATCCGGTGAAGGTCAGCGTCTTCAGGAAAGTGTTCCCTGATCCGGCATACCGCCTGCGGCTGGTAAGCATAATCCCCCTCGAAAACAGCGCCGCTTCCCTGATGGCAAAAACCGCTGAACCAGATGCAGTGGTGCTGTCGGTTGCTGCCCGACAGGAGAGGAACCCGGTACAGCTTAATATCCACGCCCAGGATGCTGCAGATGTCGGTAAACTCGTCAAACACGTTCTGATACCAGTCATCGTTCAGCGCATGCTCACGATACCAGCTACGGGCGTTCTCCCTGGCGGATTCAGATAGTTCATCCAGCGTATAAACGGTGGTGGAGATAACTTGGCTCATCTGTTCTCCTTACTTAGTTCAGCGTGACGCTGCGCAGGACGACATACGGGCCGTTGCGGTCCTGACGGCGCTCCGCGAAGACGGCCAGCACACCGCTGACATCCTGTACCTCCCGCCCTGCATAGTGGCAGATACTGCCGGACCATGAGTATTTACCGGTGCAGAAGCGAAACAGCCGGGACTGTGGATGCTGACGGTAAATCGCCATGGCCTGACGTTTACTGATAATTTTCATCACCGGCCCCCTTACAGCCAGCCGCGTTCAGCGAGCGAGACGATCTCCATCCCGCCAACAACCAGATGATCCAGCAGGCGGATATCCACCAGGTCCAGCGCCTGCTTAAGACGTTCTGTGATCCGTCTGTCTGAATCGCTGGGCTCTGCGTGCCCTGAAGGATGACAGTGCGCCACGAGCATGGCAGCAGCGTTATGTTTCAGTGCAGCCTTCACGACTTCCCGTGGATGGACCTGCGTATGATTGATGGTGCCGGTGAAGAGAGTTTCATGCGCAATCAGCCGGTGCTGGTTATCGAGGAAGAGCGCGGTAAATTCTTCGCGCTCCAGTGTGGCAAGCTGCAGGCGCAGCCAGTCACGTACTGAGCTACTGGAGGTAAATGACACTCCGGGTTCACGTAACTGACGTTCCAGCAGGGTTAATGCCTCACGGATGGTGTGCTGTGCGGATGCCGGTAATTTGGCGGCAAACAGCGGTAACTGTGTTTCCATAGTGGGGTCCTCAGTCGATGATATGCATGATGGCGCTGCATTCCGCGTGGTTGAGTGCATAGTCTCGCAGACGGTAATAGTGCTCCGTCATGGCGTCGCATTCGGTGCGCATGGCGTGGTGGCTGTAAGCCATCAGACAGACGGTTATTCCGGCGGCCTCTGTGCTCACTTCCGCGCCGTTGCCATTCATCGGGTTGAACAGCGTCCATTTTTCACCGTCGTTACCGTCGGGCTCCGGAGCCATAAACGCGCCATCATTGCTGAGGGTGTAAAAATTCCAGATACCTCCGTTGTAGTTCGCGCAGAAGCGGTCCATCCAGGCGAAGATATGCGGTTCAAGGATTATCCACTGCGGTATGTTGCCAAAGTGCTGCGGCCAGAAGCCAATGCGCTGCTCATCAGGCAGCAACGTGGCGGTGAGGGTGTTGGTATTTTCGGTGTCTGAAAGGGTTTGCAGATTTGTGGTGTTATTCATCGGTTATTCCTTTTGAAAGGTCATAAGTGCGGTTCCGGTTAACGGGAACCTGATGTATGGAAAAGGTGATTTGAGGCGTGATGGCGAAGAAAGACGTTACCGGTGGGTAAGTTCAGCAGACGGTGTGGTTAGAAGCAGTTGTGGGCAGGACTGTGCATAGCCATCAGCATCGCACTGTGAGGGCCAGATGCCGTCAGCCACAGACAGTCGGCACAGGCTGAGTTCACCAGGCCGGTAGCAGAGATGCCTGCACCAGGCGCAGAGGTCATCGTCGGATACAGAACGGCAGCCGGGCTGGTTTTGCAGAGAGACGGGCCAGACCACTGTCTGGCAGGCATTCGCAGGAACGTGCTGCATCAGCTCAGCGCCTGCTGCAGTTGTTCTGCCATTACCCAGAGCGCCCGGTTGAGCTTAACGTCGCCATCTATGCCTCTAACCGCGCGGGTATGGCTGCGTTTACCTTTGGCAGACCCCCTTTCAGAAGGTTCTCTTGGCAACGATTGAAAACTGACCACAGGTCGTCCTGACGGTCTTCATGGCGTCGGGGCGTCAGTATCTGTGCTTCCGTTACCGGCTGGTGCTCTTCACCAAAGCGGTACGTCAGGGCGGCTTTTGCAAAAGCCTGCTGTGCCGGTGGCGTGAGTAACAGCGACTGCATCGCATCCCGATTTTCTTCAACCCGGTCAAATATTCCCAGTACCTCATAAGCCCCTTCAATGACTTTCTCCACCACATTACCCTTATGCGGCACGCGCACCTCCCCAAAGGTTTCGCCGCAGACAAGCCCGTTCTGGCAGACAAAGCGAAACAACCCCGGCAGCATCTGGTATGAGCTGGAGCCGTCGTGACTGTTAAGCAGGATGATTTCGGGGACCTGTTTGCCGGTGATTTGCCCCTCACGCCTGAGGCGCAGCATGTGCTTTGTGTGGTCGCGTTTATTCAGGTCACGCACGCGGGTCTGGCAGGCAAAGAACGGCTGGAAGCCTTCCCGCTGCAGGTTATCCAGCAAGGTGATGGTCGGGATGTACGTGTAACGCTCGCTGCGGGATTTATGTTTTTCTTCGCTGAAGATGCTGGGCACATAGTGTGCCAGTTCATCGCGGGTTAACGGATGGTCGCGGCGCACGAGGCTGGCAGCGCCAAAACGGCTGGCTAAGCGCATGGAAATTTCCTTTCTGAGAAACAAAAGAAAACGCCCCGCTCGGATGAGCAGGGCGTCGGTGGTGAGTAATACTGGTGCTTTAGTAATGGTCAGGGCTGGTTTGTCTGTTCTGCCGCCTGGGCCGGAGCAGGTTCACCCGGTGTTGTGGTGTTGCTGTGAATAATCTGGTGTTTCGCCAGCGCCTGCTGCATGTCATTGATGCAGTACGTGATGTAGAAGACGTTAAACAGCACGGTATAAAAGACGTTCATCTTCAGGTCAAAGCGAAACGTGTTCAGCGCATAGTGACGCAGCGCGGTTCTGGCCTTAAAAGCCCAGACCACATACATCACACCACTGGCTACTGAGAGCAGCCCGCTGATGGCCAGCAGGATATCGCCGGTTGAGTCGTAACCGTACGGGTCAGGCGCTGCCATGGCACCCAACTGGCGGCTGAGTCCGAAACAGACGGTCAGCCAGATAACAAACAAATTGCCGTAAAGCGGATAACCCGTGGTTTCGCTGACGATATCCTGCTTTTTGTAAAGCCAGAGCAGGGGCCAGACGCCGCAGGTTGCCATGCTGAGCAGGACAAAATGCAGCGTACGGGTATTCAGCCGCTGGCTGAGGGTATTAATTGTGATATCCGTCATAAACTAAGTTCCTGTATTAAATGAGTGAGGAGTGAGGGAAGTGTTTCCGGGAATTAACCGGCGGTATTTTCACAGTCGCTCATATTTTTCAGTTCCTGCTGCGTATTTCTGATCCCCGGGTTAAAACTGCCGGCTTTCCTGTCATTCACATACACATCAAAATATGCAGCCTGTCCCAGGGCCGTAATAAACTGCGACCAGGCATTGTCCGCATTACGCCATCCCAGAGACGAAGGTAGCGGGAATTGTCGATCATTTATTACCAGCGTGATGGCGGTATGGTCGTCATGTGAGTCTGCCCCGGAACCATCGGGAAAGGTGAGCATGACGTGATGCTGCAGGAGGTTCTGCTCATCGGGGTTGCCTGTGCAGTTGAGGTTAAACATCACATTTTCGGGGCTGGTGATGATGTATTCGGTCACCCCCATGCCGAAGCCGCTGGTCCACATATTGGGGATAGCGTGAGCGAAGCCAGTGAATGCCAGTGTTGTTACCAGCAGAACGGCAGATAGTTTGCGCATGAACTTTTCCTTAAATTATCGAGAAGCCGGCAGCTGTTGATGCCGCTGTTGCGGGCGTTACATAAGCTGTTTGCCAACCGTCATCAGGCCAGCCAGCCAGCCGATACACTGAGGACCCGCAAGCCAGAACAGTCGGGCTTTTAACAGACAGCCCATTCCGCCGGTGGTATAGACGCTGTCCGGCATCAGCCACTGGCGCAGGAACGCGCCGATGGTCATACCGGCACCGGGACCGAGTGTCATCCAGAACAGATACCCCATCCCCTGCCCGAAACTGCGGATTTCGTCGGTGCTCCCGAACACGTTAAACAGGACGACCACAAGCGCGATGCCGAAGGCAATTGCGAAATATTTAATCACTAGCGTCATTCTGTTCAGTCCTTATTTTCTGCACTGCTGAGCGGCGCTCAGCATGTTGTCCATAAAACGTGGGGGGACATAGCCGTACTGCTGGTTCATTTTCTCCAGTTCCCCGTGGGTATATTTCGTCTTCAGCTCATCCCAGATACAGCCGCAGACAGCGGTGGTCCCGCCACCGGACTTACAACCCCGTATAAACTCACGTTCGTTTTTGTCACCACAGCCGCTCAGGGCCAGCGCTGACAGCAGCGTGACGGCCAGTAACGCGCCCCGGAGCACCATTGTCATTTTTAATGGCCTGTTAATCATTGTGTTAATATCCATTCGTTAAAACGCCTCTGCTCAGAGGCTGTCAGATTCCGCTACGCCTTCCTGTTCAAGTGCATGGTTGATGTTGTTCACCACCGTATTCGGGTCGAGCCGGATTTCCGCCAGATGCTTACCCGCCTCAGGTGTTCCCTGGTAAACGTCCAGGGACGCGAACGGTCTGCCTTCATCGTTTGTCCCAGCAGATACCTGGTATGAGGTGTCGCCGTTTCTGACTGTGAATTTCTGCAGACTGATAACCTGATTGCTCTGGTAAGCGTACGTGGTGGTGTTTGCCGGTACGCTAATGTCCATCTCCTTATGTTCTGCGCCGGTCCTGCCGAATGAATACGATACCGACGGCGTGATGATGCAAATCTCGACTTCCTTTTTGTGGTTAACGGTCTGCGCATAGAAGACGGGCTTTCCGCAGCGCTGGTGGTGTGTCTGTATAAGTGTGTCGGGCGTAGCGGCATTTACGGCCGACAGCGATGCCAGCATCATTCCTGCGCTGAGCAGCAGGGCTGTACCATGTTTCATGTCTTAACTCCTTTTGGTCTGGTCTGAGGTTCGGGAGAATGCTCCCTGAAGGTATGAATGACGTTGCTGATAAAGTGAAAATGCGGAAGGGCGTTGATGAAGTCCTCCATGGCGATAAGTGCGTTAGTCTCGTTGCGATGTCTGAAATGCTGCTCTGAAAGCGAGACGGAGATAATCTCGTCAAGCGAGAAGACGTGAATGGATCCCTGCCTGCAGGCCACCAGATACCAGCATGCCTGTGAGAAAATCAGCCGGTAGGGCTCAAGGTGGTCGTGACGGATGCCCTTAACCAGCAGGCTGACCATCCGGTGGTGGTAAATGCCTTCAGCAAGCCGCTGAAAGCAGTCCGGGAGGATCCTTGCTGGCTGCTGTACATGGCCTATCAGGCATGGAGATGTGCCGTTTTCATCCATCAACAGCTGCATCAGATGACGGCTCTGTGAGGGAATGAGACGAGCTATTCCGGTGTTGCGGGCAAACGCCAGCGCACCAGGAGTATGATCGCGCATCGGGTTCGTCCGTAACCGCCAGCAGCCGTTATCGCCGGTCAGATCCAGATGCAGCAGACGCTGAGAGAAATCCCGGCGCAGGGTGCGTTCAGATACGCCAAATTCACCGGACAGCGCTTTCAGTGAAAGGGATTCACCGGCAAAAAGCCGGCTGATAATAACTGACAGCCTGAGTGCCAGCCTGTCGTGTCGGGGCGCAGGGGCCGTGGCGCGCATATGCCCTCCGTGAATGAAAATACCGAGATAACTCATGCGGTTATTATGCAGGACGGGGTGGACAGGATATGACCAGCGATAAGACAGCGCGGCAGAAAAGATGAAATATTTTCCCCACGATAACTGTCTGAATTTACGATGATAATTTCACATTGCTTAGCGGATCAGCGTTATGCGGTCATACCCTGTCATAAAGCCGGTCAGCAGGAGGCGTTGTCAGGGCTGAAGGTGGCTGCAGTATTGCGTTTTATTAATCTCGCCCTCAGTAAACGCAGTAAGATGCGAAACAGAACGATGAGAGCCCAACGGACGCTGTGGATCTCTTTCTCCGGCCAGCCTGCGCGCCGGCAGTAATCCAGGATCCTGTTAACCACCTGTCTTCGGATATAGCGCAGCAGCATGCGTAACAGGGGCCATGTCAGTGTCCTGAGTATCATTTCCACCACCTCAAAAAAGTAAGTGCCACAGCGCAGAAGCGGCATTCACAATGCCGTCGCGGATCGTTCCCAGCGCTTCACGGACCGCCTTTGGCAGCGGAATGGCGTCCACTATCCGGCTGAATAACTCACCCAGCAGATCGCCGAAATCCTGTCGGGCGGTACTCTCTGCCTCCGCAGTCCGGTGCTCTTCCCTGACCTGACGAAACAAGCCGCTGCTGGCCTCCGGGGGCAGGGCAAATATCATGGTTTCGACCAGACGGGCCAGGTTGTAGCCGGTTTTGGCTGACACCGCATGCACCGGATAAGGACAGGAGAACTGCCGTGAGATGGCTGCGCTTCGGGCGGTCAGCGTCAGCAACTGGCCGGTGGAGGGCAGACACGCTTCCCTGTCCCATTCCAGCGAGGGTTCCGCCTTGTCGGCCTGGTTAATGACGAAGACAATGCTGCCCGGTGAGACGCCACAATTGAGCAGGAACCGGTGAAACGCTTCATCGGTCGCACAGGCCCGGTCATCCGCTTTCATCACCCAGAGGATAAGATCCAGCGTCGGTAACTGATCTTTATACAGCTGCCGGTATTCACGGTCATAGTCCAGAGATTCTCCGGCACCGGGTAAATCGACCAGCGTCATGCGACGCCCGCCAATATCGAGCGTGAAGCGAAGCGGTTCGCGGGTACAGCCCTGCACATCGCTGACCGGACTAAGGGGCTGCTGAAAGAGGGCATTGCAGAGCGAACTTTTTCCACTTCCTGTTTTACCCATGATGCCAATCACGGGTTCGTAATGGATGTGCTGGCGGATGCGGTTCAGTATCGTGCGGGAGAGTGTTTCGGGCAGGAGAGACAGCTGTTGTTTCAGGGCATTGAATCGCCACGGATAATCT